>CAJOIL010000073.1 GCA_905234525.1 uncultured Lachnospiraceae bacterium | reverse complement strand
GTCAGAATTTACAGTAGATGAAACTTCGGAGAATAAGGGTAATTGGTGCAATAACATTTTCCATAATGATAATCCCTTGCATATCGAGATAGGTATGGGCAAGGGTAAATTCATCACTGAATTGGCGCAAAATAATCCCGATGTAAATTACATCGGAATGGATCGATATGCTTCTGTTCTCATTAAAGCAGTTCATAAATTAGAAGAGCATCCACTGGATAATATAAGATTTATGCGAACTGACGCGCTTCGTCTGTGTGAATATTTCGGTTCAGAGGAGATTTCTAAGATATATCTTAACTTTTCAGATCCATGGCCAAAGGACAGACATGCTAAGAGAAGACTGACTTCGCCAAGATTTTTACAAGTTTATCATGACATTATTAAACATGACGGTAGCCTGGAATTCAAGACAGATAATACTTCACTTTTTGATTATTCACTGGAAACCATTAATGAATCTGACCTATGGGAATTATGCGAATATACTTATGATTTACATAATGAACCCAAACTTAATGAAGGTAATATCATGACGGAATACGAAGCTAAGTTCTCAGCCAACGGCAATCCGATACATAAACTTATCGCTAAACCTATATTCTAAAAGGAGGATTTTATGACTATTTATATTATTGCAATAATAGCTGCTGTTATTATATTAATAACTATTGCCGTGATAATTATACGTTCTAAGCGTACCTCTGATTCAAATTCACTTACTGAAGCAGATTTTCAAAGTGCAAAAAATAAGATGAAACCCTACTGCTCTAAAGAAGATTTTGATGATTTTTTTAATTTCATTAGAAAATATGAAGGCGGATATTATAGGCGCCGGAACGGTAAAGTAGTTTATCGTGACTACCTCGGTAAAGAAAAAGGTGACCTTAAGGGAATATTTTTCAATATTATTATCCCCAATCCAAATATAAGTGTTGAGGATAAAGAAAGCTATCGAGCCTTTATGTTATCCAAAGGAGTCAAGGGTGTAGATAAACGCCCCCTGTACGAAACCAGAGACAGCAAACTCAAAAACAAAGAAGTTGACGAAGACGATTATATTAGAAAACAAGTCGGAAATATCGGTGAAAATGATGTTCGCACTATTCTCGATCAATTGGACAAGAATAACTATTACGTAATAAACGGTCCCGTCCTTAAATATCAAGATACTACAAAAGAATTTGATCATATAGTTATTGGTACAAACGGCGTATTTATCATTGAAACTAAGGCTTTTGGTATGACAGACGGATTATCAAGTTATTCTGTTCTATTTATAGATGAGGGAGACAATTGGATTATTCGAAAAAATAATAAGAAGCGTGACTTAACCTCACCTACAGATCAAATTACCGCAGAAAAACTACAAATAGAAAATATCTTCTACAATTCTATTGAAGTTAAGCCTATACTTGTATTAAGTAATAAAGAAATTCGCGTGAAACAGAATATCGAATTACCCTATGAAGTACTTCGTATTGACAAACTAATTAATTACATCGAGGCTTCCACTTCTAATATATCTGAGTCAAAAAGAAATAATCTACTCGAAATCATCGACGAGGCAAGAATTAATCAGTAATAAGAGGAGTTACACTAACGTGTAACTCCTCTTATTCTACGCGATCAGGGGTTCGAACCCTGGACACCCTGATTAAGAGTCAGGTGCTCTGCCAGCTGAGCTAATCGCGCACGTCATTTGACGCAAAGATTATTATATAGTAATGCCTTACAAATTGCAAGCATTAATTTACTTAAGATTACAAATTAGCAAATAACGCTTGTATCTCCTCGGGCGACATTACCTTATTAGGGTCGGATGTGTCAAGACCTGCGAGAACATCAGCTGTGTTATCAGCAGCAGGTTCAGGCTCAGGTTCGGGCTCCGGCTCAGGTGCTGCAGCATTAGCCGCATCTAACATCGCCGCTATCTCCTCCGGTGTCATAACTTTATTAGGATCTGACGTATCTATTCCTGCAAATGGGTCTGCCGCAGGTTCCGGTTCAGGCTCGGGCGCAGGCTCAGGCTCGGGTGCAGGCTCAGGCTCAGGTTCAGGTACTGGTTCAGGCTCAGGCTCCGGCTCAGGTGTTGGCTCAGCCTCTGCTTCCTCTTCTATCTCTGCAGCTAGAGCATCTGCTTCTTCTGTTGCGCTATTAGCCGCTGCGAGTAACGCTGCAATATCATCCGGACTCATAACTTTATTAGGATCCGATGTATCTATATCTGCAAACGGGTCTGCTGCAGGTTCCGGTTCCGGTTCAGGTGCAGGTTCAGGCTCGGGCTCAGGTGCAGGCTCAGGCTCGGGTGCAAGCTCTTCTGCTGCCGGCTCAGGCTCCGGTGCAGGCTCAGGCTCGGGTGCAGGCTCTTCTGCTACCGGCTCAGGCTCCGGTATCGATTCGGGTTCCGGCTCCGGTGCAGGTTCTTCTGCAACAGGCTCCGGTATCGGCTCAGGCTCAAGCTGTGGCGCAGGTTCTTCTGCAACAGGTGGCTCGGCCTGTTGTACAGGCTTAGGTGCAGGTGCCGGTTGTGGCGCTGCCTCAGGCTGTGGTGCCGGTGTAGGTACAGGCATTGGAGCCGGTTGAACACCGGGCATCGGTTGATACGCCATCTGTGG
Organism: uncultured Lachnospiraceae bacterium; assembly: GCA_905234525.1. Classification (GTDB taxonomy): domain Bacteria; phylum Bacillota; class Clostridia; order Lachnospirales; family Lachnospiraceae; genus RUG191. Next base: position 4,922 of record CAJOIL010000073.1, on the reverse strand, counting down.
CATAGGCTGATAAGCCATCTGCGGTGGCGCCATCATTTGTACTACCGGTTCCCTTGCTTCAAGACCGGCAATATCTTTCTTAATATCACTGACTGAATTCTGAACACCACTAACGGAATTTTGCATTCCATCAATTATAGCGTTTAATGATTCTACCTTTTGTTCTAATAATCTGTTCTTTTCAAGAATTTCCTCTCTGGTTGCTCCCAGAAGCTCTTCCTGCTTAGCCAATAAGCTTTCATTATTGGAATCCAGCTTCTCTTCAAATGTGAATAAATGATTAATCAATTCATCATTGGAATTCATAAGCGCATCAGTATTTTCTTTGCTTCGGCTTATTGTTACCTTCGCAACTGCTTTCTGCGCCGAAATAATTTCGTCAGCGGGAAGGGCTGTCTTTGTCTCCAATGCATCCATTCTTTGATTAAGCTCATCAAAGCTCTTTCTGATTACTAAGTAAGAAGCCTTCTGTGCATTGTACAAATCTTGATATTCTTTTTGTTCGGATTGTTTATTCTTCTGACTTAAGTCAATTGCAAAACTGATTAAGAAGAATACATCAATTGCAATCAATACACCAATTATGATGCCGACTATAATATTAAAGAAGATTAGAGAATATACTTCTGCTAATATAAGAAGTATTAAGATAATTCCGCAAAAAACAATTTTAAGCTTGTCTTTCATTGCGCTCTCTTCGAACGTTGCCTTAGATGAGTCTGTTTTGGTATTTTCTTTGCTCATTGTAATTCCCCCAGCTTATATGAGATGATTTTATACAATCGGAAGGGCTTTCGCCCCTCCAATTCTTAGTTGCACCCTCTACCAGAATCGAACTGATAACTAATCCTTAGGAGGGACTTGTTATATCCATTTAACTAAGAGGGCATATATAAATATGATGTGAAACATCATTTTATATCAAATGTTGTTAACCTGACCTTGCATCCATACGGTTCCTTTGAAGCGTCTGCCAATGGCCGGCTCTCCAAATAAATCGTCTTCGTTAATACATATATCCATCTTAAGATCACTACAATCAACGGTAAGAATATAAATATTCTGCTTAGTAATCAAATTCACCAAGGTCTTGATATTAATAATATCGCCAATAATCATGTATTTATCATTCTCAATTCCACTCGGCATAAAGGTTGAACTAACAATGGAAAGAACATCCTCATTCTGAATACGCTTAGATATCATAGCGTATTTGTCCATATCATCCATAGTTAACTTCTCATATGCATCGGCGTCACCTTCCTTGGCTTTGGCAATCCATTCATCTCGAAGTACCTTAGCCTTATAGCGCCTAGCCTTAACTGATTCGTCCGAGTATATCGGCATAATTATCTTAGCATTATAAGAGAGTCCACATAGACTGACATTAGCTGGGGCAAACGTAGTCCGTTTCTCAAAAATGTTAAGATATTGCAGCATATTCTGCAGATGAAATATTACATCGATTGCTATGTTGTTGTCTTCTAATACACCTTGGTAGCACTCGCGGTCTGACTCCTTGATAATATGAACAGTTGAATTCGATGTTGGAAGTGTGGCTTCATAGTATGGGAAATAATATTCCCTACGGAAGTTATCATCCTCATCAAAATTACCGCGAATTGCTATACCTGCATGCGGAGCTATCTCATAACGAATCTCCGAAAATTCATTACCCTCCGAATCCATCGCCATCTCATAAGCAGTCGGATTCTTAGAGGCAAGATAAAAAATCTCCGACAATTTCTCTCTATTAATATTCTTAAATCCTATTGATCGTAAATAACTATGCATAAATCTCCCATATACAATGACATTATATAATAAGAGCAGAGTTTTTGCAAAGAACTCTGCTCTTAGTTGTAACATGTTTCAATTATATCGCAAAATAACGTATTCTATTGCTTTTCTTATTCTTTTGATAATGCATCATCTAATGCATCTTGTTCTTCTTCGGATAATGCAAGAACCGGATTACCTGCAATTATTTCTTTGACATAACTAAAGCAACCTTCACGTGAGTGCACGACATTTAATATATAACCATCATTTCTCTCATTAAGCATTGCAAGAGTAAACGACAGCTTTCCACCCATCTCATCAAATGCATCATATTTGACAATTCCATATTTCACGAATGTCACTTGCATCTTCTTAAATATCAAATCGATATTTCTCTCATTGGCTGCATTGCTTTCAACGAGCTCATCGATTTGCTCTAATCTGAATATCAAATCATCTTCAAGAGACTTACCATCCTTACCTTGCATAAATGCATTATAGCTCTTCTTCAATTTAGAACATTTAGCAGAATTAACAATAGCAAGAATCAGAAGTATCACGATAAGAACAGCCATTGCTATTATTATTATTGCACTGTTAGCTTCAATTAGACTAAATACTAAATCCATAATTTTTCCTTTCATATAAGAACATACGTTCTGTTATGTAATTTCTATTTTAATGTCCCTGTAGCATATCTACTATACGCTCAAGTTCATCTTGATTATAATATTCTATCTCAATCTTTCCTTTGCTATTATCCTTAGCAATAATTGATACCTTTGTTCCCGTCGATTGCTTAAGCTTTTCTTCCAAATCAGAATATACTGCTACAAGCTGTGGGTCAAGTTCTTTTTTCTTAGGCGCCGGCTTTGAGCCTTCACTTTGCATTTTCTTAATTTCTTTCTCAACTTCACGTACACTCAGCTGCTTATCAATAATTACATTAGCATACTCAGATTGCTTCTCTTGATCCTTAATTCCAAGAAGCGCTCTTGCATGACCTGATGATATAACCTTCTGTGATAAAAGCTCTTGCACCTCAGGTGATAGATTTAGAAGTCGAAGTGAATTAGCAACTGCCGGTCTTGACTTAGATATCAAATCAGCAACTTCATCCTGAGTAAGTTCAAACTCATCCATTAATCTCTTATATGTAGTTGCCTCTTCAATAGGATCAAGATTAACACGTTGCGTATTATCAATAAGTGATATTGCTAGTTTTTCTTTGTCGGTGTATTCTCGAACGAAGACCGGTACCTTCTTTAGACCTGCTATCATAGATGCACGCCATCTTCTCTCACCACCAACTATCTCATAATAATCTCCCTTGTCCTGTACAAGAATAGGATCAATTATTCCATGTTGTTTGATGGAATCAGCAAGGGCCTCCAATTCGTCTTCATCAAAATTTTTACGAGGCTGATTCTTATCAGGTTCAACCTTACTAATTTCTACTTCAAGTATTCCATTGCCTGATTCTTCTGCTTCTTTAACCTCCGGTATTAAAGCATCTATTCCCAGACCTTTACTTATTCCTTTACTTAAGCCACCCTTTTTAGCCATTATTATTTACTCCCCTCTGTTACTTCCTTCGCAAGATTCTTATAGCTCTTCGCACCTGTTGATTTTGGATCATATTTATTAATAGGAAGTCCATGCGATGGGGCTTCAGCTAATGAGACATTTCTTGGAATAATAGTATTGTAAATGTGTGCATTAAGATTACTCTTTACATTGTCGACAACATCCTTCGATAAATTTGTTCTTCCATCATACATAGTAAATACTATTCCCTCGATACCAAGCTTTGGATTAAGTCTCTTTTGAATAAGGTTAATTGTATGTATTAACTGCTCAATACCTTCAAGTGCATAGTACTCACACTGGATAGGAATCAGCATGGAATCTGCTGTTGTCATTGCATTAACTGTTAACATATTAAGAGACGGAGGACAATCAATTATAATATAATCAAAGTCATCCTTCACATAATCAACAATATTCTTAAGGATAAATTCCTTCTCTGTAAAATCAATTAGTTCAATTTCAGCTCCGGCGAGATTTACATTGGATGGTATTATCGTTACATTTTCTATTCCATCCACTGTCATCATCGCACCCTTAACCGTACATTCATTTATCATTAATTCGTATACGGTGTTTTCAATATCCTCTTTTCCAATACCAAATCCACTGGTTGTATTTCCCTGAGGATCAAGGTCAATAACCAATACCTTTTTACCAAGCTCTCCGAGACTTGCAGATAAATTAATAGTAGTAGTTGTCTTACCAACTCCACCCTTTTGATTTGCAATTGCTATGATATTTCCCATATTTTTATTCTCCTTTATTTGACACGATGTTCATTATATCATTACATTTATATCAATTCTACCCATAATTAAATTAACACTACCTTATATTTTTAATCATTCCACAATATGTTGATGCTTCCTGTTATTATATTCTTAATTATTTGTAAAATGTTTCACGTGGAACATTCATATTTTCCACATAATATAGTAAATAATTTAAATTTATAATACAAAATATTGATATATAATCTCAAGTATGAACAATAAAAAAGAGATGTTTCACGTGAAACATCTCTACAATGAACCCAATATATAGTATATGAATAATTTTGAATACATTTATAATTTGTTTTTTAGGTTTTGTAACTCAACTTTTGCACGCATTGGGTCGGCCGGGAGAAATGATAATATCGTATCAATATTATTCTTGAATATATCCTTCTCAGAAGAATTATATTCTACAACTCTATTATCATTCAAATCATTATCATTAGATATATTATTATCACTGGTATCGTGATCTATCTCATATATCTCGAACTTGCCAATCATTAATACGAGCTCATCGATTTTCTCCTGAACCTGATCAATATATACCTGCAGATTTTCTTTTTCCTTTGTCTGCTGATCTATTTTATCTTCTAATTCCTTAATCTTATCTTCATTCTTAATAGTATCTCTTGGAGAAAATTCAGAGAACGGAGTATCATTTTCATCCTTAAGTAGCTCAACAAATCTAGTATTCTCCTTAAGTTCTAGGTCAAGCTCCTCCATCTCCTTATTAAGATCTATCATATTACCATTGAAATCATCCAATAAACT
>CAJOIL010000072.1 GCA_905234525.1 uncultured Lachnospiraceae bacterium | reverse complement strand
AAGAAGAGAAGAAAGACCTGATGAAATCGTAATTAACGGCGACTTTCTCGACCAGTGGTTCCTTCCTGCGACGTATGAACACGTAACAGATTCCGATGAATTCTACAAAAAATGTGCGGACAATAATAAAGATGTTATTGATGCATTTAAGAGTGTTATTAAGGACGGAATCGACCTTATATATGTTCCGGGCAATCACGATATGACATTAAAGCACGAGGTTCTGAGTGAGATTATTCCGGGTATAAGACAGATAAGAGATGCAAGAGGACTCGGTCGGTACAGAACGGGAGAACGCGGTGAGGTTGTTATTGAACATTGTCACAGATATGAGTCATTCTGTGCCCCGAATCCTTTGTCTAATAAGAAATATGTAAAATACGGCGAGCCTATACTCCCACCGGGGTACTTCTTCGCGCTCGTAGGTGTGCAGAGTATTATGGAGAGACAGCCCAAGTCTGATAAGGCATTTGAAGACGTACCCCTTCCCGATATGAATGATGTTAGTAAGGTTAATTCCTATGCATATTATAAGGTGTGGCGTGACATTTTAGAGGATATATTCCCTGTAAATGAGTCTGTGGACGATAAATTCATTAAGGTAAATGTTGACGGCTTCCAAGGTGAGTTTTCAATAAATGACCTTCTTCCTAAAATGACGGAAGAAGGTCTTAAAGCCAATCTCTATTCTGACTTTGTCGAAAGCTGGGATGAGATTCAGAGAAGAAATATGGTGTCTTCACCTGTTGACTTAACAGAACAGCTTAAGAGAATGACAGATCAGACACTTAGGTGTGAATATGCGAAGAAACAATATTTAGACCTAGACCCGACTATTGATGTAGTCGTATTCGGTCATACTCATGTGCCTTTCTATAAGACATTTAGAGATGAGTATGATAAGGATAAGATATATGTTAACGAGGGAACATGGATTGACAATAATTTGGACGACCCGGATAACACAGCAACATTTGCTGAAATTACATCAAGTAGCAGTGAGACGAAGGTAGAGCTCTTAAAATGCATCGGTGACGGCAAGGTAGAAGATATAGTTAAGGCTTCTAATAAGTATACGGAATGATTTTTTGTATGATGATTGTTGATATTTTAACAATTATATTATATAATTATTCTATGGGTATTATTGTCGGATTGTGTGCGTTTTTACAACCCGACATATTTTTACAAGTTAATAAGGTAATAAAGGAGAATGTATTATGCCAGAGATGAGTAAACATGTTATCCCACCACATATGGGAGACAAAGAACCAAGTGAGAAGATTATTAAGCTAGGTAAGAAGATTACCGATGTTGCCGGTCATATGATTGGCGGAGTTACAGCTGACGATCCTGAGTACTGGGGTCTTGCTGAGATTATTACGGAAGAGATGGCTGAGGTTGGTCTTACCATGGACAAGAGAAAGCCATACACCTTCGATCAGCTTGTTAATATGAACAAGGAAAAGGTAGCTGAGGTTGGCAGAGACGGCTTCCAGAAGATTTTAGATGATATGTGTTATATCGGTCTTTTGGAGTATGATTACGGTTATCACTACGACCATAACGGACGTACAGCACCTCAATCAGAGCGCAGATACATTCTTCCTATGTTTGTTCCCGGTTCTGCAGAATTATTTAATATGGAAGAGCTTCCGGATAAGTCTAATCCGAGACTTGAGAACCATCCGGCTGTTGCTTCATTCTTCGAGAGAATGACATTTCTTCCTCTTGACGGTGTTACACATATGGTACCTCTCGGCGGCGCCGGAATCGGTATGCACGTAATTCCTGTTGAGAAGGAAGTTACAATGGAGAATGAGTCAATTGATATTGAGAAGCTATCATATTGGCTTAAGAAGTACGAAGGTCACATCGGTGTTGGTCGTTGTTCATGTCGTGCCTCTCGTAAGGCTATCGGCGAAGGCTGTGCTGATGATGATTGGTCATGGTGTATCGGTGTAGGTGATTTCGCTGATTACTGCCGTGAGACTAATAAGGGTCACGATATCACTGTTGAGGAAGCATTAGCTATTCTTAAGAGAGGTGAAGAGAACGGATTCGTTCATCAGATTACCAATATCGACGGAGAGAACAAGATCTTCGGTATTTGTAACTGTAACGTTAATATCTGTAACGCACTTCGTACATCACAGTTATTCAACACACCTAATATGTCGCGTTCGGCATATGTTGCTCGTGTTGAGAATGAGAAGTGTGTTGCCTGCGGACGTTGTGTTGAGTATTGTCCTTCAGGTGCTTGTAAGCTCGGTCAGAAGCTTGATAAGAAGGATGGCACCAAGGTTAAATACCCTATGGTAGAGCTTCCTGATAACCATAAGTGGGGTAAGCATAAATACGACGAGAATTATCGTGATAACATAAGAATTAATTGTCATGATACAGGTACAGCTCCTTGTAAGACAGCATGTCCCGCACATATCGCTATTCAGGGATATCTTGATATGGCAAGACGTGGCGAGTATGACAAGGCTCTTGCACTTATTAAGAAGAAGAATCCTTTCCCTGCAGTATGCGGACGTATCTGTAATAAGCGTTGTGAGGATGCTTGTACAAGAGGTGAGATTGATAAGGCTGTATCAATTGATGCGGTTAAGAAGTTCTTAGCAGACAGAGACCTTAAGTCTTCTACAAGATATATTCCTAAGAAGGTTGTTGCTTCATCTACATTGGAAGGATGGGATGATAAGATTGCCATTATCGGTGGTGGTCCTGCCGGAATGAGTTGTGCATTCTTCTTAGCAGAGAGAGGCTATAAGCCTACAGTATTCGAGAAGAACGAAGAAGCAGGTGGTATGCTTCGCTATGGTATTCCTTCATATAAGCTTGGCAAGGATGTTATCAAGGCTGAGATTGAAGTAATGAAGGAGATGGGCGTTGAGCTTAAGACAGGTGTAGAAGTTGGTAAGGATATTTCCCTTGCAGAATTAAGAAAGCAAGGATATAAGGCATTTTACATTGCAATCGGATGTTCAACAGGTCGTCGCCCCGGAGTACCCGGTGATGATGCTGACGGAACATTTACAGCAATTGATTATTTACATGAAGCTAACTGCGGCGGTAAGAAGTTCGATGGCAAGGTAGTTGTTGTCGGCGGTGGTAACGTTGCTATCGACGCTTCAAGAGTATCAGCAAGGAACGGTGCTTCTGAGATTACACAGCTTTGTCTGGAGTCTGAGGCTGAGATGCCTGCCGCTGAAGATGAGAAGCGTGAAGCTGCTGAAGACGGTGTTACAATTAAGTGCGGTTGGGGTCCTAAGGAAGTACTTACTAAGGACGGCAAGGTTACAGGAATCGTATTTAAGAAGTGCTTATCGGTATTTGAGACAGTTGACGGTCGCAAGAAGTTCTCTCCGAAGTATGACGAGAACGATACAATCACAATTGAGTGTGACCGCGTAATCTTTGCAGTAGGTCAGGCTTCTGTATGGGGCGACTTGCTTAAGGATGAGAAGGATGTTGAATTCCAGGGTCCTGCACTTCAAGCTGATGGATTAACATATCAGGTTAAGGGTGCACCTGACTTATTCATCGGTGGTGATGTTATGACAGGTCCTAAGTTTGCAATTGATGCTATTGCTGCAGGACAGTTCGCATCAGAGTCACTTCACAGATATGTTCATAACGGACATATGACAATCGGACGTAATAGGAATGAGTTTATCGAGCTTAATAAGGATGATATCCTTGTAGAAGGCTATGATAACGCAATGAGATCCGACAATGCTATTAATAAGGACTTACCTCCTATGTCATTCGAGGAGAATTACCTTACACTTACTAAAGAGCAGGTTCAGCAGGAGACTAATCGTTGTCTTAAGTGCGGACGTAACGTTGTTGACTCTAACAAGTGTATCGGTTGTGGTGTATGTACTACTAAGTGTGAATTCGATGCAATTCACCTTAAGAGAGTACTTCCGGATGCTTCAAGAATGGTTGTTGCAGAGGATAAGTTCAAGAAGATGATTCCTTATGAGCTTTCACGTGCAGGTAAGATTATCGGTACAAGCGATGAATCTGCTATGATTATTAAGGAAGACCTTGAGGATCACTATTTTGTACCTGCTGAAGAATATTACAGGAAGTTTTAATTATGCATGAATTAGGTGTAACATTTTACATAATAAGAGACGTTAAAGAAGTTGCTAAGGAGAACAACGTATCTAAGGTTGCTGAAGTTACCATTGAGCTTGGTGAGGTATCCGGGGTTATCCCCGAATACCTCACTGACTGTTGGGAATGGGCTTGTAAGAAGGAACCTATTATGGTTGGCTGCAAGCTTAATATCGAGACTATGGAGGCAATTACCTTCTGCGAAGATTGCAGACAGGAGTATTCTACGTTGAAGTATGCTAAGATTTGTCCTCATTGCGGAAGCGGTAATACATATCTGTTAAGAGGTCGTGACGTAAGTATTAAGGATATTACCGTAACAGACGCTGCTAATGGCGAAAGTCCTGCAGTAGATGACAAAGAAGGTGCTACGGAACAGATGATTGCATCCGGTATTGATATGAATGATGCTCCTAAGTAGGTGATATTGTGATAGATGAACCCACTGATATTTATAATATTACAAGACTCCATATTTCTGTAAGAGAGCTTGTTGAATTTATTCTTAGAAGTGGAGACATTGAGGAATCCGGAGAGATAACCGATTCTCTGAAGTCTATGCAAGAAGGCATTAGATTACATAATTGGATTCAGAACAAAATGCCTTCTGAATATCATAAAGAAATTACATTAGAGCATGTGATTACATTTGAACAATATGAATTGGCTGTTGAAGGCAGAGCTGATGGTATTGTATATGATGATGCCGATATTCCGGTATTAATCGACGAGATTAAGGGCACACATAGAGATATTGAAAAAATTAATGAACCGGCTGTAGTGCATAGAGCTCAAGCTATGTGCTACGGCTTTTTTTGCGCATATATTAATGGACTTGACGGTATGGATATACAGATTACTTACGGTAATTTAGAATCACGAGAGATAAAGAGGTTTGTAGATTATTATTCTTATGAGGAATTAGAGTCATTTTTTCTAAGTATTATTGATAAATATAAGCCATTTAGTGATTATATATATGAATGGTCAATTATTCGAAAAGAATCGATTAATGCTATGGTCTTCCCGTTTGAGCCGAGAACAGGGCAAAAGGGATTAATGGGAGAGGTATATAATGCAATTGATAGTGGTGAGCTATTGTTTATTGAGGCTCCTACCGGCGTAGGTAAGACAATAAGCACGGTATACCCATCTCTTAAGGCAATGAATGATTTTGGCTTATCCAAGATATTCTATCTTACGGCAAAGACAATAACGAAGGCTGTTGCCAAAGACACATTTGCCATATTAAGAGAAAACGGATGCCGTCTGAAAATGCTTGAGATAACAGCAAGAGATAAAATATGCCCATTGGAAGAAAGAGTGTGTGATGCAGTGCATTGCGAATATGCTAAGGGTCATTATGACAGAATTAATTTAGCATTATATAAAATAATCACCGAAGAAGATTTATTTAATAGAGGTTTAATTTTGTCTTATGCCGAGGATAATAATGTTTGTCCGTATAGATTGTCGCTGGAAATTGCCAATTTTGCCGATGAAATAGTTTGTGATTACAATTATGTATTTGACCCTAATGCATCTATTATATCCGGTATAACCGACAAGAATAATATTTTTCTTGTTGATGAAGCACATAATCTTGTTGATCGAGCCAGAAGCATGTATTCAGTGGAGCTTGTCAAGGAAGACATTCTTGCTATGAAGAAGGTGTTTGGAGCATATGATAAGGGACTAATCAAGTACTTTGACAGAGTCAACAAAGAAATGCTTGCACTCAAGAAAATGTGTGATGATAAGCTGCTTATTGATGACAGAGACAGACTTGATAATGCAATTATTAATCTTAGATACAGAATTGAACAGTTTTTTGATAAGAAGATTAAGATGGCCGACAGGAATAAGGCTTTAGAGTTTTATTTTAATTTGTGTAACTATGTAAATACATTAGAATGGATTGATGAAACCTATGTAGTGTATGCCGGCTTTGACAGTGCAGGGTGCTTTAAAGTTCATCAATTCAATCTAGACCCATCCGTCAGACTGCAGATGTCTTTGGATAATGCGGTTTCTACAATTTATTTTTCCGCTACGCTGCTTCCCATTAACTATTATAAAGAGCTATTATGTAGGAAGAATAATCCTAAGGCAGTGTATGCTAAGACTGTATTTGAAAGTGAGCAACGAGCGCTTCTTATAGCTGATGATGTTACCACGAAATATACGATGCGTAGTGATGAAATGTACTTAAGATTTGCTAAATATATTATTAAGGCAACAAGTGTTAAGAAGGGTAATTATATCGCCTATTTTCCTTCTTATGCGGTAATGTATGATGTATATTCAAAGCTAGAGGAGGTGCAATATAATCTTGATATAATTATTCAAGAAAAGCAAATGACAGAGCAAGATAGAGAAGCATTTATTGATGAATTTGATGTTGAGCGCGAGCGGTCGATGGTTGCATTTTGCGTACTTGGCGGAATATTCTCTGAAGGTATAGACCTCGTTGGAGGCAAGCTTATAGGTGCAATAATTGCGAGTACCGGCTTACCGCAAATGAATTATGAAAGTGATCTTGTTAGGAAGTATTATGATGAAAAGGGAAGAAGAGGCTTTGATTATGCGTATCAGTATCCCGGAATGAATAAGGTATGTCAAGCGGCTGGACGTGTGATTAGAACTGTTGATGACAGAGGAGTTATATTACTTCTTGATGATAGATTTAATAATTTTTCATACAGAAAAATATTTCCGAAGGAATGGGCAGATTATAAACTTACAAATATTAATAAAGTTGAAGTGGATTTAAGAGAATTTTGGGACTCGGTGTGATATAATTAATGCAGTTGTTTGGAAAAGAATAAGGAGAGTATAACAATGAGCAACGTAAGAAGAATATATGTAGAGAAGAAGAACAAGTACGCGGTACATGCTAATTCATTGCAAGCTGAATTTAACAGTTATTTGGGAATAGATGTTGATAATGTTCGTGTACTTATCAGATATGATATTGAGAATGTTTCTTCAGACACATTTGCAAGAGCTATCAAGACGGTATTTAGTGAACCGCCGGTAGATGATGTATATGAAGAGAGCTTCGATTATAACGGCAGAATATTTTCTGTTGAATATTTGCCGGGACAGTTTGACCAGCGAGCTGATTCTGCTGAGCAGTGCATTAAGCTTCTTAATGAAGAAGAAGAACCTGTTATAAGAAGTGCAACTACATATGTAATAGAAGGCAGTATTACCGATGAGGAATTTGATGCGATTAAGTCATATTGTATTAATCCGGTTGATTCAAGAGAGAGTGGCACTTCCAAGCCCGATACATTAATTGATAATTATGATGAGCCTGACAATGTTGAAGTGCTTGATGCTTTTATAGAACATAGTGAGTCGGAATTGAAGAATTTATATGATTCGCTTAATTTGGCAATGACATTTAAGGATTTTCTGCATATTCAGAATTACTTTAGAGATGA
>CAJOIL010000071.1 GCA_905234525.1 uncultured Lachnospiraceae bacterium | reverse complement strand
CATTCTAAGTCACCGCCGACGGGCACGCCACTTGCAATTCTTGATACTTTTATACCGCTGGGCTTGATGAGCTTAGTGATGTACATCGCTGTTGCCTCGCCCTCTGTCGTAGAATTCGTCGCAATAATGACCTCTTCCACGTCTTCCTTCGTTAATCGCTCGAATAATTCCTTAATCTTAATGTCATCCGGGCCGATTCCCTGCATCGGGTTCATTGTGCCCCCTAAGACATGATAGACACCCTCGTACTTGCCAACCTTTTCATATGCTACAAGGTCTCTGGTGTCCTCCACTACCATAATAAGCTTCTTATTGCGCTTAGCACTTTGACATATCGGGCACACATCCTTATCCGTCAAAGTATAGCACTCCTTGCAGAAGCGCACATTTTCCCGGGCGTCAATAATAGCGTCGGAGAGAGACTTCGCCCTGTCGAGGGGCATTTTAAGTATGTGAAATGCGACTCGCTGGGCAGACTTCGCGCCGATGCCGGGTAGCGAAGACAATTCGCCTATTAAGTTACTGATTTGCTTACTATAGTATTCCACTCGGCATGCCACCCGTAATCTTCGCCATAGATGCCTGCGATTGCTCTTCCATCTTACGAAGCGCTTCATTGGTTGCGGCCATGATAAGGTCCTCTAAAGTCTCGATATCATCGGGGTCTACCACCTCTTCATCGAGCTTAATCTTAGTTATCTCCTTCTTGCCGGATACGGTAACCTCAACGACACCACCGCCTGCGGTAGCGCTAACCTCTGTTTCTTCCAATTCCTTGGTGGCTTCCTCCATCTGACGTTGCATCTTCTGTGCCTGCTTCATCAGATTGTTCATATTCATTCCACCGCCACCGCCGGGGAATCCTCCGCCTCTTCTGCCCATCTTATTCTTCCTCCATTTCAAAATTCAATTTATTATTAAGCGGTGTCTTAAAATCCTTCTTCGGATCTAAGACATGACCGGTATTAACGTTGCTTTGTTCTCTTATTATAATATCAACCTTTTTGCCGATAACCTTCTCAATAGTGTCTTCCAGCTTGTCCTTGATGCTCTTGCCGTTCTCATCTTCCTTAATATCTGTTAATAAACATCCGATATACGCCACATCATTATCAGCAGAATTCTTATCGGCAAATATCACAAGCTTGCCGTTCTCCTCCGTAATGTTAAGCTTAGCCTTCGCGAAGTTATATCTCATAGAGGATTCTTCTATGGAATTAACAATCGTCTTCCAGCCCTCTACTACCTGTCTGATATCTTCAGGAAGTGCCTTGGGAACCTCCGCTACCTTCTCGTTAATGCTCTCTTGCGAAGAAATAACATTTCCGGTATTAGACACTGCTGCAGCCGATACGACAACTCCGCTTGCAACCTGCTCCTCCAGGCTCTCCAGCCTTGCCATTACTTCAGCTACATCCGGGTCTATAGCCGGTTTACATAGCTTAATTAGCGCAATCTCTACAAGAACTCGCTTATTGTCTGCATATCTTATCTGATTACTGAGCTCTGATAATATCCTGATATATCGTATCACGGCATCATCACTTACAAGCTTAGCTTCTTCCTTAAGAAGCTCAAGATTCTCCGATGAAATATCTATTGCATCAGCCATATCCTCGGAGCTTTTTATTAAGATGACGTTCCGAAGATACCAAGTAAAATCGCCCACAAATTGGCTGATTTCTTTACCGCCTCTTATGACCTCATCCACTACATCAAGGCAACCCGTGACATTCCTGTCGATAACAAATCTAAACAGCCTGGAGAACACTGCTGTGTCGACAGTACCCAGTACATTTAACACATTATCAAATGTCAGCTCCTCGCCCAGGTAGAACGCAATACATTGATCCAAAAGACTAAGCGCATCACGCATTGAACCATCCGCCACCTTAGCAATATAGTTAAGCGCTTTCTCCTCGGCAGTGATCTCTTCGCGCTCACACAGCTCCTTAAGCCTTAACGCAATTGTATTAATTGATATACGATGGAAATCATATCTCTGGCAACGAGACAGAATCGTAATCGGTATCTTATTAACCTCTGTTGTCGCAAGGATAAATATAACATATTCGGGCGGCTCTTCCAATGTCTTAAGAAGCGCATTGAATGCGCCGGTACTTAGCATATGCACCTCATCAATGATATATACCTTGTATTTGCCTTCTGTAGGAGGGTACTCTACTTCTTCAATAATTTGACGAATACTGTCAACACCATTGTTACTTGCTGCGTCAAGCTCCCTTACATTAACAGAAGCTCCCGAATTGATATTCTTGCATATATCACACTCATTACACGGACTGCCATCCTCTGTATGCTCACAGTTAACCGCCTTCGCCATAATCTTAGCCACAGTTGTCTTACCCGTACCGCGAGTTCCTGTAAAAAGATAGGCATGACCAATACGCCCCAGCTTAATCTGATTGCTGAGGGTCGTTACTATATGATCTTGTCCCTTTACTTCATCGAAGTTCGTCGGTCTGAACTTCCGATATAGTGCAACGTATGACATAATGCTCCTTATATAACATTTATCAAGGAAAACGCCTGCCCGGATGGCAGGCGTAAGACTTACTCTCCATACTCACAACCACAACTACTAACTTCTAAGTAATCAACCAGCTTCCATTCCGGCTTAAGTCCCTCAAAGTCACGCTCATAAATTTTAACATAGCCTGTGCCCGTACCGCCAAGCCATAGCTTATCATGTATGATATAGCCGTTAGGCGACTCATAATTATTATTAATCATCTCTGTCTTAAGACATTCGATTGATGTATACATCTTAGTTGTCGGTGTCTGCTGGATAATCTTCCACGTAACCTTGTTCTTGCCTTCCACAACTCTAAACTGTGTCTTCGGCAATGTATGTGCCTTAGCGAAATTGAATTCGTATGGCGTGCCTTCAAGCCAAAGTGCTCCGAGAAGCTCTCCTTCTATCTCGACATTACCTACCTTAGGACGTCCGCCACCGATTACAAATGCAGTATTCTCAAGTCTCTTACCTGAGATTCTGCTTACGATATCATTAGATGACAACCAAATCCACGGAATTGTGTAATTGCTTCCCCAGTTCTTATCAGCATATCCGTAGCAATCCTCAGGACGAACAACATATTCATCCTTGCCTAATGTAACCGTTCCGCCGTATGCACTCTTGATTCCTTCAGCATGCCAAGCCATCTCGTATCTGGCAAGCTCACGTACCACCCTGTCAGTTCCCATACCGACATTGAATGCTATCTGCTTATCAATATAGAGGTCCCACGACATTGAACCGCCATCGCACATATACTCCGGATGCTCCTTGGCTTCCTTCTTAGTAAGCTTGATGCTGCCCACTATGTGGTTCTCTGTACACTCGCAATCACCTGCAGATACTGCAAATGAGTCAGCCTCCGATACACTAACGTCATCCCATCCAAAGAATCTGTGAAGCTGTACACCCTTCTTGCCTACTGCTCCGGCCTTAACCATCATATATGAAGGTCTAATGCCAAGCTCCTTGTTCTCCTCAAGCTGACCAAACACCGGCTCACTGCCGCCAAGTGCAGGGTTAATCAGATAATACTCTATGAAGAACTGCTTCGCTTCACCCGTCTTCTTATTGTAACCGGTAAATGAATGCCACCACCAATCATATCCTTCTTCGGCTAAATCGCCCGTAAGCATATACTTATTCTTGGATTGATCCTGTACATTAAAGCCTGTACGATTGGCCTTGATATCTTCTCGAACAGTATCAAGATATTCATAAAATGTCTCACGAAGGTCCGCACTGTCCTCTGCGAATTTGTTCATAAGCTCAGCTCTTCTCTCCCCGGCCTTCTCATGAACTTCACCGATCTTATCCTTGATATCTTGCCTAACCTCTTCGACCTTATTCTTGATATCTTCTGCCACATCCTCTTCGAAAAACTCCTCATCCTCGAAGACTTCTTGATTATCCATCTTGTCCATGTAAAACCTCCTTCTTCCTAATTAAAATACCTAACAACAATTATACAATAAATCTGTGTTTTTTCTATAATAAATATTTATTATTTTCCCGAGTCTTTATCATCAAGCCTTTTCTTCTCATCATATAGCTCTTTCCAGCTCTTAAGTCCGCCACCATTTGCAATATCTACTATGCTGTCCACCATCTTGGCATTCATCTTACCGCCGGTAAGCTTGCCTATGCCTCTAAGCGGCATATCCAGTGCTCCCGATGTATCAGCCTTTTTCTTAAGGTCGGTCTTACTGTTCTTAAGACGTCTGTTAAGATATTTAACAATCATGCGTCCCACGAAGCTCTTTGAATTTGCCAAAGCTGATACGCTATCATTTCTTCTGATAATTCCGTCAGCTTCAGGCTCCTTTATGTCGCCACCGTATAACTTTATAAACTCTTCATCGCTGACATTTTCGATGTCACCGCTAAAATAGCTTGGCGTCGATTCATTCGTTTGCCCTATTTCCACACATTTCTTAAGCCGTACATCATTAACTGAAGAAGCTACATATATATAATATGTGCCCTGCTCAATGCTCCATTTATCTTTAATAACGTCATAATATCGAAATGCGTATTCATCAAGCTCTATCTCGACTCTCTTCGTCTCACCGGGTTCAAGATAGACCTTCTTAAATCCCTTGAGTTCCTTCTTGGGGCGATAAATGCTTCCCTGCTCCCTTCCGATATACACCTGAGCAATCTCCGCTCCCGCAACTTCACCAGTATTCTTTATATCAAATGACACCTTCGTCTTATCCGCCTCAATGTTGGCATACACAAATGTCGTGTAGCTAAGACCAAAGCCAAACGGGAAGCGCACAGCTTTGCCGACTGTGTCATAATACCTGTAGCCGACATATAGCCCTTCCTTATATAATACGTTTTTTCCTCTGCCCGGGAAATATTGGTTACAGGGAACATCCTCGAGGCTTAACGGATACGTCTCCGATAGCTTGCCGCAGGGATTGTGAGCACCCGTAATTACGTCGATTATGGCGCCTGCGCCTTCCTGACCGTAAAGATAACCGTGCACAATGCCCTTAACCTTAGCAACGCACGGCACTATGAATGGCGAACCGCCTGCAAGCACAAGAACTACATTGTCGTTAGCACTTACAATCTTCTCAGCAAGGGATACTTGGTTCTCGGGCAGGTTAAGATTTTCTCTGTCGAAGCCCTCTGACTCCGTATAATCATCAAGACCGACGAATAACAGCACTGTGTCCGCCTCGCTTGCAAGCTTTACTGCTTCCTCTTCCTTGGAAATGTTAATATCACCGCCAAGCTCATAGCCTGCAGCGTAGCCTATATTGTTAATATCATAATCTCTAATCTTACTTACAACCGACTCAACTCGATTGATTGGTGTAACTATCGAAGAACCGCCGCCTTGGAATCTCGGTCTGTCAGCTAAGTCGCCTATGATGGCAACCCTCGTCTCCTTCTTAATAGGAAGTATATTCTGTTCATTCTTGAGAAGTACTATTGATTCCCTGGCTGCTTTCTCGGCAACCTTAGCATGCTCATCATAATCACCGCCGTTAGATGACGCTGATAATTCCTTGTACTGATTAGCCCACAGAATCACATCAAGAAGCTCACTTATTCTTTTATCAAGCAGCTTCTCATCTAATCTATCTTCATCTACCGCATCCGTGATCTCTTTTGCGGTTACATCGCCACATCCCGGCATCTCAAGATTACCGCCGGCCTTGATTGTTTCAACTATCTCATTGCTGGCACCCCAATCAGAGATTACAGCACCCTTAAAGCCCCATTCATCGCGAAGAATATCGGTAAGCAAATGCTTATTCTCGAATCCGTATGTGCCGTTAACTTGGTTATAGCAAGCCATTATCGCAAGTGGCGCACCCTCTTTAACAGCTATCTCAAAGCCTGTAGTATATATCTCTCTTAAGGTTCGCTCATCAACTACGGAGTTGTTACACATACGCTGAAATTCCTGATTATTTGCCGCAAAATGCTTAATGCATGATGCCACCCCCTGCGACTGAATGCCTCTGACATATCCCGCAGCCATCTTGCCGCTGAGATACGGATCCTCAGAGAAATATTCGAAATTACGGCCACAAAGTGGGCTCCTCTTGATATTCAGACCGGGGCCAAGCAGCATATTTACATTAAGGTCTATTGCCTCCTCACCAAGTGCACGACCTACCTCTTCAGCCAGCTCTTCATCCCAGCTGTTGGCAGTCGTTGCAGACGGCGGAAAGCATGTTGCCGGCGCCCCGTTAATGAACTCTACGTTGTTAAGGTCAGCGCCCTCCTGCTTCCTAATACCGTGCGGTCCGTCAGACATAAACATCGACGGAATGTGCAGACGCTCTATATCAAACGTCTCCCACATATTCTTACCGGTAATAAGATGCGCCTTCTCCTCTAAGGTCATGTCATCTATAATGTCTTGGTACTTATATCTCATAGTGTTGCCTTTCGGCGCGACAGGGGGACGGGTCCCTTGTCGCGCTAAATCATCGGTGCTATAAGTCGCCCAATATAACCAATGAACTTCCCGAACCACGGCTCCTTATCAATCGACTCAATCGTGTCCTCTTGACACTCCTTAAGACACTCTGCAAAGTCCGCTTCTACATCCTTTATTACAGCTGTCTTGTACATATACACCCCTATCTCAAAATGATGATAGAAGCTACGATAGTCCATATTAATTGACCCGAGCACTGCCTTCTTACCGTCACTAACAATTGCCTTACTGTGAATAAAGCCCGGCGTGTACTCGAAGAACTTAACTCCCGCTCTTACAAGTCTCTTACGATAGCTCTTGGTAATACAATAAGCAATCTTCTTATCCGGTATGTGAGGGATCATTATCTTGACGTCTATTCCACGCTTCGCCGCATAGCTTAGCGCATTTATCACAACCTCATCCACTACAAAATACGGTGTCATTACATATACATACTGCTTGGCTGTATTAATAATCTCTAAATATATCTGCTCTCCGATTTTATCGCTTGCAAGCGGATTATCCCCAAATGGGATAGCATATCCTACTTCATCTGTGTATGTCGGGCATTTCTCTGACTCGGCGATGAACTCTCCGAAATCATATTCATCCTCTCGTGAGTTCCAGCATTCCAAGAATAACCTGGTAAATGTAGCTATGGCAGGACCTTGCACTCTAAGGGCGTTATCCTTCCATACACCAAAGGGTGAATCAACATTTATATATTCATCTGCCATATTCACACCGCCGGTATAAGCAATACGACCGTCAATAACAGCGATTTTGCGGTGGTCTCTGTAGTTAAATTCTGTGGAAATAAAGGGGCGAAGCGGATCAAATCGCTTGCATTTTATACCCAGCGCCGCCATTTGCTTAGGATAGCTGTGCGGAAGTGAGTCAAATTCATTAGTACCGTCATAATTAAGTCTGACATCAACACCCTCGCTTGCCTTCTTGGCAAGTATCTCTAATACGCTTCCCCACATTTCACCTTCTTTGATGATGAAGTATTCTAAGAATATGAAATGCTTGGCGTTTCGCAAGTCCTCCAGGAAATCCGGTAACATTTCCTGACCAAATCGATAATACTTCATCTTATTGTATCGATAAGGATAATAACCACCGACATTAATCAGATAATTACTTCTGTTAGAAAGGCTCTTTACATTTTCTTTGATATAGTTAATTACGTCATCAGTTGGCTTTTGCAGCTCTTTTCCTGCCGCTGTAACACTTGCTGTATTCTTCTTAAGACGATGGTGGCCGACATCCAATCTCGCCCACCAATAGAATAACGTTCCGAATATATTAGTTCCGATAACCAGCACAATCCAACTAAGCTTAACAGTCGGGTCGGAGTCTGTCGAGAATATCTCTATCGCTGTAAGCAAACTAATTCCAAAGAAAATCCAATAGAAAAAGCTGGAATAGTACCAATTTAGCCATACAAATGGGGCAACTATAATAAGTGCCTGTACAATAAGGAGAAGAACTATGAACATAGCTCTTCCGAAAATCACCTTATGTATGCCCTTCTTTCCCTTCTTAGCAAATTGTGTTTCCTTGAAATTATCCATA
>CAJOIL010000070.1:1902-17357 GCA_905234525.1 uncultured Lachnospiraceae bacterium | reverse complement strand
CCAAATAATCAACAGCACCAATCTTCTTCGCTTCCTCTTCAAAAACTCGAATAAATTCTTCTCCGATAATCTTACGCTTCTGCTCCGGCTCCGTGATACTGGAAAGCTTCTCATAATAACGAGCTGCCGCATTTACCCTAACAAAATTAACATCAAAGTCACCACTATCTCCGAATACGCCTTCCACCTCGTCACCTTCATTCTTGCGAAGCAAACCATGATCAACAAATACACATGTTAGCTGTTTACCGATGGCTTTAGCAAGAAGTGCGGCAAGCACCGATGAATCAACTCCGCCCGATAAAGCAAGAAGCACCTTACCATCGCCAACTTTATCACGTATTGATTTAATGGATGTCTCAACAAATGAATCCATACGCCACGAGCCTTCGCATCCGCATACATTTCTTACAAAATTATAAAGCATATCCTTACCATACTCAGTGTGCAACACCTCAGGATGAAACTGTATACCATATAGGTTGCGAGCAGCATCTTCGTATGCCGCAACAGGACAGTTGTCGGTATGTGCCACCGACTTAAATCCGTCAGCCATCTTAGAAACATAATCAAAATGACTCATCCATACAATAGATTCAGCCGGAACATCTTCAAACAATGCTGATGATGTGTCAAATACTGTCTTAGTCTTGCCATACTCACGATTATTGGCCTTCTTAACTTCACCGCCAAGCACATGCATCATAAGCTGTGCACCATAGCATAGGCCAAGTACCGGAATACCCATTTCAAATAATTCCTCAGAGCAAGTCGCTGCACCTTCTTCATACACAGAGTTAGGTCCCCCGGTCAAAATAATTCCCTTGGGCTGCATATCTCTAATCTGAGTAAGAGACGTCTTATAAGAGTATATCTCACAATACACATTGCACTCTCTGACACGACGTGCCACAAGCTGGTTGTACTGTCCTCCAAAATCTATAACTATAACCTTTTCCTGTTCCATATTCTCTATTAATCCCTTCTTCTTATTTCGTAACATAAGTTATTGTGATTTAATTCAATCCAACCACTTATCACCAGTCTTCGGTACTGACTCTACTTTGACGGTCTGATTATCATTTGCCGATTCATCTGTATTATCAGATGTCTCATTCTCAGGGAAGAGAACTTTAAGTACATCAGCCGGCTTCATATTCTGAATGCCCTCATAATCTGACAGCCCATTTGCAGTCCATCTAAATCTTCCCGCATTACCTTTCTCTGTGTCGAGATATACATCCGGGTCAGTAAGATAAATCGGATATCTCTCATACCACTTTGGATAATACTTCGACATATATTGTTCGGCAAGCTTATACGCTTCACAGTCTGTACTCGTACCTATTGCACTTATCTGTGCTCCTGCTCCCGGCATGTTCGTCCTACTATCAGAAGGAGAACAATGTGCTATTAGAATACTTCCATCATCACAGGCACCCAGACAAATCCAGATATGATGAGCGCTGATACTCATGATATCTCCAGGCTTAAGGTCAACTTCCCCTGACGCAGTCTTAATATCCTTAGTCCATTCTCCCAGCCCCGCATCAGCTAAGTCCTTGGCCATATTCCGGGCACTGCCTACATACCCCTCTAAACCATTCTCTGTATTAAATGTATTATAAAGCGCCCAACCTACATATCCTGAGCAATCTGCTCCGGCATAATAATACTCATTGTATTCGCCAAATGGATAGAAGCTGTGTTCAGCGTCCATATTCTTATAAGTAAAGTTAACATCCTGGCTATTGAAGAACTTAACCCATTCCTTAGGAACACCAATGGTTCTTGCCTGAATAGACGAACCGACATCCTGCCAATCCCATGCTCCACCATAGATATAAAGAGCTGTTCCAATCGGTCCCATGGCATTCTTAAGGAAATTCGTAACTGTCTTCTCACCCGGTACTCCAATAGACTGTGGCGCAAATGGAACATCTTCTGATGGAAGCTCTGTTACATCAGTAACTACCGAATCCTTTACAGTAATCTTGTAAGGATAGCCTTCCTTCAATCGATTTTGAAGTGGATAATCATAATTACCTTCTGCATCTAAAGTTCCATTGTACATCTTGTATGTTACTTCAATACCATTGATATTGAACCTGTACGAGAAATCGTTCTTGTGATCCTTATCAACACCTTCCTTGCCGTAGTTAAGTATGCCAAGATATTCTGCCTCATATTCTCCGTTATTATAGGCCTCTATACCTGCAAGTAATCTCCCATCAGACACCTGCACTTTATTAGTACTGTTATCGGCTCTTGATGTAATATTTACATATGATAACAGGCTTATTATCATTACACTTATAATAATGACAGCAAGTACCTTTTGAGTTGTAATTCTTTTCATCATTTATTAAGCTCCTCGATTAGTTTTTCTATTACTTACATTTACTTATTCTACAACATTTTGAGCCCTTCCGCAAATTCTTACATCCGATTTCACGCGCTTAATTCTTCACAATATAGAATAATTTCAACCCTCGGAAATGTGTTAACATTTCCCTTATTTCGTCCGATATAAATAACAAGAGAAAGGACAAATGGGAAGGAGATAAAGATGGCGAGCTTTAGCGTATCAACTAATATGTACTTAAGACAAGTGTATGCGCCTAACAGAAACCTGTGTGTTAAAGCTAACAGAGCAGAGGCAACTAACAAGACTCTTATATCTGCTGACTCTTCTGCACTCGGCAACGCCATCAAGACTATTGGAGCTTTCGATTTTTCTAACAGCGAGAACCTTAACAAGGAGAAATTCGCCAAAATTCTTAAGTCCTTCACCGACGCATATAATTATACAATTTCATCTTCTGGCACACAGAAAGAAGGTAAGATTGCCGTTAATTCCAAGAAGATTAAGTCTCTTACAGAGAAGTATTCCGCAGAGCTTAAGAGCTTAGGAATCTCAGTTAAGGGAGGATATATGTCAATTAGTTCTACTGCTTCGACTAACATTTCCCCTGACAAATACGAAGAGTTGTTCGGCAAGGATTCTTCGTATATGAAGGAATTATCCGCCCTCGCTAAGAAGATGAATCGAAGTGTAGATATTTCCCTATAGCGATAATAAGACTCCTAAAAATCTTAATATATATAGAAAAGCACTCTCTTGTATCCGCTAACTGCATGGGAGTACTTTTCTATATTTCTTTATTATGGAAATATCTGTACGCTCATACAGAAAATCGCTTAACAGATATTTCCATAATGAAGTACATTCAAATATATTAAAAAATGTGATAGAATAGTCTAGCAGATGAACTATTAGGGAGAACATTAAGATGGCTAATGCAAAAAAGGACAAACCTTACGTAGTAATAGTAGGATGCGGTAAAGTCGGAGAAAAGATTCTTGACAGACTATATCATGAAGACTTCTTAATTGCTGTTATTGATAACAACGCTGAAAGGGTTAATGACTTAGTTAACCAATATGATATTCTTGGCATCGTAGGAAATGGTGCTTCTGAAGAGGCTCTTAATGATGCGAATATAATGAATGCTGATTTGTTCGTGGCAGTAAGTAAGTCAGATGAATTCAACCTGCTATGTTGTTCCCTCGTTAAAGCAATCAAGGGAATCCCAACAATTGCCCGCGTAAGAACACCTGTATATAATGACAGCTTACATCTTCTTAAAACTGCTCTTGGAATCAAGCTTATTATCAATCCTGAACTTGAGGCCGCTAAGGAGGCTGCCAGAATTCTTAGTCTTCCAATCGCAGATGATGTTACATTAATCGGAGGTGGCAA
Organism: uncultured Lachnospiraceae bacterium; assembly: GCA_905234525.1. Taxonomy (GTDB): domain Bacteria; phylum Bacillota; class Clostridia; order Lachnospirales; family Lachnospiraceae; genus RUG191. Next base: position 13,594 of record CAJOIL010000070.1, on the reverse strand, counting down.
GGCAGAAATTGTTAGATTCACACTGCCGGATAATTGCAATCACCTTAATGAAACAATCTCACAGATTGATAATGACATCCCAGGTTCATTTATTATTCCTGTTGTTAATCGTCCTAATGACGGAATACATATTCCAAGGGGTGATTTCGTACTTAAAGCAGGTGACCACATTTCTCTTATTGCACCGAAGAAGGTTGTTAGGTATTTCTTCAAGAAAATGAAAATAGATAACCCTAAGGTTAAGAACTGTATGATAATTGGTGGCGGATATTGTTCATTTTTCTTGGCAAGAGAACTAATAAGAAATAAGATTGCCGTTAAGATTATAGAGCGCGACAAGAAAAGATGCGAACAGCTTACAGAGGTTCTTCCAGAAGCCATTATTATAAATGGTGACGGAGCCAACGAAGGTCTTCTCATAGAGGAGGGGTTAGAAGACTCTCAAGCATTTGTTCCATTTACAGGAATTGATGAAGAGAATATTATTCTTGCACTGCATGCGAAGGCAAACTCCAACGCCAAGATTATTACCAAGCTTGACAGAGGCTCCTTCCATGAGACAATAGCCAATCTTAATGCCGGCACAACTCTTTTCCCAAGCAACATTACAACCGAAGCAATCGTTGCATATGCCCGTGCCATGAAGAGTGCATCTGGCAGTAAGATTCAGGCTCTGTATCATATGTACGACGACCAGGTTGAAGTTCTTGAGTTCCTAATCGACAAGTCAACCAATGCAACTGATACTCCACTTAAGGACTTGTCTTTCAAAAAAGGTACTGTTGTAGGCTTCATTAGGAGAGGCGACACATTTATCGTACCAAAAGGAAATGACTGCATCAAACAAGGTGATACAGTCATGGTTATTACTCGAATTCCCGGATTTAAGGATATCGACGATATTCTTGATAAATAATTAGAATAAATGCTTAGAACAATTCCCGTTCTATATATGTTGCAACAGGTCCTATGTAGTCCTCTTTATCGAAGAGAGGAGTATGTAGGATTCTTTTTGTGTCGTATTTCTTATCATAATATTCGCAACACTTAATCAGCTCGTCCCTTACTCTCTTATCAGCAAAGAACCGACCGGCAAGCACCACTCTGTTAGGTGCTAATATAGACATGGAATTAACAAGTGTCCTAGCGAATAAGTCAATCTCTTCAGAAAAATCCATGTACACATCGGCAAACTCGTTGAACTTAAAAGGCTTCTTACGCTTCATCGCCTTGTAGCTTATCTTAGTCTCAAGGCATCCTCGTCTTCCACATGAGCATAACTCTCCGTCCTTCTCAACTATGAAATGTCCTATCTCAGCACTTCTGCCATGTCTTCCTTCGTAGAGCTTGTTGTCAATTATAATAGTGCAGCCCACTCCCGGGCCCCACTTAAGAACAAGAATATTCTCACTCTTCATTCCCGTTCCATACACAATCTCTGCCATGGCAAATGCATCAATATTGTTTTCAATTATGAATTTGAAGCCCGTCTTCTCTTCTAAAAGTGAGCACACCGGTACCTCGTGGCGCCAAATACTATACGCCCTTAGGGATACACCTTTTTCTCTGTCGACCTCACCACTTATTGCGACGCATCCGCCGATAACCTTCTTTCCGGCTTCTGGATTCTCATCTAGCATCTCATCTATACGGCTTGCCACTTCACCAACAAATTCCTCTGGCGAAACCTCGTTATTTGTCTCAAGGTTAGCCCTTGATATCACATTTCCACCCAAATCAGATATTACTATTACTGTATCGTAGCTCTCAATGTTGACACCAATAATGTAGGCAAACTCGTAGTTAATGCGAAGCATTACCTTACGCCTGCCAGCTCCTGACACATCATTTACCGTACCACATTCCTTAATAAGTCCTTCCTTCAGAAAGTCATTACATATCTGGGTTACGGCAGCTGCTGTAAGACCGGTAGCCTCGGCAATCTCCTTTCGAGAGACGTCGGTATGGGAGTTCATATACCTTAATATAGAGCTTCTATTCTGTTTTTTTACCTGTCCCATATTTATGCCATTTTTGTACATGTTAGAATACCTCTATAAAATAATTAATGCCTGCGCACATCTATACAATAAAACACATGTCTAATTAGCCGAGGTCGTCTAAGCGATTTTCTTCATGAGCGTGACGACACTCGGTAATTAGACATAGGCTGTATTAGCAATGTGTGTCGCAGGCATTAGATTCTTATACATATATGTTAATTACATACAAATACATTCTATATCAAGCATGTCAGCTAATGCTTTAATGTCTTCTACAACATCACCATAACATACTACAAAATGTGGCTCCCAGCCTTGAAGAATTGTATCGTTAACAATCTTAGCAGCATCATTCTTAGTCTTAACAACAACTGATGTTCCTGTAAAGCGCTTCGGAACTTCTAAAGCCTCGCCTCCTGCTACGAAGAAGCGATAGTTGCCCTTAGAATCAAGACCAATTCTGAAGATTGTAACCTCGTCACTTCCCTTGCTTCCAAAGTCAAGTGTTGGTCCTATCTTCCTGTTACAGTGTACACCAACATTTGCCTCATCATCCTGTGCAAGAGTACAGGCAGCCATACCACAGTGCCACATTGTAATGGAATTCTCCCACTCATCCATTGATACCGGATCGCCGAAGAACACCGACTGACCTGTAAGACTGGCTCCAACGTACATTGATAATGCGCCGTAAGTATCAGCCTCGCAACTTGCCACTACGCCTAAGTCGTTAAGTATTGAAAGCACTGCACATACAGGTGTACCAAATGCTGTAAAGAAGTCTGGCCAGCATCTTGAAGCTAGGGCCTTAATGTTGTTGTTATCAACATATTCCTTATATGACTTATATAGTCTTGCGAAATCTTTAACATTTTGCTCAGGGATGCTGTCAAGTCCAACCATTCTGTTCTTAGCATCCTTAATGAACTCTTCAACCTCTTCGTCAGAGTATCCCTTAGCAACGTCCATAAGCTCTCTTGCTTCGATTGACTCTAGTGTTACTCCGAACTTAGACATCATCTGAGCATCCATTGCTCTTCCGAAGCCGAAGCCCTGTGGAGTATGACCAATTGCCGCAAGCTTAAGCTCAGTTAATTCCTTCTTAACTCTGGCTGCATTAATTACAGCCTTAATCTTAGCTTCAACATTTTCCTCATCAGGAGCACCAAATATATATTGGAAAGGCTCTTTTCTAAATGACTTAATAGCATTTGCCGCAGAATAAGCACCTGTTAGGGAATTAAGACGAAGTCTTGTTCCATCAATTACAGGCTCGCGAAGTGTCCATAGCAAGATAGGGCTATCGAACTTCTTAAGCACCTGTGATGCATAAGCTGCGTTGGCAAATGTAGCATTTTGAAGCACAATCAAATCAGGACTTATGGTATCTAAGAACTCATCTAAGTCATCAATAGAAAGTAGCAAATCCTTAGGAATCTTCACATTGTCAGCTAAGCTCTTTAATAGTTTAACAGACTTGTCGAACTGCTCCCTTGCACTTTCTAAATGATATGTTGGCACTCCAATTGGAATATATGCAACTTGAAAATCTTTCATCATTTATCTCCTAATAAAATAGTTCCTTATTCTCGCCGATAATTCCGGGATATGCTCCCTGGTCTATTAGCGGCTTTCTGTCGGGATGAGCTATCACCCATTTGTTACGGGCAAGAAGTAATGCTATCTCCTTATCCTTATCGTCGGGATTCCTGTTAGCGAGATGTCTTAATATGCCATCCCTCTGCTTCTTCTCCTTTGTCGACAACGGTCCGTTAGTGCCCTCGGCAAGAACAACCACCGCCTTGAAGCCTTCATCACATACCTTAAGCGGAGACAAATGAAGTGTTGTATCATACATCTCTATCATTGTTCCTTTAGGTACGAAGAATACTTTGGCGTCATCATTATTATAATGATAATTCTTGATGTCATACCTGTGACCTAACACAAGCATCATATCCGTTACTGCAATATTAAGCTCTGAGCACTTATGATACTCAAATCCGTTATATGTAGAATTACGACCGTTACAGTAACCAATCTGAATCGGCATACCACCATAGATTACATTCCTAATCGTTGCAGCAACATGTGTAAGCTCCATCGCTTCCACGGAGGGCACATATGTATTGCCCTCCGCCGGAATCTCTGTTTCGCTTTCCATATAATCAATCAATTCATCAAGCTCATATCCTGCCGAATTCATTAAATGCGCTGTCAAACACACTTGTAATCTTAACATCATTAACTTCATTAAGAGTATTAAGTAAATCGCTCATATTATAAATCCCTTACAACCTTATAGGTTGCAGTCCAATCCTCAGGACCGTAGCCTGCTTCCATTGCTGCCTCATATACCTTCATAGCGTTCTCTTCACCCGGAACCTTAACACCTGATTCCTTGGCAAGGTTAAGGCAAATACCTATATCCTTATATTCATTCTGTACAGAGAATGCTGTTGTGTAATCCTCTGCTGCAAGTGAATCCTTCTTAGAATCAAGGTAGAAGTTCTGACCGCCACCGAATGATACGCACTCAGCAAATGTAGGAATATCGATGCCGTTCTTACCTGCGAGAACAAGCATCTCATTAACACCGTTCTGAATCTGTGATACAAGAGCATTATGACAAATCTTCATTACAAGACCTGCTCCGTTATCACCAAGTCTCTTAATGTTTTCACCCATATAAGAGAGGATAGGAACAATCTTGTCGTATAAATCCTCATCACAACCAACGAAGATTCCCAGCTTACCTGCGATTGCAGCCGGCTTAGACTTAACAACGGGAGCGTCTGCGAACTGTGCACCGGTTGCCTTAACCATCTTAGATATCTCAACTGATACAGATGGGTCAATAGTACTCATATCAATACAAATCTTAGATGAATCTGTCACCTTGGCAACCTCATCATATACAGCCTTAGAATGCTCTGACTTTGGAACCATAGAAATGATAACGTCAGCATTCTGTGCAACCTCTGTAGAGTTAGCACATTTCTTAGCGCCAACACCAACTAGCTTGTCAACCTGTGCCTCTTTGAAGTCAAATACAAATACATCATCGTCATGCTTCTTAACAATGTTCTCACACATTGACTCGCCCATAATTCCAAGTCCTATAAATCCTATTTTCATTTTTAATCTCCTTTACTCTTCTATTCGCCTTACTCTTATTTCCTGTGCTTCGGCGGATAATATTTATGACTTCGCTGATGTTTCTACGCTAAGATAATACTCATAATTAATGTCAACTCGTTATAGAACGAATGACGGGAACCGAAGATTAATCCTCCATCCGGTCAGTAATCTTCTTCTCGCGACATCCATGTCGCTCGATTCCCTCGTTAAATTAATTATGGTATTATCTAAAGCTTGAAACAAGGCTTCAGTCATAAAATTATCCACCGAAGCACTTGCCATACTACTAATCTGTTATCGTCTCATCCCATGCCTTCTGGAACTTAGCCATTCCATAATCTGTGAATGGATGATACATAGAATCCTTATACACCTGAAGTCCTGCCGTTACAATATCAGCACCTGATACAGCACAATCATTGAACTGCTTACCGTTACGAACTGCTGCACAGATAATCTCTGTATCGAAGTTGTAATTATCTCTTATTGCGCAAATATCATCAATGTACTGAACACAATCCTCGCCTGAATTCTCTTTCCAACCAATGAACGGAGAGATGAATAATGAACCATTCTTCATAGGTAAAATAGACTGTGATGGTGAGAAGATTAATGTTACGTTAGTTCTAACGCCTTCCTTCTCAAGTCTTCTTGCTGCTGCAACACCGGCCTCAGTACAAGGAATCTTGATTACGAAGTTAGAACACATTCCTGCAATTTCCTTACCCATTTTAACCATATCATCTGCATTATCAAGATAAGGATTTATCTCAACTGAGATAGGGAATTTCTCATATCCTTCAATACCCTTCTCCTTAACAAACTCTGTAAACTGTGATAAAACCTCCTTGAAGGGCTTACCTGATAGCTTAATATGATTAGGGTTAGTTGTAACACCATCGATACCAAATGTATCATACGCCTCTCTTACTTCATCAATCTTAGCACTGTCCAAAAAATACTTCATTGTTCTTCCTCCTAATAATTTGTAAATGTGAATATATACTTAATCTTGCTTTTCAAGATTGGGTAACTATTTATTTACCAACGCTCATTAGCTCATCAAATCTATCAGAGCCTTTTCTTATAAATACTGGCGGCTGTCCAATCGGTGCGTCAACTATAACCATGCCACCGTCAAACTCCCGACCGCTGTAGAGATGAACCCATTCATCCTCCGGCAAATATACCTGCTTAGTGGTTGCTCCCTTATCGATTACAGGTGCAACAAGCACATCTCTTCCCAGCAAATACTCCAGTGTCTCTGTATATGCCTTAGGCTCATCATAATGATAGAATAACGGTCTCATAACCGGTGTACCGTTTTTAGCATTCTCGTTAACAAGCTCCTTCAAATAGTCGCCAAGTCGAATATGTGCAGATGTACATTTCTCTAAATGCGTTAGCAATTCGTCATCATCATCAAACTGTACATTCATCGTAGGCTGATTGCCTTCGTGGAATCTGTAAAGCGGTGTAAATACATTCATCTCTTCCCAGCGAAGAAGCAATTCCTTTTCGCGTGATAATCTCTTCTTCATCGTAGTATAACCGCCAACATCTGAATGAGCCATACCATATCCGCTCATGGCAAGTGATAATGTAGCCGGAATAGTTGCTGCAATACCATCCTCGAGAGACCAATCTACATGCTGGTCGCCATTCCACATAAGTGCCGAATACTTAACCGTCTCAGTGTGACCTGCTCTTGTGAAGAAGAACACTTCGTCTTCCTTACCTGCTTCCTTAATAGCTTCATAATTAAGCTTAGCCCAGATTGCCGGCCATCTGTTGTGAAGCTCGTATGGATCTTCACCACTGTAAAGTACACAATCAACCGGTAGATACTCACCGAAGTCAGCCATCCAGCCGCTAAGACCAATGCCAATCATGTTATTCTTAATAAGTCCTTTATACCATTCATAAGCATCGGGGTTAGTAAAGTCAACCATTGCAGCCGGGAATGTGGTGATTGTTACCTGATAATCATTACCATCCTTATCCTTGACACAATAGCCCTTCTCTTTGGCTTCCTCGTAAATGTCCTTCTCAAGCGCTATAAACGGATTAATATATCCTAGGAATCTAATACCCTTTGCATTCCACTCCTTAATCTTCTCAGGTAAATCAGTGTATTGATCCTCCTTATCATATCGCCAATTCCACATTACCTGGTAGCCAAACTTCGTACGTCTGCAGCCACACCAATCCTGACTCCATATACCCGCAATCTTAACACCCTTGGCTTCAGCCTTTGCAATCTTACGATCGATTGCCTCGGTTCCTTCCTGAACAGCAAGAATTGCACCGTCATAAACCCAATCAGGTAGCTTCCTCTGATGTCCGAGCAAATCTGACATCTTAGTTGACAGCGCAGTAAATGAATCAGCCTTCTTAACTACGAAATGCGGCTTCTGTTGAAGATATAATGTAGTCTCCGATGCATTACTGAAATCAAACTCCGCATAGTCATCAACAAATACATGTACAAAATATTTGTCTGATGATACAAATGTAGGCTGAGCATAGTAGCTTTCGAATTTCTTAAAGGGTAAAATCTTCTTGGGCTTCTTACCAAGTAATTCTCTGATTAACTTCCTTGCTATACGATTGGTATTCTGATGCTCTGCAACCCATATCCTAACTGTCTCACCCTTAAGGTCGAACTTAGAATACGTCTCACCGCAACCATAGATATGCTCCGTATTATTAGCGGCAAATGAAATCCAGAATCTATTAATCTCATCATTACCACCCGTCATGACAACTTCAATGTCACCATTCTCCTCAGTAATGGTAAAGTAATAATCATCTCCCTTAACAGGATCGTTATACTTTAGCTTAGTTACGTTACCGTTTTCATTCTTTCCCATGAAATTAAGTGTTGATGTATACGAATAATCCTTCTTATATACGAAGCTTCCTCTACTCATCGTAAAGTCATTCGTTCCGATTCCAACTCTTACTTTCATTTTGCTAAGTGTGTCAGTTCCTATCATATTTCCTCCCTTATATAAGCATCATTTACCAATTAATTAACGCTTTTAATTAATTATATGACTGACTTCATTTTTTTGCAAGGGGTAATTCAAATATTTTAAGATTATTATTGGATATTATCAAATACACATTTATTCGGAAAGAAAAGATAACAGATGTGAATTAACACTATCGCTCTTAGAAAGCGCACTTGGCGCATCAAAAATATCCGGCTCACCACAGATATCTATACCTATTATCTCGTGACCGCTTACAATCACATCAAGGCACTCATCCAACTCCTCTAGCGTCATGACACCTTGATCCCAATTCGTCGTAAGCACTAACGAAGACAGCGCATCCTTATCTATGGAAATGTAAATCGGAAGAGACTCCTTATCAATAGCCGACATATCTTTATCAACGAAAACCTTATTCTTGTATTGTCCCAAGTCATCCAATTCTTCCAGAAGACTCTCATCCATTCCAATCATATAGACATGCTTTAGATGTGTAAATGACATAAAAGCATTCCTTATCCATCCACCACAGGATAGCATTTCTTCAAACATAGGTGTCTTACAATCGGGATGCTTATCAATAAGAACAAGAGCGAAGTCATATTCGATTCGCTCTAAGAACAGATATGTAAGATAGTGAAAATTACCGGAGTCAATGAAGTGTACTCCCTCTAAATGTGCATTTACCATGCGCTCTCTCAGCACACCAACAGCATCCGCATCAACATAACAGTTAACACCCGTTATATCCGTGCAGTCAACATAATTCATATTAAGAAAAGGTCTATAAAAGTCTTCACTTTCATAGACCTTTGACATACTAATTACTGAACAATTCTTCATAAATTGATTGATCCTTAAGTTCTTCCGGCGGTAACGCTTTAACCTTAAGCTCTAAGAAATCGCCAACCTGCATATTAAATACTCTCTTGCCTACAAGTAAGGCAATGGTTCCGATAGCTTTCTTATTCTCATCTTCGTCCTTGCCGGCGCCTTCTAATTCGAATAGCATAAGACGCCTTCCTCTAACCTCGGAGTACTTCTTATAGCCTGTAAGACGCGCCTTGTACTTATCAAGCATATCATTAAGAGGATCGTCTTCCGTCTCCTCCTCTTCAAGCTCCACAAAAAGTGTCACACAGAAATTGCCGACACTTCGGTACTTGACATATGGCTCATTAAGCTTGACGTACTTAGCAAGATTATTATATTTGGTAAGGAAAATACACTTTAGTATCTTCATAATACCGCCCCCTGTAATGAAAAACCTTCCCTTATAACAAGCATATCACATTTTACCAATTATGCCTAATGTTTTTTATTAATAATTGCAAGAAAAAACCTCCCCACATAAGTGAGGAGGCTTTGATAACGAAGTAATTATCTCTTCGAAAATTGTGGTGCACGCCTTGCGCCCTTCAAACCATACTTCTTTCTTTCCTTCATTCGAGGATCTCTTGTTAAGTATCCTTCTGCCTTAAGTGTTGGTCTAAACTCCTGATCAACTTGAAGCAGAGCTCTTGCAATACCATGTCTGATTGCGCCGGCCTGTCCTGTATATCCGCCACCCTTAACATTAACAAGTACGTCATACTTATCAACTGTATTAGTAGCAACGAGGGGCTGTCTTACAACAACCTTAAGTGTCTCAAGACCAAGATACTCATCGATATCTCTCTTATTAATTGTAATCTTACCGCTTCCCGGTACAAGATATACTCTGGCTACAGATGATTTTCTTCTACCTGTGCCGTAATATTTCGTAACATTCTTCTTAGCCACTCTTCTTACCTCCTATTAAAATGTCAACTGTTCAGGTTGCTGTGCTTCGTGCTTATGATCAGGACCTGCATATACGAATAACTTCTTATACATTGATCTTCCAAGAGGTCCCTTAGGAAGCATTCCCTTAACTGCATGCTCAATAACTCTCTCAGGATGCTTTTGAAGCATAGTCTTAAGATTAGTCTCTTTCATACCACCAACATACTCTGAATGATGATAGTAAATCTTCTGATCCATCTTCTTACCTGTAACCTTAACCTTCTCAGCGTTAACTACGATTACATAGTCACCGCAATCTGCATGAGGTGTGTAGATAGGCTTATTCTTACCTCTGAGTACGCTTGCAATCTGAGAAGTAAGACGACCAAGTGTCTGTCCTTCAGCATCAACTACGTACCATTTTCTCTCAACTTCTGTTGGATTAGGCATATAAGTCTTCATTGAATATATCCTCCTTATACCTTACAAAATGCTTTAGATTACTCAATGTCCGTGGAAGTAATCCTTGCAATCTATGAAAAACAATGCTTCGGGGCTAATGAAGCACTGCTTTCTCACAACATTAGCCTTAACACTATACAACAATGCTCACTTATTGTCAACAAAAAAAATACAAAGAGTCCGGCGTGTGTTGAGAGGGAGGTGGACTCTTCGTATCTATATACAAACCTTTGGTGTATTACTGATTTTTCATTTGGCCTTTGCCTTGCTTCATGTTGCCGTTAGGCATCTGACCATTATCGGGAGGTGTTGGCATGCTTCCATCACTGTTATTCATGTCAGGAGGTGCTTGCATCTTATCGCTGTTACCATTTTCTGTGTTGCCTTGCATTCTGCCCTGACCACCTTGCATCTGGCCCATGCCACCGGAACCACCGCCTTTCATTCCACCCATCTGAGATGTTACATTACTTGTAACTGTGCTGCTTAATGTAACATCTTCGGATGTTGAACCACATGTTACCTTGTATGTCTGTCCGACTGTGAGGCCGGGTGCACTGATTGTTACTGCCGCATATGTCTTCTCAGGTGTATAGCTTGCAAGTACATTTCCGGTACTATCTGCTACAGATATTGTTCCCGAATTAGAGCTTGCGTTAACTGTCATAACTGCTTGTGTTGACTTATCCGACATGGCTTCAATCATTCCACTTGAGCCTGCCGCTATAAGTGTTCCACCTGTAATAACACATTCAGAGCCGAAATCTATCGCTGTATTTCCATCATTAGTTGGCCCCGACACATATGTCTCTCCTCCGGAAATGTTAATTGACCCGTTAGAATCTAAACCATCGCCGTTAGCATTTACCGTAAGCTTACCGCCTGATATATTAAGCTGTGCCGCCGAATCTACAGCCATCGGATCTTCGCTTGTATTGACATCGGGCGATGATGCATTAATCGCATCATCTGTTGCAACTACATTAGTGTTACCACCTGCAATATTAATAACCTGTCCTTCAATTCCTTCGATAGACTTGGCTATATTAATGTTACCGCCTACTACATTCACATTTCCATCACAGTGAAGACCATCCTTATCAGCATTGACTGTAATACCAGCATCCTTAACACTTATCGAGTCATTAGCATCAACTCCGTGCTTAGCACTTGTGATGTTGATTGTTCCGCTTACAAGCTTAACGTCATCATTACCAACGATTCCATTAGTCTTAGTGCTTGTTATGTTAAGTGTTCCGTTTCCGTTAAATGTGATATCGTCCTTAGCATATATAGCACCATCAATACTCTTGCCATCCTCTT
>CAJOIL010000070.1:0-1864 GCA_905234525.1 uncultured Lachnospiraceae bacterium | reverse complement strand
ACCTTATCTGCTGACTTCACATATAATGCAGTTGCTGATGTGCTTGTCAGGTTAACATTATCCAGTACAAGCTGTACCTTATCACTGTCAGCAACATCAATTACTATCTGAGCGTCAGAGCTTGTTCCCGTTAAAATGTATGTTCCTGCCGCTTTAATTGTAACTGTATTGCCACTAACCGTTGCATTAGAGCTATCGCTTGTAATCGAACCATTTGCCAATGTAATCTTGGGCGAAGCAGCATCATAGCTTGCATCCAAATCTCTATCCGTAAACAGATTATTAAGATCGACCGCTTCGGCAGTTGTACTGTTGGATGTCGTATTAGTTGATGTGTTACTTCCGAATAACGTACAGCCTGTGATTGAAAAGGTCAGAAGCGTTCCGACTGCGAGAACCGCTACACCCTTTTTTATTTTATAATTCATTAGTCATCTCCTGTCTTGTAACTGCTATCTCAAGATTGCCATTCTGACAGCGAAGTGCATCTACGAATTCCTTCTCTCTTGAGGGGTCCTTAAGGGAAATGTTATATATAAGCTTGAACATTGATCCCATATTGGTTGTCTTAGATGATACGAGCTCATGTGAATCAGTATACTCATCAAATGTTTTATCAAATACACTATAGTAATCAAGATCTTCAGGTATTGTTATCTTAAGTGTCTTATCAATTGCATCTCTCTTCTTATTGCCGTTGAACGGAATATTTGAAAATACCAAAAGTGCTAATCCAAGGATTATTGCAAATAATATTCCGTATCCTAAGTATCCCATACCGGTTATAAGTCCTGCGCCCATAGCCATGAATATACTTGCGATGTCCCTTGCGCTACCCGGTACCGATCTGAATCTAACTAAGCTAAACGCTCCCGCTACTGCAACGCCGGCTCCGATGTTGCCGTTAACCATCATAATTACCGTACATACAATTGCCGGTAGGATGGCCAGTGTGATTATAAAGCTCTTGGTATATTTTGTCTTGAATGCATACATAAATGCAAGAAATATACCTATTAATAATGAAACTACTATACATATTAAAAAACTTGATAATGAAATTGTCTCTGTGCTTTCCGCAAAAACACTTGTAAATAAACTACTAAGCATAATTGTAAGCTCCTTTCGTTCTATAGTTATAAGCTGCGACCACTTGCCTTAGCTTGCCTGACCTTGCAAGAATTGTCTTGTAAGCTGCTCCGTATTTTGAAAAAGATGTCTTGTAAATCTTATTGGCTGAAAGTAAGCTTGTCATCCAAAGCGGTAATCCGCCTGATGTCTTAAGCTCCATAAGCACATAACCCTTGGGAAGTATTTCATTTCCGTAGATTCCGCTGTGCAGGTTGACATCTGTATCTCTCCAAAGTACATTAGAGTCAAATGTTACTCTAAATGATGAATCATTCTTATCATAAAATGCATCTCTCTCGTATGAGAGGAGAACTCTGGGTGCAAGCTCTTTGTAATAATCTCTTGCGTAGCCAAGCTCTTTCTTTATCTGCGAATCCTTGATGTTATCTGTCTTATCAGCATTGAAGAAATTACTTACTTCTGATTCTGTAGCTGAGATTCTTCTCTTATATACTACGTGATCGTATTTCTTCTTAAGCTCTAGGAATACCTTAGTATCTTCCTTAGCTACTCCGTAGCTTCGAAGTCTTAGCTTCTCTTTGTAGCTTGGCTTATCAATTGATCTTCTGATAAGCAAGAAGTCCGGTGTATCGTAGTAAAGACTTTGTATTGTGCTGTGACCATGCTCATCTTCAATCATGTGCTTATCAAGCTCTGCGCGAATAGCTTCGTATTGTTCCTTTGTTAACATATATTTCATTTCGTATCTTTTGAATGTCATTTGATCTTTCAT
>CAJOIL010000069.1 GCA_905234525.1 uncultured Lachnospiraceae bacterium | reverse complement strand
CATCTTAACAATCTTATCAAATCGTCCGCAACCTTCTGTCTTAGTAACCTTAATAATTATTTCGCCTTCTTCGACAACAGTTCCGGCAAATACACTCATGCCTACCGTCCTTTGGACGGCAACCGATTCGCCTGTCATGGACGCCTGATTAACCATTGACTCGCCGGACACGACTTCACCATCAAAAGGAATGATATTACCCATACGAACAACAACCTTATCACCCTCGATAATCTCGGACGAGTCGGTTAAGACCTCGCTATCCTCTGTTACAAGCCAAACCTTATCAACATTAAGAGACATCTGCCTTGCCAAGTCATCCACAGAGCGCTTATGTGTCCATTCCTCAAGTGTCTCTCCGATGCCGAGAAGGAACATAACGCTTGAAGCAGTATTATAGTCTCCCATAATAACAGCCGCAGTAATTGCAATCGCATCAAGAAGCTCCACTTTCAGATGCCTACTCTTAATTGATTTAAGACCGCGCCATAAAAACTTAATTGATTTTACAATAGTAATAATTCTTCTGACGGAGAAGGGAAGTATCAGACGCCTTACGTAATGAACAATGACTTCCGTAACTATTTTGTCATAGTATTTGGCGGACACCTCTCTACTCGAGCTTTCTAGCACCGTACTTGGCACTGACACATTTCCAAAAGAAAACTCATCAAGAATCTCTGCGACTCTGCTTCTGTCACAATCAAAGAATATAGCTACATCCGCAGTTCTATCATATACTTTGACTTCACCTATCTCATCAAAGCTTGTAAGGTAGTATTCTAACGTGTCAGCCTGTTCAAAGCTCATTTTCTTCATAAGAAAATGAACCCTGATTCTTCCTTTGATTTCGTGTTTTACTTCGTATCTCATTTATCAGCGTCCTTCTTTTTTCTGCCGGGTCTCTTCTTTGTTTCTTTCTCAGATTCTTTTACTTCTTCAAAATCGTAATTCTCTTCCTTCTCAGCATTGATTGCCTTCGCTTCCTCGTAAATATCACTGCAATTCTCCTGAAGAACAGTAACCTGATCAATGACATTATCCTTCGCTCTTAGAACTCCTGCTGTACAATGTGCATAGACCTTCTTTGCTTCTCTGGATGAAAGAAGCTTAATTCCCTCAAGACCGAATAATGTACCAAGTGCAAATATGCCTACTCCTTTTAATTTCATAAAAATCCTCCTTATGTGGTTAGTTAACGCTAACTCTGTCTCCAAAGTAAAGCACCCTAAATGGGCGCTATTTCAGTTAGCTTTCGCTAACATTATACTGTATATTATTCCTTTTTTCAAGATACAACCAAAGAATGATAGAATATATTTATGAATTTACTGAGCTCTGACTACAAATCAATTCTATAATGTCTGTCGGACTTTCTGCGAACCTAACCGCACCTTGTTCAAGCAAAAATCCCTTGTCACGAAATCCCCAAAGTACGGAAATTGACGGTAATCCAGCGTTCTTTGCTGTCGCAAGATCTACTTCAGAATCCCCTATATAAACAGAAGCTGCAGCCGTGCTTCCCAATTCCTTCAACGCCTCATAAACCATATCCGGCGCCGGCTTGCGCTTAACGCCATCTCGCTCACCAATTGCAACATCAACAACTCCGGCGAAAAATCGCTCATGTAATTCCTGCACTGCCGAATCAATCTTATTAGATACAATTGCCTGCTTATAACCTCTGCAACTAAGCTCCCTCATAATATCAACTATACCATCGTAAGGTCCGGTTCTATCAAGACAATGCTCATCATAATGCTCCTTATATACAGGCAACATCTTATCTATTAATTCTGCTTCAATTCCCTCCGGCACAATATGCTCAAATGCATATCTGACACCATTACCAAATACACGTCGATATTCATCCACGGTATGTGGAGCCAGATTAAACATTTCCAAGGTATAATTCATAGACACCGTCAAATCATCAAGTGTATTAAGTGTAGTGCCATCCATATCCCTTTATCGTTCATATATCAATTCTCCTATTCCAAGACGCCTATGATGTCTGCTTTTAGATACATACAGCCCTAACTTCATCTGATACCGTACCACCGCATGCTCGTCATCGTTCCTGAAAAACGGACAAGTTTCCTTTTCATTCTTTCAATGCATAGCACTTCCTTGTTCTGCAATACATTCCTTCAGCGCTTTGCTAAGCTGGTCCGCACAGGAAGTTTCTTTAAAACTGCAGGTGTTACCTTCAAGCTTATCTGCTATCTCCTGTGCGTCCATTCCTTCCACCAGCTTACCTATTGCCTTAAGATTACCGTTACATCCACCGGTGAATTTAACATTATATATTTTTCCATCCTCATAATCAAAATCAATCTTCTTCGCGCAAACCATCTTCGGTTTATATTCATAATGTGTCATAGCTACTCTCCTTTCTTGGCTTCTTTACCGCATATTATACTACATACAACACTTAGCTACCACATAAACGGAAGCATATATACAGGCCGAAGCATTAATGATTCTCTGTTTGATAAATCTTTTTGAGAGAACAAGTATCTCTTTCCCACTTTCTTCCCGTATTTTTCTTTGAAAGCATCTATTGACTTATGGTTTCTCACTGAAGAAGATTTTACTTCCAATGCAGTAAGCTTTGAATCTTCAGCAAGCAAAAAATCAATCTCAAAGTAGTGCGTCGAATTGTCCTTATCCCATGTGTGATAATACAAAGACCTTCCTTTTGATACAAGAATCTGAGCAACAACATTTTCGTACATATAACCCAAATCGGCCGGAAGATTATCTCCAAGTAATTTCTTATAAATATCTACGCGTCCATGTTCCGAATCATTAAACAGCATTGTTGTAAAAAGACCGATATCTGATATATACAGTTTAAAATTATCAATTTCCATAGTCTGCGAAAGCGATACGCTTGGATTACTGACTCGATAACATGGCAGTACCATTTTAGAATCTATCAATTCAAAGATTCTTTCGTCATCTTTCGATGTTTTCTGCTTGCTCGTTGCCGCTGTTACAACGAACCTTTTCTTATCAAGCGCCAATTGAGCGGGAATAGCTCTATAGATATTAGATAAGCGTCCGGAATCATCAATCTTCTCTAAATCATCCATGTAGAGAGATATTATATCTCTCTTAACTTTATCAACTTTCTCAAAATTATTCTCCCTAATATAAGTATCTACAGCTTGTGGCATACCTCCAACAGCCATATATATACGAAAATCTTGCATCAATTTACGATTAGTTGAATTGCCAACCGGCTCTTCCTTTTCAGTTATTTTTTTTAATATATCTGCATTACCCCCTGTTGCCCACAGGAATTCTTCATAATCCATTGGATATACTTGAATCTTATGCTCTTCCGACGGAATCAATATGTCCTTAACTTTTTTCTTTATTGAAATAAGTGAACCGGTTTCAATATACGCATATCTTCCATCTGCAACTAAATGCTTTATGGCCTGCCGAGCCTTAGGATACAGCTGTACTTCATCAAAGATAATTACTGATTTACCCTCAATTAAAGAAACACCGGTCTCTGCTTGTAATCTAAGAAAAAACCTGTCCAAATCTGCAATATCTTTAAATACAGACAGCATTCCCTCGGAAATATTCGAAAAATCAATTAATATATACGTATCAAATTCATTCTTTGCAAATTCCAGTACTATTGTTGTCTTGCCAACACGCCTTGCTCCCTCAAGTAAGCACGCATATCTCGGACAATACTCTTTTTTCCACTCTAACAAATCCTTATATACTTTCCTCTTAAACATAAATATCAAGTCCTTTACTATAGATATTTCGTTATATAATTATAAAAAAGTATAATTATATCAATATAATTATACTCAAATTATATGTTTATTTCAATATATAACCATTCTTAATGCACTCCGGTTATATAATCATATAAACAATTCGTCGCCCACTATAACATTTTGAACAATTCCCGAATATTTATTCTGCTTGAAACTATTTCTCTTTTTCTGCCGACAATCTTCTCTTAACAAGCAATACGGCATAGACAATCATCAGACCAAACGCAGCAACAAATCCGATTATATATGATATAGTCTGATTAAGCCTAAACCCTTCATCTGCCATAAGAATATATGTAACACTTACCGCTGTCATAAACGAAGCGGGAATTGCTGTTATTACAGAGCCGAACTTATACTTTCCTCTACGTAGCAGATATGATGTCGCAACCCACAGCGCTATCATAGCCAATGTCTGGTTACTCCATGAAAAGTATCTCCATATAATCTGAAATCCATCATCATTAACAATAGCAAACCATACTAACAGTCCACCTATTATCAAAAGCGGAATCGTTATTATCAGACGATTCCTGATACTCTTCTGCTCCAGATTAAATGACTCTGCAAGAATCAGTCTCGCACTCCGAAAAGCCGTATCACCCGAAGTGATAGGACATATAATAACCCCTGCTATCGCAAGAAATGCGCCAACAGGTCCCAATACTCCCACCGAAATATCATATACTACATTAGATGCACCGGCCTCAAGAGCCTTATCCAAAAGTTCAGTACTTCCGTAGAATGCCACGCCCGCGGCCGCCCATATAAGTGCAATAACAGACTCGCTTATCATGGCACCGTAGAAAATGCTTCTTCCATCCCTTTCGCTCTTAATACATTTAGCAATCATAGGTGATTGTGTCGCATGAAATCCCGACACGGCGCCACATGCTACGGTAACAAACATATATGGCCACACGGGAGTTCCTTTAGGATGAAGATTCTCTAATGTAAATTCAGGAAGTGTATACTCACCACCCGAAAAAATGATTCCACCTATAACAGCCAGTGCCATGGTGATAAGCAATACACCAAATACGGGATAGAGTTTACCTATGATCTTATCAATAGGAAGAAGTGTAGCTAAAAGATAATACGCAAGTATTACAATTGCCCAGAAATTACCATTAAGTGTGTCCGGAGTAAGCTTTGCAAGAAGACCGGCAGGACTTGTTACAAACACGGAACCACATAGCACTAAAAGAACAACAGAAAAGATTCGCATTATATACTTGGCTGCTTTGCCAAGATAAGTGCCTGACAATTCTGCTATCGACGCACCGTCATGACGTGACGATATCATACCACTCATATAATCATGTACTGCTCCGCCAAGGATTGCACCGAACACTATCCATAAAAATACAACAGGACCAAATACAGCACCCATCAGCGCACCAAATATCGGACCCGTACCTGCGATATTAAGAAGCTGTATCAGAAATGCTTTCCACTTTTTCATGGGGACAAAATCAACACCGTCATTTATCCTCTCTGCCGAAGTAGTCCTATCGTCAGGTGCAAAAACTTTTTCGGTAACTCTGCCATATACAATAAATCCAACTATTAATACTACAAAAGATATTATTAATGAAATCATACCGTCACTCTCCTACACGTTGCCATCATCTGCCTCGATATATCATTGTTTTCTTCTGACTCATTATAACATTTATATACAAGTATAGGTATACTCATAAATAATTTAGTTATTGGCAAACCAGGCAAAGTTATCGCCATCAGTAGTCCCGGGCCACGCCCCTGATGTAACACCTTCACTTGCTCCCGTAGTGTTTTGGTGTATACTCACAACACTATTCTACCATTGCCGCAAATCTGAATACATAGTCATTCGGTTCAATATCAAGTCCGACATAGGGCGCGACAATTGCTATTGCTCTTACCTCACTTATAACCTTAAGATCTCTTTTCTCTAGTTCTTCCCAGAATCGACCAAATACATTGTTGAAATAATCCGGCTTACTGTATCCGCCATGATATAGCATGGAAAAAAAACTTCCGCCCTGAATCAACTCTACTTCTCCCATGGCATCAATTTCATCTGAACCACACACATCTCTGACTTCCTCAATCGGAACGCATATCTTGGCCGTATAGGGTTTGTCCTTATCGCCCTGTCTCTTATCTCTCGTATCATATCTGATACTGAATATAGGCTCATAAGGGAATCTGGTGTATCCCATATCTATAATCTCTTCCGCGAGTCTTATCGTGAATTCCTCAACCTCTTTGGGTGTAACAAAGCTTTCGGTACCGCAGTAACAAAAAACATCAGGCAATTCAACATAAGAAAACTTATATTCTTCTCCCTTATTCAACCTGAGCTCAAGTTCTTCAATGGCTCTGTTAAGAAGATTTCTTCGAAGCTTCATCCTGTCAATAATACCGCTGATATTATCCCTGTCGTTAAAATATTCGGCAATTTCCTCAGAAGAAGCGTCCATCTCCCTTAACAACCGATATTGCAATATATCTGCGATATCGATTATCGTATATCTTCTGTAGCCTGTCTTGGGATCAATATAACTTGGCGTAGCTATCCCCTTCTTTTCAAGCTTAATCAGAAAAGACCTTGACAGACCGGTTGTCCTGCTTACATCCTGCACGGTATATGTTTTAAGATTCATTTCATCAATATTACTTAACAACACTCTTCTCCTTACGCAAACTGGCTGTTATACAGTACGGCGTACTTACCGCCAAGTTCCATCAACTCATCGTGATTGCCGACCTCCTTAATATCACCATTCTCCATATAGAGAATCATATCCGCATCTCTTATGGTAGACAGACGATGGGCTATAACAAAGCTTGTCCTGCCCTTCATAAGTGTCGCCATCGCATCCTGTATTATCTGCTCCGTATGAGCATCGACATTACTGGTTGCCTCATCCAGAATCATAATCTCTGGATCGGCTATAATTGCACGTGCAATCGTAAGAAGCTGTCTCTGACCCTGTGAAATATTCTCTGCACCCTTACTGAGCACCATATCATATCCACCGGGCATTGTTCTTATAAATGAATCGGCACAAACACTCTCGGCAGCCTTCTTAATCTCTTCATCCGAGACTTCTCTCTCTGTGGAATACTTAAGATTATCCTTAATTGTTCCCTCAAAAAGCCATGTATCCTGTAAAACCATACCAAAATGCTTACGCAACTCATGTCTTGTCATCTTTGTGGTGTCAACTCCATCAACAGTAATCTTACCACCGTTAATCTCATAGAATCTCATCAAAAGATTAATAAGTGTTGTCTTACCTGCACCTGTCGGTCCTACAATTGCACATTTCTGACCGGACTTAACATTAATCGACACATCTTGCATAAGTAGCTTGTCGGGAAGATATCCAAACTGAACGTGTTCAAATGTTACAGCTCCGTCAGTAACAGTCGGTATCTCTCCCTTTTCGGGATCCGGTATCTCTTCTTCTGCATCAAGAAGTTCAAACACGCGCTTTCCGGCAGCACCCGCTGCGGAGAGCTGACCTGACATCTGAGCAAACGTTGTAAAAGGCTGCGAAAATGACTTCGTATATTGAATAATCGACTGCACATTTCCAATGGAAATAGTACCGCTTAATGCCATCATACAGCCAATCAAAGCACTTATAGCATAACCTATATTATTAACTGCCTGTGTGACAGGCATAACCGAACCGGCGTATCCTTCCGCCTTCTTCGCCTTACTCTGCAAATTATCATTAATCTCGTAAAAGCCCTTCTTTGCCTTCTCCTGATAATTAAATGATGACACAACATTCTGTCCGTCGAACATCTCCTCTACATATCCGTTAAGATCGCCTAAGAGATTCTGTTGCATATTATAATTCTTAGAGCTTAACTTAATTATACTACCTGACGCAAGCATGGTTACGGGTACCATTGCAATCGCAACAAGCGTAAGCCATCCGTTAATCGTAAGCATCATTACAAGTATCCCGATTGCCGTAAATATCTGCGTTACGGCGTTATACATATTCTTACCCAATGCCGTATTAATAGCGTCCACATCGTTGGTAATGACAGAAAGTATCTCACCGTTGGTACGTGTGTCATAATAATTAAGCTTCATTCGATGCATCTTAGCGTCAATATCACTTCTGATATCTCTGACTGTCTTGGCGGATATTCTCGCAAAAAGATTATTGGAAATCATTGAGAATATCCATGCCACAACGTACAATACGACAAGAATAATCATAATAAGTACAATAGTTCCCACCTTGCCCAACTCATAACCGCCTATGCTGATATATACATCATCCTGTGAAAACCAATCGCCATCAACTATCCCCTCATATAGAATAGTTGTTATATTACCGAGTATACTTGGTGCCAATATTGTAAATATTGTACCCAAAAGGCCACAAATAATAGCACACGTTAATTGTCCCTTATATTTTCCAACGTAAGAAAGGATTCGTTTAAGCACTCCTGATTTCATCTTCAACGACCTCCTTTCCCAATTGAATCTCCGCAATCTCCCGATACAAATCACATGACTTAAGAAGCTCCTTATGAGTTCCGATACCCACCGGTTCTCCCTTATCCAATACAATAATTCGTGTGGCGTCAATAATAGTATTGACACGCTGCGCCACTAATATCATAGTCGCTTCTCCCATCGACTCCTTAAGATTCTGTCTTAATATCTTATCCGTCTTCATATCAAGAGCCGAAAAGCTGTCGTCAAATATATAAACCTCCGGCTTCTTCATAACTGCTCTAGCAATAGCAAGACGCTGACGTTGACCACCTGAGAAATTAGTTCCTCCCTGCGCCACCACGGAATGATATACGCCGTCCTTCTTATCTACGAATTCATCAGCACAGGCAATTCTGCATGCCTCCTTCCAGTCAGCCTCACTTCCGTTCTCATCGCCAAAATTAAGGTTAGAAGCAATATCTCCTGAAAATAATACATTCTTCTGCGGAACATATCCGATTAATTCCCGTAAATGTTCAAGCTTAAGATCCTTGACGTTGACTCCATCGACGTAAACGTCTCCGAATAAAGTATCATACAATCTTGGTATCAGTTTAACAATACTTGACTTACCACAACCTGTGCGACCGATAATTGCCGTTGTCTCACCGGGCTTTGACACAAAACTGATTCCTTTAATAACGGGCTTTTCAGCTCCGGGATAAGCAAACGTAACATTGCGAAATTCAACCGTTCCCTTACAGGTTGTAGCAGGCTCTTCCTCCTCATCATCGACTATAGACGCTTCCGTCTCAAGAACCTCGCCTATGCGCTTCATACTCGCATATGCATCCGGAAACAGACTCACAACAAATGTCATAAGTATAATAGACAACAGTATTATATTGATATATTGCGTACTTGCAACTAATTCGCCTACCTCCATACTGCCTTTAATAACAAAGTATGAACCAACGCCCATAACACCGACTGTAGTTAATCCAAAAAGCATCTGTACCACGGGAAACAATGCTCCCGATATAGTAACCGACTTTCTTGAAATGCCCTTAGTCTCTTCATTGGTATCCGCAAATCTTTTAATCTCAGTGTCCTGCTTATTAAATGCACGAATAACACGAACACCTTCCAGTGTCTCTAAAAACAGCTGATTAATATCGTCAATCTTTTTTCGAAGCTTAACGGAATATCTGCTGGCTGCAACAATAAGAGAAGTTGCCACAATCAAAAGAATCGGAATTGCAATCGCAAGAATAGAACTTGTAGGCCCTGCCGTTGCAGACGCAAGAACAAGTCCCACAACAGCCATCATCGGAGCTAACAAACCGAGTCTTAATGCCATGGACAAAAATGTCTGAATTGTTGTTACATCGTTGGTATTACGTGTAATCAGGGATGCCGTACCAAATTTATCAATCTCTGCGGCAGAAAATCCCTGCACCTTATCAAAAACTTCCTTACGAAGATCTCTCGAAAACTCTGTCGTAATACGTGCAGAAATATTAGTACCCACAATATTGGTTGCACACGCGATGATTGTCAGAATAATCATCGCTATAGTCAACTCAATGAGAACTGACTCATCACCCTTCGATACACCGTCATCAATCATATGCGATATAAGCGTAGGAAGAAGCATCTGTGTTACTGAAGCAACAAGCATAAATATTACAAGCATAATAATATGCTTAAGGCTTAGCTTCACCCTCTTAAAAATAGCTGCCATCAATCATTCCTCCCGTAAATATATTACTAATACTATGAATGCAAT
>CAJOIL010000068.1 GCA_905234525.1 uncultured Lachnospiraceae bacterium | reverse complement strand
AGTGATTCCCAATTTGTCCGAGAATAAAGCCTAATGAGGGAGGCGATGTGGAACATCGTTGACTGAATTAGGCAAGATTATCGGGCAAAGTGGGGATTATTTTTCGCTGCAATGAGTTTTCGGACAGTCTCCCATTAGTATACTTCACTAATGCCCTTATAATTCTCAATTTCAAATCCAAAATAATCAATTGCATTATTAGCTGATATATCTCTTATCATATCACTTAAGTAATCCATATCACAAGGATATTCTCCGTTCTCTACAATGTCGCCCACGAAATCACATAAGATTCTTCTAAAGTATTCATGTCTGGGAAATGATAAGAAGCTCCTCGAATCTGTAAGCATTCCTATAAATGTACCAAGTAGCCCCACATCTGACAACGCTCTAAGCTGATGCTTAATCCCGCTCTTATGATCTACAAACCACCAGCCCGAGCCTAACTGTACCCTGCCCCTAACATCATCATCATTGCTCGCAAAACAGCCTGCTGTAACAGCTAACATCTCGAGGTCATTAGGATTAAGACAATACAGAATCGTCTTAGGCAATCTATTATCCTTATCCATTGAATCAAGTAATGCACTTAACTCAGGCGCATAATTAAAATCATTCATACCATCAACGCCTGCATCCGGACCAAGCATCTTATATATACGAGTAGCATTATTCCGAGTAGCTCCTATGTGAAGCTGCATTACCATATCACGCTTGTAATATTCCTTGCCGAGATTACTAAGTAGGTATCCATGATACTTTCCTGCATCCTCTTCTGTAATCAAAGCCCCTCTCATTGCCTTTTTGAATATCTCATTTACTTCATATTCTGATGCCGGTATGTAAAATGTATTTTCGAGACTATGGTCCGATACCTTACATCCGGCCTCACTAACAAAGAAATCAAGTCTTGTAATAAGAGCCTTAATAACATCAGACACATTTTTAATAATAACATCTGATACGTCAGATAACGTCTTGATATAAGAGGCAAAGCCCTGCTTTTCTATTCCGATAGCCTTCTCCGGTCTAAAGGACGGAAGAACCTGTATATCACAAGAAGCATCATCTCTTATCTTAAGGTGCCACTCTAATGAATCTATAGGGTCATCAGTCGTACATAATACCTTAACATTTTGCATTCTAAGAAGATTCCTAACAGAGTAGTCCTTAGTCTTAAGCTTCTTGTTACATTTATCATATATCTTACGTGCTGTATCCTTGCTAAGTGTCTTATTGATACCAAAGTAACGTCTAAGCTCAAGATGTGTCCAATGATACAAGGGATTACCTATAGCATTCTGAATAGTATCAGCATAAGCTAAGAATCTTTCATAAGGGTCAACATCACCTGTAATTATAGCTTCGGATATACCGTGAAGCCTCATGGCTCTCCACTTATAATGATCGCCGCTAAGCCACAGGTCGGAAATGTTATCAAAGCATTTGTCTTCATATATCTCCCTCGCATTAAGGTGATTATGAAAATCTATTATCGGCATTGATTCTGCTGCACCGTGATATAGCTTCTTAGCCGTATCAGTCTTAAGGAGAAAATCTTCATCCATAAATTGCTTCATAATTATACCCCATTAAAAACAATTCCAAAATTAAACACCCGAATATGCGCTAAAGCCACCATCAACAGGAATTACGACACCTGTGACAAATCCTGACATCTTATCATTAAGAAGGTACAAAAGTGTACCGTTTAATTCCTCTGCTTTGCCGAAGCGTTCCATTGGTGTGGCATTTAATATCTTCTCAGTACGCGCCGTCGGTGTTCCGTCATCATTAAATAAAAGCGTTTGATTTTGCTTTGTAGCAAAGAACCCGGGAGCAATTGCGTTAACTCTGATATTCTCCTTGGAGAAATGTACTGCTAACCACTTTGTAAAATTAGATATGGCTGCCTTGGCACCGGAATATGCGGGAATCTTAGTAAGCGGAGTAAATGCATTCATAGAAGAAATGTTAATAATAGAACATCCCTCTTTGCCAATCATATCAAGTGCAAATTCCTGCGTAGGAAGAAGTGTACCGACAAAGTTCACATTGAATACATATTCCACTCCTTCTCTATCCAAATTAAAAAAGGACATTATATCTTCTTTAGCTTCATCTCCAACGTGGAAATATTCTTCTGTCGTTGTAGCCTTAGGATTGTTGCCACCTGCTCCGTTAATTAATATATCGCAAGGACCTAAATCCTTTTTGATTTCTTCGTGTACCCTGTGAAGCTGCTCCTTATCAAGTACATCACAAGAATAGCCCTTTGCTGTGCCGCCGTTAGCGTTAATCTTATTTGCCTTCTCCTCGCATGCTTCAAGTCTCCTGCCAAGAATTGCTATCTTGGCTCCGTACTCAGCAAGACAGGATGCCATCTCAGAGCATAGCACGCCGCTCCCGCCGGTTATTACGATTACTTTTCCTTCGAGATTCATACTGTAATCCCTCATATAATAATCCCCCTTTATATGATGTGTCTTCGCTTGCATATTATTTATTACTTTTATCAATAGCTTCCCACAGCCCTTCGATATAATACGCACCAAGTGCCCTATCGTATAGACCATACCCCGGCATCGCCTTCTCACCCCAAATCATACGTCCGTGGTCGGGACGAATAGGACCATCAAATCCAATATCATACAACGCCTTAACTATCTCATACAAATCAAAGCTTCCGTCACTTGACAAGTGTGCCGCTTCTTCAAAATCTGTCGGCATACCTGTTTCATCAAATGAATTGAACTTAAGGTTACGCACATGCGCAAAATGAATCCTGCCCTTAAGCCCTCTAATCATCTTAGGCAAATCATTCTTAGGATTGGTTCCATATGAACCGGCACAAAACGTCACTCCGTTATGAGTATCATCAACCATATCCATCATCCTATGAATATTCTCCTCGTTAATGATAATTCTCGGAAGTCCGAACACGGACCATGCGGGATCATCCGGATGAATTGCCATATTGATATCATACTTATTGCATACCGGCATTATTCTTTCCAAGAAATATCTTAAATTGTCAAATAAATCGTCCTCCGTAATACCTTTATACTCCTCAAACAATTCTTTGACGCGAGCCATTCTCTCAGGCTCCCATCCGGGCATTACGGTGTTATTCATATCACCCGATATTGAATTAAACATTTCCTCGGGAACAAGATTATCAACCGCCTTCTTAGTATATGCAAGTACAGTAGAGCCATCTTCTCTGACTCTGTTAAGCTCTGTTCTTGTCCAATCAAATACGGGCATGAAATTATAGCATACAAGATGAATGTCTTCCTTACCGAGATTCTCCAAAGTCTCAATATAATTGTCTATGTACTTATCTCTCGATGGCTTTCCAAGCTTAATATCTTCATGAATATTGACAGACTCTATACCTGATATCCTAAGACCTGATGCCTCTACTTCTTCCTTAAGTGCACGAATTCTGTCTCTGCTCCACACTTCTCCGGGGTTAGTATCATATAGTGTTGTAATGACTCCCGTAACACCCGGAATCTGTCTAATCTGCTCTAGTGTAACAGTATCATGACCTGTCCCGTACCAGCGAAGTGTCATCTCCATAATATGTCCCCCTTATCTTTTAACTCTGGCTCCGGCACCATTCATTATAGCTTCTACTTCATTTAGACTTGCCATCGTTGTATCACCCGGTGTCGTCATCGCAAGGGCACCGTGTGCGGCACCGTAATTGACCGCCACCTCAGCATCTCCTGTTGCCACAAGACCATATATAAGACCGGACGCAAATGAATCTCCGCCACCTACTCTATCCATAATCTCAAGATTATTATAATCATTAGCCTTATAGATATTGCCATTTGCCCAACACAATGCACTCCAATCATTAACGGTTGCTGTCTTAACGGTTCTAAGTGTTGTTGCAATCACTTTAAAATTAGGATATGCACTTGCTGCTTCATCCATCATCTTGCGATACCCATCTAAGTTAAGCTCCTTAAGGTTCTCGTCATTACCTTCTATTTCAAAGCCAAGACATGCCGTAAAGTCTTCTTCATTGCCAATCATTACATCTACATACTTGGCAATCTCGCGATTAACCTCCTGTGCCTTCTTCTTACCTCCGATAGCTGACCACATAGAAGCTCTGTAGTTCAAATCGTATGACACAATAGTTCCATACTTCTTGGCAGTCTTAATAGCTTCAATTACAGTCTTAGCTGTATTCTCCGATAACGCCGCGTATATACCACCGGTATGGAACCATCTTACGCCCAGCGTGCCAAATATATAATCAAAATCAAGGTCATCCGCAGTAGCCTTAGATATCGCTGTGTTAGCTCTATCAGAGCAAGAAAGTGCACCTCTTATTCCGAAGCCTCTCTCTACGAAGTTAAGACCGTTACGACACTCTCTTCCTATTCCATCAGTCTTCATCCAATAAATAAGTGATGTGTCTACGCCACCCTGCAGGATGAAGTCTTCCATAAGTCGTCCCACTTCATTGTCTGCAAATGATGTAATTACACCTGTATTCCATCCAAAGCATCTTCGAAGGCCTCGTATTACATTATACTCTCCGCCGCCTTCCCATGCTGTGAAATGTCTTGCTGTTCGGATACGCCCTTCACCGGGGTCAAGACGAAGCATTATTTCACCCAGACTTACCGCATCATATTTACATTCATCTTTACTTCTAATCCCAAGATTAATACTCACCCTCTTATCTCCTTTACTATGTCAGCTGCCTTTCTAACCTCTGATTCTATCTCATCGAACTTTCCTTCCTTAATAAGCTCCTTCTTAATCATCCATGTACCACCGCAAGCCACTATACGTTCGTAGCTTAAATACTCTCTGATATTATCTGCATTAATACCGCCTGTCGGCATAAAGCTCATCATAGTATAGGGTGCGGCAACAGCTTTAATCATCTTCATTCCGCCTGCCGGTTCTGCGGGAAAGAACTTAACGGTTGTAAGTCCTAAGCTAAGTGCTTTTTCTATCTCTGTAGGTGTCTGAACTCCCGGTGTCACAGGTACATTTTCATCAATACACCACTTAACAACATCCGGATTTAGTCCCGGGCTTACGATAAACTTCGCTCCCGCATCAACAGCCCTCTTTGCCTGCTCAATCGTAAGCACTGTTCCTGCACCGACAAGAAGTCCCTCCACCTTAGACATTATTCTTATTGATTCCTCTGCTGCATCTGTGCGAAATGTTACTTCCGCCGCGGGAAGTCCACCCTTAACAAGCGCCTCCCCAAGTGGCTTTGCATCCTTGGCATCATCAAGAACCACTACGGGAATTATACCTATTTGTCTGAACTGATTAATTGTGTTACCGTAATCCAACATATAAACCTCCTATATTATGCCATCTGCCTTCTTACAAGATTAGCAAACTTCAATTACAAAATCAAGAAAACTTAAAATAATAATAAGGAGCACAATAAATTCTTCATTGACAAATCAAAAAGTATTTATATATGGCATTTTAATTCGAAATAATTTATAATATTTTCTATAGTTTTTATGAACGAACTTAAAGCATGAAAGGAGAAAAAATATGGGACTAATTAAAGCTGCTGTTGGTGCAGCCGGCGGAACACTTGCGGATCAATGGAAGGAATTCTTCTACTGTGAAGCAATCGACAAAGAAATTATGGTGGTAAAAGGCCAAAAGCGTACAGGCGGAAGGTCATCTAACACCAAGGGAAGTGACAATATCATATCTAACGGATCGGGTATTGCCGTAGCTGACGGTCAATGTATGATTATCGTTGAGCAAGGTAAGGTCGTTGAGATTTGTGCTGAGCCGGGTGAATTCACATTTGACTCAACCACTTCTCCTACTGTCTTCTCCGGCGACTTGGGCGACAGTATCGTTGAAACTCTTAAAACAATGGGTAAGAGATTTGCATATGGCGGAGATACAGGTGCAGATCAAAGAGTATACTACTTTAACACCAAGGAATTAATGGACAATAAGTTCGGTACTCCTAACCCTATTCCATTCAGAGTCCTTGATTCTAAAGTTAACTTAGATCTTGATACAGCTGTAAGATGTTCAGGTGTATATTCATATAAGATAGTGGATCCAATCCGCTTCTATACTAACGTATGCGGTAACGTGTCAGAAGAATATCGTCGTGAAGAAATCGAGACTCAGCTAAAGACAGAATTTATTGATGCATTACAGCCTGCATTCGGTGAGCTCTCTAACCTAGAGATTAGACCTAATCAGATTGTATCTCATAACAAGGAGCTTAAGAATGCCGTTAATGAAGCTCTTAAGGAAGACTGGTATGAGAAGCGCGGTCTCGAAATTGTCAGTATTGCAATCGGTTCTATTACTCTTCCCGATGAAGATGCAGAATACATTAAGCAGGCACAACGCTCACGTGCATTCTCAGATCCTAGCATGGGTGCCGGTCTTGGTGCCATTGCAGGTGCTGATGCAATGAAGGCAGCTGCTTCCAACGAGGGCGGTGCTATGAACGGCTTTATCGGAATGGGCATGGCTATGAATGCTAACCAGATGAACAATGCCGCTAATGCTAACCTCTATGCAATGGGCCAACAGAATCAGCAGATGCAACAGCAACAACAAATGCAACAACAACAGGCGGCCCAGAATGCTGCAACCACAGGATCATGGACATGCTCATGCGGCACACAAGCAACAGGTAACTTCTGTCCTAACTGCGGAAGCCCTAAGCCGGCTCCACAGCCCGCAGGCAACACATGGACATGCTCTTGCGGTACACAAGTAACCGGCAACTTCTGCCCTAACTGCGGCTCTAAGAAGCCTGAGGTGGGTGGCGCGTGGACTTGCTCTTGCGGCACACAAGTAACAGGTAACTTCTGCCCTAACTGCGGCTCTAAGAGACCATAACGAAAGGAGAAAAGCTATGGCTGATGTTCAAGAATATAAATGCCCCAATTGTGGTGGCGCTTTGAACTTCGATTCACATATTCAAAAAATGAAATGCCCTTTCTGTGAATCTGAATTTGCAATGGAAGAATTAGAATCACTCGATGATGATTTAGATAAGAAGCAAGACGAATTTAACTGGCAATCACCCGGTGGCGGTACATGGTCCGAGGATGAGACCAGCGGAATGAGTGTATATGTATGCCAATCATGCGGTGGTGAAATTGTGGGCGATGCTACTATGGGTGCTACAAGCTGTCCATACTGCGATAACCCTGTAGTAATTAAGGGTTCATTTGCAGGCGATCTTAAGCCTGATTTCATTATACCCTTCAAGCATGACAAGGCTGCGGCTAAGCAAGGACTTAATAATCACTTGCTTAAGAAGTTCTTCTTACCTAAGGTCTTCAAGGATCAGAATCACATTGATGAGGTTAAGGGCGTATATGTACCGTTCTGGCTATTTGATGCCGATATTGACGGTGAGGTAAGCTATGAAGCCACAACTGTAAGACACTGGTCAGACAGCAATTACGATTATACAGAGACAAGCTACTATGATGTATATCGTGCGGGTTCTATCGCATTTGATAAGATTCCGATTGATGGCTCTTCACAGATGCCCGATGATTTAATGGAATCAGTTGAACCGTTTGATTTTGGTGAAGCAACCGGCTTCCAGACAGCATATATGGCAGGCTACTTAGCTGACAGATATGATGTTGATGACAAGGAAAGCGTTAAGCGCGCCAATGAACGAATCCGACAATCAACCATCGATTCATTTGCACAAACAGTTACAGGTTATTCTACTGTAACACCCAAATCAAGTAATGTCAGAACCACTAACGGTAAGACAAGCTATGCAATGTATCCCGTATGGATTCTTAACACTACTTATAACAATGAGAAATTCCTATTCGCGATGAACGGACAGACCGGTAAGTTCGTCGGTAATCTGCCACTTGACAAAGGCAAATTTGCTGCAACTCTCGGCATTCTTACCGCAGGTCTAACTGTTGTTATTACTTTACTTCAATATCTGTTTTATTAAGGAGGTGAATACAGATGAGAAATTCAATTAAGAAATCAATACTTCTTGTTATGTCTCTAATGCTCGTATTCACATTTTCTATCCCTGTATTTGCGGCAGGCGGGACTACAACAAGCGGTTCT
>CAJOIL010000067.1 GCA_905234525.1 uncultured Lachnospiraceae bacterium | reverse complement strand
GTTCCGCCCATTCAAGCAGATGATTGAGCGTCTGAATCGCACTTACAAAGCCTCGTACCGACCCACAAACGGATTTGATAACTACGATGGTGCCAACTATGATCTTTCCTTGTGGGTGGCTTATTACAACTTCTTACGTCCTCACAAGCATAATCGTTTTAGACCTTTAGTCGAAGATGACATCATAAGCAAAGGCGATAACATGCCAGCCAAGTGGCAACTGATGATTTTTCTCGGACAACAAACCATCTTACAAATGCAAAACAATTCGTAATCCCCAAAAATAAGCTAAGCCTTAAGTCAAGGGAACCGTGGAATACCGGAACTGGCGCAGTCAGTGAGGATATGCCGCGAAAGTCCCTTTACTTAAGGTGTGCGAATTTATCCTCTTCCAAGGTGAAAGTCACACAACTGTGACTTTCCCTTGACCACCATCACAAAAACTTATATATATTTACAGTTTTCAAGGTTCATTTAGAGCCTTATTTCTACGGCTCATTTTTTCATAACTTACTTTACACTACCTAATTATTCTTGAAAATTCTTCTCTCTGATAATCATAAACCCTTTATCATCATATTTCTTATTGCCGAACATACCAAAGAAGGATTTACCTCCCTTATCGGCGTTCTCCATAGCCTCATCCATAATCTCCTTAACCTCTTGGATTGCCGTTGGATGATCTAAGGATTGTATTATATTAATTCTATCATATAATGCAAGAATTCCCATCTCATCTATTACACATTCACAATCAGCAGCATATTTCTTAGCAAACAATACTAATTCATCAATTGTAAATGGCGGTATTACGATCTTCTCGGTAAACTCTCTGTTAATCTCCATAGAAAGTCTTGTCAGTCTCTCTATTCCCGCCTTGGAATCTTCAAGAATAACCAAGATACCGGACTTGTCATTCTGCATCATTAATGTTAGGCGAATCGCTGTCTCTCGATTGATGTCACCGGCTTGCTCGATAATAAGGCATCCGCCTTGTATCCTACTAAACAGTTTGCCGATGTCCTTGCCGTTAAGCTTATCGCCATCTACCTTGCCGACTCCTCCGCTCGGAAGTCCTATCTGACTCTGAAGGACTTTGACAATCGAAGTAGCAAGCATCGTCTTACCGCTTCCTTGTATACCTTGAATAATAATATGTCCGCCTTCATCTCTCTTTCCTTGAAGGTAATTCTTCGTATTGTACAACGCCTTACAGATTGATGCTTCCATACCGTCAATCGGCATAAAGTATGAGAAAATATCTTTCTCTTCCTTGGAGAGTACAATCATATGACTGCCACTATCTCTATCATCTTCAGGCTGCTCTGCTACCGGCATCTTCGCTGTATCAGAATATACCTCGTCGTCTTCATCAACCTCTTCATCTAAATTATCCGATGACTTAAGCAAATCATCCATTGAACTTCGAAGTGTCTCGCTTGCAATCTGTTCAATTGCATCCATGTCTCCGTTCTCTTCTGTCTCGGGCTCTTCAAATCCGAATGCTTCCTCCGGCTCATCCTCTTCTTCAAGCTTAGCCTTATCCTTATCACCAACATTAATCACCGGAAGAACTCTTGTCTTAGATGTCTCCCAGCTAGCGGGCATACGCTCTACTTCCGGACGTTTTACTTTATCTGAGAAATCAATTTCGGCTTCTTCTAACGGTTCATCTACTTCTATTGGTGTAAGCTCCGGTTCATCTATATCTTGCTCCGGCTCTTGATGGGCAGGCTCTTCTATAACCTTCTCGGGCTCTTGGCGGGTAGGCTCTTCTACGACCTTCTCCGGCTCTTGATGGGCAGGCTCCGGCATCTCTTCACTGTGAATGAACTCTTCCACAACCTTACTTGTCTCTTCAAGCTGTGGCTCATCATCAGTATGACGAAGAACCTTACTCTTATTAATCTCCTCTACACTCAATACAGGCGGTGTCCAATTCGGCATACCATCATGTACGAGTGCAGGCTTATCTGCATCAGCGCTTAAGACATTAGCGGCCTTCGGTTCTATTACAGGAATCTTAAGCCCCTCATCTACCTTAGTGCCATCAGCATTAATCTTGGGTACTGTATAAGCATGCGCATCCTCTTCTCCGGATCTCTTAGCCTCTTCTACCATCTTAGCATGCTCATTATCTCTTCTTGAGGTAAGAGCCTTAATCTTAGCTTGTGCCTCTGCCTCCTGCCTTGCAATCTCTGCAGCGATTTCATCCTGCGTATCCTGTACTGCTTTGGAGGCTATGTTCTGCCTTGCATCTGCCAATTCCTTAGCCTTCGCCTCAGCCTCAGCTTCCTTTGCAGCCTTCGCTTCCGCAGCCTTGGCCTCCTCTGCTTGATTAAGCACCTCTTCCTTCATAATCTCAGTCGGTGTAGCGCCTGCCTGTAGCTTAGGCATTACATCTTCCAGCTTATTCATAATCTGATTGGCTTCCTCAAGAGCATTTTCCTTAGTCTGCTTGAGTTTAAGTTCATCGGCGCTCTCTATAACTTCTTCCGTAGCGCGCTGTGTCCTCTCCCAATCATCCATTATATCCTGAAGAGTCAACTGGCCTTCAACCTGTTCTTCCTTCTCAGGCTCATCCGGCACAAACATTTTCAGCTGTCCGTCATTATCTTCTTCCAATAATTCCTTGAACTTACTCTCAATGGAATCATCTAATTCCTTATTATCCTGCTTCTGCTTATTAGCCAGCTCATCTAGGTCTTCCTTCTCTTGCAGGTATGGAATCTCTTCTATTAATTCCTTGATATTCTCAAGATTATCGGTGACCTCTCCTTCCTTGGTAGCCTCCATTATCTCTTCGATATTACGCTTAATCTCCGCCTGCAAATTAACGGTATTAAGATGTCCCGGCGTCTCTTCTACAGTTGCAATATCTATGTCGTGATGAATCACTTCGCCTGATTCAAGCATCTCATTTTGCTTAAAATGAGTAACACCCTTCTTCTTACGTGTAAGCTCTTGGTACTTCTCTGCCTGATCGTCATCAAGAGGCTTATAGAACATCTTAAGCTCTAATGCTTTGGTAACATAAGGTCCGTCACCAAACCATATAACAATCTCATCACACAGAGCAGTACATTTGTCAGCTTCCCCTACCTTATAATATAGGTAAGCCAATTCAAATGCCCAGTCTTCCATGAAGTCAGCTTCCTTAAGCTCCTCCAAAATGGAAATTTGCTCTCTAATGTCTGCATCCTTAGCCTTGGCAATATTATATCTTAGGATATATTTCTTGCTGTCATGTGGCGCAATGGCTACAAATTCTTCTAAGTGCTTCTCAGCTTCTTCGATTTCTTCCATTTTAATGCACACCAAAGTAAGATGATATAAAATCATCCTACCAATCGGCGATCTCTCATGCGCATATTCAAGAAGCATCTTGCTGTCTTCAATGTGGCCTAATTGTTCATACAGATTACTAATCTCGATTAATGCATTAACATTTCTAATCTTGCGCCAATTAACGCTATCAAGTAAGTCTAACGCATCTGTCTCGCCACCAGACTTTATCAAAGCCTTAGCTTCATTAATTAGATTCTTTAAATCTTCTCTATCCAAGAAAATGTACCTCTAGTCTATGTATTCCTTGAAAATGTGAATTAACATTTCCAATATTATCCCTTGTAATAATTAATCAGACAACCCTTAAGGATAATATCCTTCTCATCATCTGTAAGCTCACCTATCTTAAGTGTAAACTTATTAAGTCCGTCTTCCTTGACATTGTATGCATCAACACTCGATGCTCCGGTTGCAATAGCATCCTTAATATCGGGGATGAACAGATAGTCGCCAAGTGCAAACGGCAAATCACCCTCATCAATAATGAAAGGAATCATACCCCAGTTAATTAAGTTGGACCTATATCTCTTAGTTGCATAATCATTAGCGATGTTAGCCCAACCACCGAGCACCTTCTGACATGATGCCGCTTGTTCTCTGGCAGAGCCGTCACCCGGCTTAACCGCAAATATAGTAGAGCCCACTCCGAAGTTATCATGGTTAACATCAGGATAAGTCTCCTTAACCTTATGCACGATGGTCTTAAGCTCCGGAACAGCTTCGCCGGCGCAACCACCTTCTTCCAATGCCTTCTGTGCCTTCTGAATCTCCTTGGCTCTCGCTACATATCCCGGATCCTTACGAGACAATGTAAATTCCGCAAGTCCCAACGGATTAGATCTGTATGACGAAGTCTCACCCGACGGAATCAATTCATCAGTTGTTGTAACGGGATCGTGTATCTCAGACACAACCTTGAGGAAAAGATTCTGAGGAAGCGGACTCATGGCCGGCCAATCCTTGATGTTCGGTCCGAACTGTATCTCCTGGTTAGGATCTGCATTCCCCTTAGAATCAAATACTCTATTCTCATATATTGTCTTATCGAAGAAATACTTCGGCTTAGTGTAATTAACATCCATATCCGTAGCCGGAGTAAGATAGCCCTTGTTAGCGGCTGTCGCTGCAATCGACCTCGCATCCATAAGTGCAACGGAACTAATCTGTCCGCTCTGCAGCTTAGAGCCCTCTCTATTCGGGAAGTTACGAGTAGAATGACGAATTGAAAATCCGTTATTACTCGGTGTATCGCCTGCGCCAAAGCAAGGTCCGCAGAATGCCGTCTTAACAATTGCTCCTGTCTCCATAAGGTCGGCAACACTACCGTTCTTAACAAGCTCCATATAGATAGGAGTAGATGCCGGATATACCGATAACGTAAATTCATCGGGACCGATTGATGCACCTCGTAAAATATCGGCAGCATCGGTGATATTCTCATATCCGCCACCTGCGCACCCCGCAATAATACCCTGGTCTACATATAATCTTCCATTCCTAACCTTATCTCTTAGCGAATAATCAACCTGACCGTCAAGACTTACCTTAGCGCGCTTCTCGCAATCAGCTAAGATATCATCAAGATTGGCATTAAGCTCTTCGATTGTGTATGTATTACTCGGATGGAAAGGCATAGCAATCATTGGCTTAATCTCGCTTAAGTCAATCTCAATCATACCATCATAATATGCCACTTCACCCGGATTCATCTCAGCGTATTCTTCTACTCTGCCGTGAATCTCGTAGAACTCCTTAACCTTATCATCTGTCTTCCAAATAGATGACAGGCACGTCGTCTCTGTAGTCATAACGTCAACACCGATACGATAATCAACTGAAAGATTATTAACACCGGGTCCAACGAATTCCATAACCTTATTCTTAACATAACCCTTATCAAATACCTCACCGATAATAGCAAGCGCAATATCCTGAGGTCCGACTCCCGGCTCGGGCTTGCCTGTCATATAGATGCCGACTACGCCGGGCATGTTAATATCATATGTCTTACTCAAAAGCTGCTTAACAAGCTCGGGGCCACCTTCGCCCATAGCCATCGTGCCGAGCGCTCCGTATCTTGTGTGTGAATCTGAACCTAGAATCATCTTACCACATCCGCTAAGCTGCTCTCTTGCAAATTGATGAATTACAGCTTGATGTGGAGGTACATAGATACCGCCATACTTCTTAGCGCATGTAAGTCCGAACATGTGGTCATCTTCATTAATGGTACCACCTACGGCGCAAAGCGAATTATGACAGTTAGTGAGTACATATGGAATCGGGAATCGCTCCAGACCGGAAGCTCGTGCCGTCTGAATAATTCCTACATATGTAATATCATGACTTGTTAATTTATCGAACTTAATCTGAAGCTTATCCATGTTGCCCGATGTATTATGGTCCTTCAATATACCATAAGCCAGGGTGTTCTGCTTAGCTTCATCTATAGTTATATCCTTGCCTGTCTTACTCTTAACCTCATCTAACGCACTGCCGCTATCAGCGACAATCGTGTCTCCGTTAATGAGGTATGCTCCGGTATCATATAACTTCATGTATGTCCTCCCTTAGTATTGGAAATGTGTCATCTTCAGTAAATGTTCTGCCATGTACACAAAACATCACTATAATTATATAAATTCTCTATACAAAAAGCAAGACAACATCAGTTAATATGATAATTTTTTCACTATTTATTATTTCTTGCCGAAAAGCGAACCGATTGCTCCCTTGATTCCGCTTTCTGCTTCACTCCCGGCGTTATTATTATCCTCGCCTTCCTTCCAACCGAAGTATTCTGCATCCAAATCATCCGACATGCCTGCAAGCGTTTCTTCTTCTATACTTGTATCAAGCGGTGTTCCGTCCGGATTAAGACCTTGTGCCCTAAAGTAATCTTCATTGACAACAATCTCCGGTTGAACATTGGCGTATATCTTCTCTTCAAGACTCGGGTCGAATTTGCCCTTTTCCTTCTCCTTCGCAAGACGGCGATTCTCATCCTCAATCAGATGCAAATACTTCTGCGTATCAATCAAGTCGGCAAGCTCAGCCTTTAAGTCTGACTGATTCTTCTTGACCGTCCTAACCTCTCCTTCCAATCGCTCCTTCGTCTCTTCATATATCTTATCCATGCGCTCTAAAGAGCTGTTCATGATATCCTGAATCTCATTCAATGCATTATCGGTGTACATCACGCTTGCTGCATAGATATCCTCTGCCTTGCGCGTTGAATCGAAGACAATATCATCGCCTTCCTTCTTGAGTTCGCGTTCTGCCTTGGCACGAGACTGAGCAGTAAGCTCATACTCATCCATCATCTCATACATGCAGCCGTTAAGCTCCTTTAAAAGCTCCATCACGTCATTCTTATTAACGACAACATTTATGGCGCTTCCTTCGTAGGGCTCTGCCTTCGAGAAGAGCACGTGAATGTCTCTTAATACTTTTTCTGTGTTATCTTTTGCTGACATAATTTCCCCTTTAGTTGTGCGACACACCTATCCAAGATGCCATTCATATAGGCGATGGCGGTGCCGTAATTCGTAATCGGCACTCCTGCCGTCTTCGCTGAGTCAATACGATGCTTCATCTGTTCTGCATTAAGCGTGCACGCACCGCAATGTATTATCAATCTATATGGCGATAAGTCTGTAGGGAATTCTCCCCCACTTGTAAATGTATATTCAACATCTACCTTGCTGAAAGCATCCACCCACTTCGGTAATTTAACAGTGCCGATATCGTTGCACTGACGATGGTGAGTGCAGCCCTCCGAGATAAGCACCTTATCTCCGTCTCTAAGCTCGCTTAAGACCTTAGCACCTTCAACTTGCCACTCCAAATCTCCCTTATATCTTGCCATAAGAATCGAAAATGATGTAAGTCTAATCTCTTCGGGTGTAAGCGATGCAATCTTCTTAAACGCCTGCGAATCTGTTATAACAAGTAGGTTCTTTGCGTCGGTTAGAGACTGTAGCATCATCTCATATTCCGTATCCTTGCAAATGTGTATCTTGGCACCCACTTCCAGCGCATCGCGAATAACCTGCTGCTGTGGCAAAATTATTCGTCCCTTCGGCGCCGACTCATCTATCGGGATCACAAGAACAACATCATCACCTCTGCCTATCAAATCCGACACAAGCGGACTCTCTTTCTTCTTGGGGATGATATGAGCGATGCCTTCTTTGAGCTCATGAATGCCCTCGCCGGCAAGCGCTGAGGTTAGATATATCTTGTCTTCTTCGATGCCAAGCCCCGTCGAGAGGTGTCCCTTTAATGGGACAAGTGTTACTTCGTCGGTTTTATTAAGAACTATTATATATGGTATCTGCTTGTCTTTAATCTTGCTCATAAGCGCCTTGATATTGGGATTACTCATATCCATCAATGCACTGTCAAGCTCAAATACAATTATAGCAATATCACAAGAATTAAGCGTCTGTAATGACTTCTCAACTCGAAGCTCACCAAGCTCACCTTCGTCATCAAGACCGGGGGTGTCAATCAAAACAACCGGGCCAAGCGGCAATATCTCCATTGCCTTCTTAACCGGGTCGGTTGTTGTTCCCGCCACGTTAGACACAACCGCCAAGTCTTGCCCTGTGATTGCATTAATAAGGGTGGACTTGCCGGCGTTGCGATTACCGAATATTCCGATGTGGGTTCGCTCTGAAGAGGGGGTTGCATTCAATGACATACACTTACTCCGGCGCGACAGGGGGACG
The DNA here is from genome assembly GCA_905234525.1 of uncultured Lachnospiraceae bacterium. Lineage (GTDB taxonomy): Bacteria > Bacillota > Clostridia > Lachnospirales > Lachnospiraceae > RUG191. Next base: position 2,537 of record CAJOIL010000067.1, on the reverse strand, counting down.
GGTTCCTTGTCGCGTTTTGACTAATGATTATTTCCGCGACAAGGGACCCGTCCCCCTGTCGCGCTTCAGTTATATGTATTAGAATCTAAAGTCTCGCTGACCATCTTGGATGTTGGCGATGTATTCGCGCGCCTTCTCCTTAACCTTAGGATTGGTAATAACTTCAAGCTCCTTAGCAATAAGCTCCTCACCAATCTTCTTAGTCTCAGGCGATGCGTAATCCTCTAAATATTCCTTGAGCGTCATTAACGCATTTGGATGACAGCAATTAACTATCTGCTTACTCTTAAGAAGCTCCATAAAGCGGTCACCTGTTCTGCCGGCGCGATAGCAAGCTGTACAGAACGATGGTACATAACCATTCTCCATAAGCCATTTAACAACCTCATCAAGTGAGCGATTATCGTTAACATCAAATTGCGCAGTATTCTCTTCTTCCTGCTCTTCTTCCACGTAACCACCTACTGATGTACGAGAACCACCTGATATCTGCGAAATACCAAGCTCTAATACTTTAGCTCTGCTCTCTTGTGACTCTCTTGTAGATACAATCATTCCCGTATACGGAACAGCTATTCTGATACATGCAACAATCTTAGCAAACATTTCATCAGATATGCCGTTATCAAATACGTCCGGATCGATGTCATCAGCTCTTCTTAAACGAGGCACGGAAATCGTATGCGGACCAACGCCCTTGTAAGCCTCTAAGTGCTCTGCATGCATAATTATTCCGGTAAAATCATATCTATAATTATTAAGCCCGAAGAGCACACCAAGGCCGACATCATCAATACCGCCTTCCATAGCTCTATCCATCGCCTCTGTATGGTATGCATAATCAGACTTCGGTCCTGTCGGATGAAGCTTTTCGTATGACTTCTTATTATATGTCTCCTGGAATAAAATGTAAGTTCCGATTCCGGCATCCTTAAGCATCTTGTATTCTTCAACAGTTGTAGCGGCGATATTAACATTTACCCTTCTGATATCACCATTCTTATGATGGATGCCATAGATTGTCTTAATAGATTCCAATATATATTCGATAGGATTATTCTTCGGATCCTCGCCGGCTTCTAAGGCAAGACGCTTGTGCCCCATATCCTGAAGCGCGATTACTTCCTCTCTAATCTCCTCTTGTGATAATTTCTTACGACGAATGTGCTTATTCTTCGCATGATAAGGACAGTATTCGCAACCGTTAATACAATAATTAGACAGATATAAGGGTGCAAACATAACGATACGATTGCCATAGAATTCTTCCTTAATATCTCTGGCAAGCTGATAGATTTGTTCATTAAGATCTTCAAGCTCACAATCAAGCAAGACAATTGCTTCCTTATGAGATACGCCCTTCATCTTACGAGCCTTCTCTATTATCTGCTCAATAAGCTCGCGATTATTCTTATTCTCCTCGGCGTACTTCAGACACTCCTGAATCTCCTCATCAGAGATAAATTCCTCTGCCTTAGGACTCATTACATCATACATGTTGCCACCTCCTCATATATAACAAAAGACTCCACTTAGTGCAGAGTCAGCATTTTCGATACAGCTACCCAACCTCGACCTTGGGAGGAAAGGACGTTACCTTGACAGTTAACTCAACCCAGGCACCCTCACGTCACTCAGAAAATCAAACTTAGTGCTGCTCTGTTCCCAGCCTGACACGGTTCGTAAGCATCCGATGCGTAAGACCCAAGTATCAACGCCACTTATCAAGGGCAGCTCCTGCCGCCACAAGGCCTCAGAAGGATATCACCCCGGCTATAGCCACCGGTTACAAGACGCTGCTAACGCCCCGGCTACCTTGCAATTGTATGGCAATTTGGGGGAAATGTCAATGTGGATATTGGAATTCGTACATTTACTTATTACACCTTACCATCCTTGAACATCTTCATCATCTCATTGGTAAGGCTCAGATTGTTCGGCTGCAGTTCAATGTCCTCTCTCTTAACCCACTCAGCATACTTAAGTTCACTGTCATCCATATGGATCTCGCCATCGCCAACTGCATCGCAATAGAATCCAACAAGAATGTCTTGAGCCATGCCCCATGGTTGCGACTTGTAATAGCGAATGTTACTTACTTCCACACCGGTCTCTTCCATGACTTCTCGCATAACACATTCCTCAAGCGTCTCGCCAATCTCCGTAAATCCCGCAACAAGTGCGCTGTGTGCATAGCCTGTCTTATACTTAGTAATAAGGATATACTCTCCCTTGGTTACACCAACTATAACCGCAGGATTAAGACGCGGATATATTGTATTGCCACAATCGGGACAAACAAGAGAACGCTCACGTGTACCGATTGTCAGCTTGGATGCACATTTCCCACAAAAAATATTATCACTGTACCATCGCCACAAATGATATGCGGTGAAGCAAGCGTACACCTTTGGACCGGTTGCCTTATCTCGGATATCTCTTATCGAGTAGTATTCGTATCCTGATAATTTAGTCGCTGTATCTCGCACAAGAAAATACCTCTTGTCATCTATCGCAAATAAATAGATAGCGGCACC
>CAJOIL010000066.1 GCA_905234525.1 uncultured Lachnospiraceae bacterium | reverse complement strand
CGAAACTTAATTCTACTTAATCAGCACAGTCGGTTGCCACGATGTACTGACTTTAGGGACATAACCCCTATTTTGGTGTGTGTTACTTGCTTTGGAGTTAACCTCGTCGCAAGCAGCTTTGAATATGCTTCCGAATTCTGACGAACTGTCCCGCTGAAGAGGTTTACGGTTAACGACAGCCTGTCTTCGGGAATCATCAGAATCGGAGCTGTGAAAAATCTCGTTGACACGAAAATTCATCTCAACCATAACGATCCCCTCCTTGGTGCATATTAACTTGAATAAGTTCCCGAGCAAATCCTTTGCTCATCATTATATTAACAAAACAACTACCTCGTGTCAAGCATTATCCACAATATATAGTGCATTTTTTAAAATTATGTGGATAAAGCCACATTTTATAGGGATTTACGTCTATAAAATATATTTATCAATAACTTCTGCTATTCCACCGTTATTATTATCCTTCTTCGTTACATAATCAGCAATTTCCTTAACCTTAGAAAAGCCGTTAACCATACATACTCCAATGCCGGCAGCCTTAATCATCGGAATGTCATTACCCTCATCACCGACTGCTATGGTGTTCTCAATCGGAATATTAAGATAATCAGCCAAGAATCTGACTCCATCACCCTTATCGGCGCCCTTTAGCGTGTACTCGAGATAAGGCATGCAGGAAAAGAAGGTGTTAAAATACTCCGATGTCTCATCAATATATTTCTTCTGAAAAGCATCCAGCCTATCATGGTCGTTAAAATCAATCGCCATAACCTTATTGAGACTTAATCCCTTAAGCTCATCATAGTCCTTAACAATTGTAATAGGCTCATCTGTATATTTGTTATACTCTACAAGCACATCATCATCACAGGTTGTATATATTCCCTCTATTGTAAATGTCTGCGAGTGAATTCCCTCGTTATCAATTGCCTTAAGAAGCTTAATGGCCTCGTCGGTATCTAAATGATTGTTGCATATACTCTTCTTACTTCCGCAATCATAGCCGCTTGTTCCATGGAATGATAAGATGTACGAATTCTTACCCATGTTAAGGTCTGCCACAAGCTTTACTGCGGCATTATACGGACGACCTGTATTAATGGCAAATATGTGACCCGCCGCAACCATCCGAGTAATCGCCTCGATATTCTCCTTACATATCCTCTTGTCTGTCGTAAGTAATGTCTCGTCTAAGTCTACGAATAATATTTTCTTATCGTTTGTCATTGTTATACTCCTATTACTAATCAGCATTACATCCAAGCAAATAATCAATAAATTGCTGTGCCGTTCTACCGGATAATCCGCCATGACTCAACTCCCATTGATTGGCCTTCGCAAGTATCTCATCATCACTCATATCAATACCATTCTTATCTCTTAGCGACAACACAATAGTTTTAAACTCATTAGGCGTCGGCGCCCCGTAATATATCGACACACCAAACCTGTCAGCAAGAGAAAGCTTTTCTTCCTTGGTATCATTCTGATGAATGTCAAATTTCTCTGTATTATCCTGAAAGCTCTCCTTAATCAAATGACGCCTGTTAGATGTTGCATACATAAGTATATTAGCAGGCTTCTTCTCCAGTCCGCCTTCTATAACGGCCTTTAAATATTTGTATTCTATCTCCGTCTCTTCAAATGACAAATCATCCATATACAATATAAAGTAATAATTCCTGTTCTTAACCTCAGAGATAACTTTATTAATATATTTAAACTGATGCTTATATATTTCTATTATTCTAAGACCTTTATCATAATACATGTTGGCAATAGCCTTAATACTTGTTGACTTGCCTGTGCCGGCATCACCGTACAAAAGGCAATTATTAGCCTTTCTACCCGACACAAAAGCATCGGTATTATCAATCAGCTTCTTCTTCTGAAGCTCATAGCCGACTAAATCATCTAACGATACATGCATCGTTCCCATTATGGGAATAACATTTCCGTAATCATCTAATCTAAATGCCTTATGAAGACCAAGTATACCGACACCAAACTGCCTATAGAATTCAACAACCAAATTCTTAAACTCCGATACGCTTATGCAGCCCTCCAGACCGGCAGATAATTCGCTTATTGTATCACATATCCTCTTATTAAAAACTCTTCCGGTAAGCATAGGATTGTTGAAATTAATAATCGGCTTAATGTCCATAGCTATATTAAGCTTACTTAAATCATAATCAAATAATTCCTTAATGATGGCAAAATCATGATTGGCAATATCATTAATACTTCCCTTGATATTACCCTTCATCTCACAGCTTACACTATAAGGATTCTCATTGTAAACCATCTTATATGTTAAGTAACAATGCCACAGATTACCATGAAATCCGTGCTCCACACCAAACGTAGTTAAAAACGATAAGAATTCATAGCAAACACTCTCATCAACCTCCGCCCCCTCCAACGCTGAGGCGAATCGGTATAGTGGTGCGTCCTTATTGACTTTATATAATAATAATTGGTCAAGTCTCATGTTAGTCCTTTCTCTGTAGAACACGGATTAAATCATATCGAAGAAGGAAATCTGATCCGACTCCGGCAGACCTTCAGTTATACCGAGTCGGTCAAGCGTCGCCACAACCGTCTTCGGCACTCCACCACGCGTCCTAATATCATCCTTTGAAATAAAAGGACTCTCCGCGGCAGCTATCATAAGTGTATCGGCAGCGGTCTCTCCCATACCGTCAATAGATACAAACGGCGGTCTGATTTTACCATCCTCTATCTTGAAATATCTTGCATCACTTTTGTATAAATCAATCGGCAAAAATTCATATCCTCGTGCATACATTTCTTGAACAAGAAGCATATCGCCATATTCCTTATCTTCCTTATCAGACAATCCCGGAAGCTTATTCTCTTTGGCATGCGCAACCTTCTTATCATATTCCGATAAATATGATTCAACAGCTTGCTTACCCTGACACATTTTCTCATAATTAAAAGCCTTAGCTCTTATAGAGAAGAAAGCACTGTAATATGCGAGCGGATAATTAATCTTATAATAACCGATACGCCAAGCCATCATAACGTATGCAACAGCATGCGCCTTAGGGAACATATACTTAATCTTCTCACATGACTTAATATACCAATCAGGCACATCATGTTCAATCATAGCCTGCTTACTTTCAGTCCACATGTCAGAGGTTGGATTGGCTGCTACCTTACCCTTTCTTACCGCCTCCATTATGTTAAATGAATCCTGCGGCTCTAACCCCTTTAGGATTAGATATGTCATAATATCATCTCTTGTACATATAGCTTCGGAAATAGTTGCGGTTCCCTCTAAAATGAGGTCCTGTGCATTGTTAAGCCACACATCCGTACCATGAGATAATCCGGAAATTCTGACAAGATCAGAGAACTCCTTAGGCTTAGCATCTCGAAGCATTCCCATAGCAAAATCAGTACCGAATTCGGGAATACCAAGTGTACCCATATCACAATCATTCCATAGCTCAGACGGTTCAATTTTCAGCGAAGTAGTATTCATAAACAGCGCCATAACTTCCTTGTCATCTAAAGGAATTGTTGTTGCATCAAGTCCCGTCAAATCCTCAAGCATCTTAATCATTCTCGGATCGTCGTGTCCAAGCATATCAAGCTTAAGTAAGTTAGAATCAATACTATGATAATCAAAATGTGTTGTAATAATATCAGATTCCTTATTGGCCGGATGCTGTATGGGTGTAAAGGTATAAATGTTCTCTCCTCTGGGGAGAACTATAATACCACCCGGGTGCTGACCGGTTGTTCTCCTGACGCCTGTACAACCCAACACAAGTCTGTCTATCTCACAGCTTCTCTTATCGATTCCGCGTTCCTCAAAATATTTCTTAACATAACCATATGCAGTCTTATCCTGGAGACCGCTGAATGTACCTGCCTTATAGGTCTGACCTTCACCAAATATAACCTCAGCATACTTATGCGCTTTTGACTGATAATCACTTGAGAAATTAAGGTCAATATCAGGCTCTTTGTTACCACCGAATCCTAAGAATGTCTCAAACGGAATATCAAAGCCCTCTTTGTTAAGAGGTGTCCCACAATTCGGACATAATTTATCAGGCATATCGCAGCCGGCACGTCCCGCAAATGCTTTAACCTCATCAGAATCAAAATCAACGAAGTGACAATTAGGACACAGATAATGTGCACTTAAAGGATTAACCTCTGTAATGCCAGCCATAGTTGCCGCAAATGAGGAGCCGACAGAGCCACGCGAGCCGACAAGATAGCCATCCTCAACTGACTTCCACACAAGCTTCTGCGCTATAATATACATAACCGCATAGCCGTTACCGATAATAGAATCAAGCTCTAATTCAAGTCTGTCTTCAACTATCTTGGGAAGCTTCTCGCCATACATTTCATGCGCCTTGTTATAGCATATCTTACGAAGCTCAACATCGGAATTGGCAATTACCGGCGGACATTTATCGGGTCGAGTTGGTTTAATCTTATCAACCATATCAGCAATAAGATTAGGATTGGTAATAACTACCTCCTTCGCCTTATCATAACCTAAGTATTCGAACTCATCCATCATCTCTTCTGTTGTATGAAGATACAAGGGTGCCTGTCTGTCCGCATCATCAAAGCCTTTACCCGCCATAATGATACGACGATATATCTCATCCTCAGGATTAAGAAAATGGACATCACAGGTAGCGCACACGGGCTTATTAAACTCTTCGCCAAGCTCTACTATCTGTCTGTTGATATCTCTGATATCATCTAATGAATCAATATGAAATTTGCCGTCATCAATCATAAATTCATTATTGCCGACAGGCTGTATCTCGAGATAATCATAGAAATCTACAATACCGGCAATTTCTTCATCACTTCTGCCGTCAAGAAGTGCTCTGTATAATTCTCCCGCCTCGCATGCAGAGCCGATAATTAATCCTTCTCTGCATTCTTCAATCAGACTCTTAGGCATCTTAGGCTGTCTGTTAAAATATTTAAGGTGCGATTCGGAAATCAATCTGTATAAATTATTCTTACCTATGTCATTTTTCGCAAGTATGATACAGTGATATGATTTAAGCTTGCTCTTAGCCTTATCATCCATAACACATTTATCATTGATATCATCAATTATGTTAATATCATACGGCTCAAGCTGCTTTAAGAATATCTTAAATATATTAGCTGTTGTAATTGCATCATCAATAGCCCTATGATGATGACCCATGTCAATCTTATATTTCTTGGCTATAGAATCAAGCGTGAATTTCTTGGCATCAGTCATAAGAAATCTTGCCAGCCCGAGTGTATCAACATAACTCTTATCCCATTCAAGATTAAGCTCATTCGCCTTAGCCTTAATAAAGCCCATATCAAAATCAGCATTATGAGCAACCATAATTGAGTCTTTACAAAACTCTATAAACTTAGGCAAAACCTCTTCTATCGTCGGCGCATCGGTCACATCATCATCGGTTATTGATGTAAGCTGGAATATCTCATATGGAATAGGTCGAAGCGGATTAACAAATGTCGAAAATCTATCAACTATCTCTCCTCCTGAAAGCTTAATCGCACCTATTTCAATCACCTTATCCTTGATTGCATTAAGACCGGTTGTTTCTATATCAAACACAACATATGACGAGTCAAAGGGCTGACCCTTCTCGTTCGTAACTATCTTCTTGTAATCATCAACTATATATGCTTCACAGCCTAGTATAACCTTGAAATCAGGGTCGGTATATACACTGTGATTAAGTCCCTTCTCTGTAAAGCCCTGTACCACTCCGTGGTCTGTAATTGCAAGTGCCTTATGACCCCAAGCCTTAGCTTGATTAATCAAGCTTTGAACGGAAGACATACCATCCATCTCGCTCGCCTTCGAATGACAATGAAGCTCAACTCTCTTCTCTAAAGCATTATCCTGCCTCTCAACCACTTCTATAACAGTCTTCTTAATACCGTTAACTCTGGATATCTCAATCTCCCTTGAACGATTGTTAAAATCAAGTAATCCTTTAACCTTAATATCTATATTTTCCTGAAAATGTGATTTAAATTCGCTAAGTAAATCATTACGCAAAAATATTATAAGGTTAATTGAGTCAGTATTATCAAATATTGATAGCGTTGCAATTGTCTTCTCATTACGAATAGGTTTATATTCTATCTTGAATATTTTACCTAAAACAACAACCTCATGGCCGCAGTCAGCGGCATTAAGCTTGGCAATCTCAGTTACATCACCATCAAAATCTCTGCCGTAAATGACATCGGGATTAGATGATTTAATAAGTCCGTATACCTTCTTGCCGTTTTTTGACTTAGCGTTATCAGCTTCTTGCTTCTCCTTCTCGGCTTCTCTTTGCGCCTCAAGACTTTCTACAATGCTTTCAACCCTATTCTTGGTGTAAAGCTCATTCCTCTCTTTATAATTAGTGCCTTCAGCCGGCTTATAATCAATAACAATCTTGACATCAATTCCCGCTCTGTCGCAGAAAATATTATTAAATATCTTAATTATCTCTTCTTCTCTGTCTCGAACGTATTTTCCTTCTTCTAGGACAATTGTCATCTGATCTTCGTCAAATACAAAATCACCTCTTTTTACAATTGCAAAAAGAAGACTGCTGTAATCATCAAGCTCCTGATAAATACTGTCTAGGTATTCTTCGTAAAAGGTCTTGGCCGTATATTGAGATGACAGGTCATAATGCTCTATAATGTTAACATTAATATCATCAAGCGAAAAAATCTGCTCTTTTATCGCAGTTTCCAGCTTCTTAATTCTTCGCTTGGGAATCAGAGTATGCAAATAAAGGTAAACCCTAACCGCATCTCTTTCGCGGTTAGTACTTACCTTAGTTACTCTTGTGTCATTTAAAGCATTACACAAATCATCATCTAATTCTATTGTGGGAAATGTTTCAAAAAAAGGCTTTTCCATTTATTTACCCCAATTTGACAATTCATTACGCAGTTCACTGATAAGCTGATCCTCGGGAACCTTTTTAACAATTTCACCCTTCTTGATAATAAGGCCTTCACCGATTCCGCCGGCAATTCCTATATCAGCTTCCTTAGCTTCGCCCGGACCGTTAACCACACAGCCCATAACCGCCACCTTAATATCAAGCGAGAAATCCTGTACCATATTCTCAACCTGATTAGCTAAGGATATTAAATCAATCTGTGTTCTTCCGCATGTAGGACATGATACAATCTCTATTCCGCCCTTTCTTAAGCCAAGCGTTCTTAATATAAGCTTAGCGGATTTGATTTCTTCTATCGGGTCTCCCGTAAGTGATACTCTTATCGTATCGCCTATTCCTTGATTAAGAATCAAGCCAAGTCCGATTGATGATTTAATGTTACCGGATATAACTGTTCCCGATTCTGTGATACCGACATGAAGCGGATAATTAATCTCATTGGAAATCAGCTCATGTGCCTTTACACACATTAACACATCGGAAGACTTAATGCTTACAACAAGATTATCGTAACCCATGTCTTCAATTATTCTAACCTTATCAATAGCGGATTCAACTATTCCCTCAGCAGTAACACCGCCGTTCTTCTCAACTATCTCTTTTTCTAATGAGCCTGAATTGACTCCGACTCTGATAGGTATATTACGCTTACTTGCAACATCAATCACGGCCTGTATACGATCCTTCGAACCGATATTACCCGGATTAATCCTAATCTTATCAGCACCATGCTCCATCGCAGCAATGGCAAGTCTGTAATCAAAGTGAATATCAGCGACAAGCGGTATATTAATCTCCTTCTTAATATCTGCTAAGGCTTCAGCCGCTTCCATCGTAGGCACAGCACACCTAATAATATCACAGCCTGCATCCTCAAGCTTCTTAATCTGCTCAACCGTTGCCTTAACATCAGTAGTCTTAGTATTAGTCATCGACTGTATCAGTATAGGGTTGCCGCCACCAATCACCTTGTCGCCGATATGTATTACTTTAGTAGTTTCTCTACCCATAATTATACCTCCACATATAATGCCACGATTCCTAGTTTCATAGTATGTTAATCTCCTTTGAGTTTTAGTTAAAATCTTATATACAAAAACCCTTAATCAGTGCATTTCATTCTACACTAATTAGGGGCTTTTTGCAATGTTGTTTCATTCTTCAACACTTTATAGTAAGGTATATTCGTCAATTTGAAAGTGAGCCTATCAATCATAGCTACAACCATTGCTGTGTTCTCGAATAGTGATAGCCATTCTGAGAACGGTAAATTAGTTGTTATTATAATACTGCTTCGCACCACCTTCGGTGGCGAGGGATTGACATCTCTTATTTTTATTCGTGTGTAGTAATCAGGGCAAAACAATAGATAGGCATAATGACTCACTCCTTTATGATGTGCATAATATCGTTCATGGATTATACTATTTATTCTTTCAACCTGCGTTCTTAATTCAGCTACATAATCCTTTCTAGTAATCCTCTTGTTACTTGTATGGTTTCTTTATATCTTATATCTTCTGCATAGGAGTATTTGCGTTGATACGATTCCCAAAGAATATTTAACTTAGAATCATTCTCAATTGTATCAACTATGTCTCTCCAACTATCTTTAAGGCTTATCGTATTTCTTTTTATACAGGTTGCTTCCAAAGCTTCTTTTAACACTACATAATCTATTTCACTTCTATAACGAAGGAACAATACATATATGTCATAAAAATCTCTCATTCTCGTATTTAATACACCACGAGAAAGAATCGTTTGAAGTTTCTCAGCTAAGATTGTTTCAAGATTATATGACCAGAGTTTGATAGACCTATCTTCAAGCATCAAATCATATTCATATTCTACAGCTTTTGGAGTCATCACATCATCAGTAGATATATCTATTTTGATAATTATAACCATACTCTCTAGCATAGCATTGATATTAATCCGAATACCGGGATATTCCATTTCATCCATGATACTTGAAACTTCCTTTATTTTGAACAAGACATCATCATCCATATCTATTTCACATATTTCTTTTATTATAGGTACTATGTCTTCTTCTGATAAGTTAAGATTTCGTATTGTTGTATCTACATCCATAGTTGAACGCATAGACACACCAACCATTGATGTGACAAGAATACCACCTTTTATAATAAAGCTATCCGCATATTTCGAATGCGACACCCTTTCTAAAAAGCGTTCCATCATATAAATACGCATTAAAATACGTGCATCTGCATTATTCTCTTTAGCAACATTCCTTATACGGCCTTTTAGTTGTTCTTTAGATAATGCCATTATAATAATACCTCCATATACTCTCTCACTCTCTTATCAATATGAAATAGCTTTGCATATTCCATAAGAAGATTTAAGTCTCTATCCTTTTTCTTTAGGTAACTTTTTAGTGCAGTCTGAAAGTCTTGAATCTCAAAACCACTTCGGCTTCTAATCAAATCGCAAATTGTTCTTTCTAGATTGTACATAGGTATCTTATGACCAAATGAAGATATCACTTCAGTTTTTCCAACATCAAGCAGTTCTTTTTTTACTGTATATACCTTTATTCCATCTTTAATAAGTCTTGCTGTCCCATAACCTGTATAAATTGTAATTGTATGCTTAAATGGTTCTCTATCTACTAATCCATAATAATACAATGCTTCATCATGAGAAATGACAGCTTTAGGGCACCTTAATGAAATTATATAGTTTTCATCTTCCCATGCATCAGGTGCAACATACATTCCACGAGCAACACGCTCATATTTATTTTCTTCAATATAATTATATAGGTCATACTTTGTAACACCAGCATCCATTGCAACCTTTGTTAATAATAGACCTGATTCATCTAATAATTTTTCAATTCGATTCATATCTCCACCCACTTTCGTGCTAATATTGTAACTCATATTAGCACAAAAGTAAATAATAAGTGTTCAATTTACTATTTATAATATCAAAGCTCTGTCTGGGAATAATAATAACTACAGTTTTGACACCAATCGTGACACCAATTCTACACCAATTTGCCGTTAAATTACGTGAAAATATGTAATGATATATCAGATTGAAATCTTAAGAATTCCGCGAAATAAAGGGATTTGTGAAGGTTTGTTAAGATACGTGAAATAGGAAATCAATTACAATGGATAGTTTAATAAGTTATATGGTAAGAATCAGGATTATGGGGATGTTAAGTCGCACCATTACATTATTGGCTTTGTTCCAAAGGATTCTATCGAAGGAAAGCTATTCGAGGAAGGTCACAAAAAGGAGCTATATTCTATCAAACGAAATGTTGATAATATGCTAAAGGAACCTACCAGAAGTATAGAACACAAAAAACAAAGAAATATAGAAATACAAAAA
>CAJOIL010000065.1 GCA_905234525.1 uncultured Lachnospiraceae bacterium | reverse complement strand
GAAGCCAGAGCCAGAGTTGTGTCTGAGACCGCTCTTAATATCGAAGCATTCCTTGCAGGCAAAGAGAGGTGTATTGTCATATAACAACACACCCCTCGAACTCTCTTATATATTACGAATATTCTGTTAACCGGCCAATATACTAAGCACACCTTGTGGGTTGATGTGCTTCCTCCGTTATTTGTTATGGTAAATGTTGCTCCGGTGCCATATACGCACCAATGGCGTATATAGAATCGACTCTTCAATAATATTACTTATTATATGGCTGATCAGCTTTACTCAAGACATAATACTACTACCTATTTCAACCAAGACATTAAAACCGTTCCTACAAGGGTTAATCCTATATTGGCTACGACAAATGCCGGGGCGTATCCCACCGTAAAAATCGTACTTCCGGTCTTCTCTGACAATGAATTAAGTCCCGGTGTTGATGTGGCACATCCGCATATACCACCATACAAATCTGCAGCCTTAAGCTTCAGCACAAACCATCCGAAAGCAATCGCAAGTGATGCCGGCACAAAGACACAAAGTATACCTGCAATGACAATGTAAATGTTATCAAATGTAAATATTCCGCTGAGACTAAGTGGGCGTTCCAATGCAGTGGCTGCTATAAACAAGTTCAACCCCAAGCTCTTCAGAATCCATCTTGCACCGCCGGACATTTGCCCCACAATGGGATATTTTTGAAATCCACAACCAACAATCATTCCGATAATCAGTGCACAGCATGATGTTCCAAGTGAAAATCCAAGTCCGGGAATTTTAATCATTCCAATCGCAATCGCCACTGCTATGGAAAGCATTACTGCCGGAATATCCGAGCTTTCTCCGACATTTTTGATAAATGCTACATTTTCAATACATTCCTCGATAGATTTCGGCTTACCCGTAATAGTTATCACATCTTCTTCAATGAATTCTTCGGGCATTTTAATCTTACGACCATTTCTTTTTATTCGATTTATAATGATGCCTTGTTCAGCAAATCTTTCAAGTAAATCTTCTGCCTTTGGTACTGCAATGACAATTTCAACCCTTTCAATTTCCAGCGACAGATATTTCTCATCGGTCACTTCAACAAGGCCATTCTTGTTGAATTTATCAATGTCTCTTACCGAACCCGCAACAACGATAATGTCTGATGTCTTAATAGTCAAATCCGGACTAATATCCAGCAATTCATTATTTCTATATACAGCTTCAACATGAAGCCTGACACCATACTCGGATGTCACTTCACCAACGGTCTTGTCGCTATAAGTAGATGTCTCATCAACGCGGTAGGCTCTTATTTGAACGTTAATCTTAAGTGCCTCTTTACCACCTTTGACCATACCACCGGTTTTATCAATAACCGCTTGTGCCAAATGCACTTTGGTAATAGCCGGAGCCCCTTCTTGAACAAAAGTAATAAGCCCTATCGTTGCAAGAATATAGGTGATTGCATATGCAACGACATCGCTTTCACTGTTAAGTATTGTTGACTGTGTCTGAGAACCCGCAAGAAAACCACTCGCCTTATCGGGCGTGAAGCCGAAAAGCTTGCACATAGCAAATGCACAGCCCAAAACACATGCACAATAAAATATCGCAAGCCCGGCCAATTTAAGACTGGATGATATCCCCTCGGACTTAACAGCATTTTTAAATACAGGTCCAGCCTCATATCCGAGTACAAACGTAAACAGCGCAAAGAACAAATTCTTCATTACAACAACGCTATCACCTTCAAAATGTCCGCCGTTGCTTGTAATGATAATATTCATAATAATCGCCGCATACAAAGTGCCAAGCGTGGCGTTATTGGGGAATTTACCCAAATTAATCTTGCCGAACAAATATCCAACACCTAAGCAAAACAAAACAACAAATAATGGATTATCTACAAGAAACTGTATCATATTCTCCTCCTAAACAATCAATTAATATTCCTACGTATTTCTTCCCAATTATTGCAACGCATATAGTTCGTATTCGTTGGTTCAAAATCTCGATTCCACGGTCTATCGAACAACATAACATTTACATCGGGCAAATGTTCAAAAAACTTGAAGGCTAATGGCGAGTCCTCTACAGCATAATCAAATCTCATCTTATAATAATCTTCCAATTCAAGATTATACTCGCTACCCTTAATAAAAGTATCTCTGCCATACTTATTTAGACAGAATAATTTAACATTTTCCAGTCCATGTTCATCCAGCCATACTCGTGAAGGCTCATATGTGCTGCTTGGGCGTCCGGTAATAACATTTATCTCATATCCCTTGTCAAGCCACTCATTCAACACATCTGAAGCTAACGGCGTCTCTTCGTACGACATAAGCACTTCAGGTCTATGACCTTCTATCATAAGCCTATCATACTCGTCATCGGTAAGCTCAAATGACTCTTTGAGGTTAAAAAAATTAATCTCTTCATACGGAACCTTTTTACCGAACAGTCTATCTGCAATATGTGTAAACGCTCTTGCCGTCTCACATATACAATCATCATAATCAACGTATATTCTCATACCATTATCCATCCTCCTGTTATGTGAAATACATCATTTTCATAAATTCTCTTCTTCGTTTTAAAAACTAAGGAAACATTACTAAGTATTTTACAACTATATCGAGAATAGTCAAGGGAGCACGGGATTATAAGACCGATGCAAAAAATATAGAGAGCCACAAGGGCTCTCTATATAGTAATAATCATATTCTATTCAAGAAATACTTATATTATTTACTTGAAGATCTCAATAAGCTTTTCCTTAACATCATCTGCGAAGTCCTTAGCCTTGTTAGCTGCCTTCTCTACCTTAACGATGCTTGGATTATTGGCGATAGAGGCCTGTGCTGCAGCAAGTCTTGCAATTGGTACTCTAAATGGAGAACATGATACATAGTCAAGTCCAATCTTATCACAGAACTCAACTGATGAAGGATCTCCACCATGCTCACCACATATACCAACGTGAAGCTTAGAATTATTCATCTTACCAAGCGCAATAGCAACCTGCATAAGTTTACCTACACCATCTTGGTCTAGCTTAGCAAATGGATCATTCTCAAAGATCTTCTTGTCATAATAAGCATCTAAGAACTTACCGGCATCATCACGAGAGAATCCATATGTCATCTGTGTTAAGTCATTAGTACCGAAGCAGAAGAAATCAGCTTCCTTAGCAATCTCATCAGCTGTAAGTGCAGCTCTTGGAATCTCAATCATTGTACCAACTTCGTATTCAATGTCAGCGCCTGCTGCCTCAATCTCAGCATCTGCTGTCTCAACAACAATCTTCTTAACGAACTTAAGCTCTTCAACTTCACATACAAGAGGAATCATAATCTCAGGCTTCATATCCCAATCAGGATGAGCCTTCTTAACCTCAATTGCGGCTCTGATAACAGCCTTAGTCTGCATCTTGGCAATCTCAGGATATGTAACTGTAAGACGACATCCTCTGTGGCCCATCATAGGGTTAAATTCCTTAAGGCCTTCAATTAATGTCTTAATCTCTTCTACTGACTTACCCTTAGCATCAGCAAGCTTCTTAATATCCTCTTCCTCTGTAGGAACAAATTCATGAAGAGGTGGATCTAAGAATCTGATTGTTACAGGATAACCCTCTAACGCTTCATATATAGCCTTGAAGTCACCTTGCTGATAAGGAAGAATCTTATCAAGTGCTTCTTCTCTCTCTTCTACTGTATCAGAACAAATCATCTCTCTGAATGCTGCAATTCTGTCTTCCTCGAAGAACATATGCTCTGTACGGCAAAGTCCGATACCTTCAGCACCAAGCTCTCTGGCCTTCTTAGCATCCTGAGGTGTATCAGCATTAGTTCTAACCTTAAGTGTACGATACTTATCAGCCCATGCCATAACACGACCGAATGTACCTGCGATTGAAGCATCAACTGTAGGAATAATCTCGCCGTAGATGTTACCTGTTGTACCATCGATAGAAATCTCAGAACCTTCTACGAACTTCTTACCACCGAGTGTAAATGTCTTATTCTCTTCATCCATTGCAATGTCGCCACAACCTGATACACAGCAAGTACCCATACCACGGGCAACAACGGCAGCGTGACTTGTCATACCACCACGTACTGTTAAGATACCTTGTGCAGCCTTCATACCTGTAATATCTTCAGGTGATGTCTCAAGACGAACAAGTACAACCTTCTCGCCGCGAGCATTCCACTCTTCAGCATCCTCTGCTGTAAATACTACCTTACCGCAAGCAGCACCCGGCGAAGCACCAAGTCCCTTACCGATTGGTGTTGCAGCCTTAAGCTTATCAGCATCAAACTGAGGATGAAGTAATGTATCTAAGTTACGAGGATCAATCATAGCAACTGCTTCTGCTTCTGTCTTGTGTCCTTCATCAACGAGGTCACATGCAATCTGAAGAGCGGCGGGAGCTGTTCTCTTACCGTTACGACACTGAAGCATGTAAAGCTTCTTATTCTCTACGGTAAATTCCATATCCTGCATATCATGGTAGTGATTCTCTAATGTCTCACATACCTCGATAAATTGCTTATATGCTTCAGGGAACTCCTGCTCCATCTGAGCGATTGGCATCGGAGTACGAACACCGGCAACAACGTCCTCACCTTGAGCGTTCTTTAAAAACTCACCCATAAGCTTCTTCTCACCTGTAGCAGGGTCTCTTGTAAATGCAACACCTGTACCTGACTCATCGTTAAGGTTACCGAATACCATAGGCATTACGTTAACAGCTGTACCCCATGAATAAGGGATATCATTATCACGACGATATACATTAGCTCTTGGGTTATCCCATGATCTGAATACTGCTTCAATAGCAAGCTTTAGCTGCTCTACGGGATCTGAAGGGAAATCTGTACCGAGCTGATTCTTATATTCAGCCTTGAACTGCTCTGCTAATTCCTTAAGATCTGCAGCTGTAAGGTCAACATCAAACTCAACTCCTCTGTCAGCCTTCATCTTATCAATGAGTTGCTCGAAGTACTTCTTACCAACCTCCATAACAACGTCAGAGAACATTTGAATAAATCTTCTATATGAATCATATACGAAACGCTCAAACTTAGGATCAGGATTACCCTTAATCATTGCCTCAACAACTTCATCATTAAGTCCGAGGTTAAGGATTGTATCCATCATACCCGGCATAGATGCTCTGGCACCTGAACGAACAGATACGAGAAGAGGATTCTCAAGATCACCGAACTTCTTGCCGTTCTCTTTCTCCATCCACTCAACGCCTTCCATAGCTTGGCCCATAATCTCATCATTAATCTTACGACCATCCTCATAGTACTGAGTACATGCCTCTGTAGTAATTGTAAAACCCTGTGGTACAGGAAGACCGATCTCAGTCATCTCTGCAAGGTTAGCGCCCTTACCACCAAGCAAGTTACGCATGGTCATGTTACCTTCTTTGAAGGTGTAAACCCATTTGTTTGCCATAATTTCTTTCCTCCTAAAAATATTACTATACGATACATTGTACGCATAGATTTATTGTAACAATAGAAATGCACATTTTCAAGGAAAAAAAAGAAAAACCACAAAAAATAACTCCATGCCATAAAAAAGCACGGAGTTATGTAAAAAACTTATCAATTCTAGACCTCTGATACCTCTACAAGGCTGGCAGTGATATTATTAATGTCGTTGTATCCCGTAACTACGTCATCAATACTCTTATTAAGGTTAGTTATGCTGGCTGAAATCTCTTCCATTGCGGCACTTGTTGACTCAACATTGGCACTAATCTCACTGACATTGTCAAGGGTATTGTTAAGCAGGTTGTTAAGTGAATTGGATTGCTGTTCGATATCCCTTGCTCTCTCTAATATCTCATCTGAATTAGAACGAACCGTAGTAAATGATGCTCCGACCTCCTTAACGAATTCATCACACTCTCTAACTGATTCCTGTCCTTGCGCAATCTCCTGAGTAACCTGTCTGGTCTTAGCCTCAACTCCATCCAAGATACCGTGAATCTCATCTGTAAACTGTGCCGAAGAATCAGATAGATTACGAATCTCATCAGCCACAACCGCAAATCCCTTTCCGGCTTCACCGGCACGAGCTGCCTCGATAGAAGCATTAAGCGATAAGAGATTAGTCTGATCCGATATCTCACCAAGTGTACCGAGAATACCTACAATCTTATTATTCTCATCCGATAATTCTGAGATAGCTCTCGATATCTCACTCATCTTAGCATTAAGATTGTCCATACGCTCTGACAATATCTTGACCTTGTCATCGCTGTCTGCAATAGCATTATTTGTCTCAATAGATGCCTCTGACATCTTAACTGATGCATCCGCTACACTCTGGATATTATCAACACCCTCGCTAACCATCTTCCTGATTGTATCTGCCGCATCAACCTCGTCATTGGCGCGACGCGCAACATCATCAGTAGCCTTGGCAATCTCAGATGAAATATCCCCTGATGTAGTAACACTCTTACTAATCTTGCCTGATGTATTATCAAGTACTCCGACTGACTTACCAATCTCGCCGAGTAATCTCTCTGCCTTCTCCTTCTCTTCGTTAGCTTCCTTAGATGTTGCTTCAATCTCTTTGAACTGCTGCTTAGTCAGCTTAGAAAGGATAATAAATACTATCATTCCGGAGATAATATATACGATTGCAATAACTGTTGTGTCACTGCCCCATTCAGTATCATTAAGAGCACTGTAATAAGCAAAATGGAAATAAATCATCTCACCCACACAGCATATCGCCTGAAGAGTAATAACACGAATATCTTCATAAATAATTACGAAGAACATCGCCATAAATGTCATAAGGAAATTAACCTTACACGGCCAAAAGGTCATAAGAAGGAATACAAGAACCGACATAAATATCGAGAAGATAAACATCATCGGAACAGGCGGAACCTTTGTTGATAAAAAGTACAATAAAAGTCCGATTACTACGGCACCTATACCCATAGGAAGCGCCGACATTATTCCGACAAAAGGTGCATTGGCAATGGTTCTTAAAAGTATCGAACCAAGGAGTGCCAATGATAATAGTTTATTTTTCTTACGTATTACTTCAAGATATGACATAAAAACCTCCGAAACTTATGCTTCCCCATGTACGAAAAATCATATAAAAATACATATACATATTTTATTATAACAGTTTTCTCCAATTAACAAAACATACTTTATTAAAAAATATACATTTCCCAAATATTAAAACGCTATCTTCTCTCTGAAATAATCCTCCAGCTCATCAATTGCGACTCTTTCCTGCTCCATTGTGTCTCTGTCACGAACGGTTACGGCATTATCCTCCAAAGAATCAAAGTCAAATGTCACACAATAAGGCGTACCTATTTCATCCTGTCTGCGGTAACGCTTACCGATATTACCTCTATCGTCATATTCGCAATTATAAGACTTAGAAAGAAGCTCATATACCTTAACAGCATCATCCGTAAGCTTCTTAGATAAAGGAAGCACACCAATCTTAATAGGTGCAAGAGCAGGATGAAGATGAAGCACCGTTCTTACATCCGGCTTCTCCTCTGTTCCGATATTCTCTTCATCATATGCGGCACATAGGAATGCAAGGAAGATTCTATCCGCACCAAGTGATGGCTCAATTACATACGGCACGTACTTCTCTCCCATTTCATCATCAAAATATGTAAGGTCTTGCTTAGACACCTCTTGGTGACAAGACAAGTCATAGTCGGTTCTGTCAGCAATGCCCCAAAGCTCACCCCAACCAAATGGGAATAAAAATTCAATATCGGTTGTTCCCTTAGAATAAAATGCAAGTTCAGCTTCATCATGGTCACGAAGTCTGAGCTCATCCTCCTTCATTCCGAGAGAAAGAAGCCAATCCTTACAGAAGCTTCTCCAATAATCGAACCACTCAAGGTCTGTATTGGGCTTGCAGAAGAATTCCAGCTCCATCTGCTCAAATTCTCTGATTCTATATATGAAGTTACCCGGTGTAATCTCATTTCTGAAGGACTTACCAATCTGCGCAATACCGAAAGGCAGCTTCTTTCTAGAGGTACGCTGAACATTCTTGAAATTAACAAATATTCCCTGCGCAGTCTCGGGACGGAGATATACAGTATTGGTAGTATCTTCGGTTACGCCCATAAATGTCTTAAACATAAGATTAAACTGTCTTATATCTGTAAAATTATGCTTGCCGCAGGTAGGACAAGGAATACTGTTATCCTTAATAAAGCTCATCATTTCATCAGCTGTCCAACCATCAACCGATGACTCTAATGTAATGCCATTGTCAGCGGCAAAATCCTCTATTACCTGGTCTGCTCTGAATCTCTCGTGGCATTCCTTACAATCCATCAAAGGATCTGAAAATCCTCCCAAATGACCTGAAGCCACCCAAGTCTGCGGGTTCATGAGAATTGCTGCATCAAGTCCGACATTGTATGGATTCTCCTGCACAAACTTTTTCCACCATGCCTTCTTAATATTATTCTTAAGTTCTACACCGAGATTACCGTAATCCCAGCTGTTAGCAAGACCACCGTATATCTCGGAACCGGGATATACAAATCCTCTGTTCTTACACAGCGCTACGATTTTGTCCATTGACTTTTCCATTAATCTATCTCCTTATTCGTACATAATAATTGTTAAAGTAGTTGCATCCATATTGCCATCAGGTTGCGTAACACTAATCTCATCCTTATCAACAATTGTTGTGTTAGGATCCGATACGGCTGTGATTTT
>CAJOIL010000064.1:2380-11147 GCA_905234525.1 uncultured Lachnospiraceae bacterium | reverse complement strand
AGAACATAGTGAGTCGGAATTGAAGAATTTATATGATTCGCTTAATTTGGCAATGACATTTAAGGATTTTCTGCATATTCAGAATTACTTTAGAGATGACGAGAGACGCAATCCTACAATAACAGAGATTCGTGTGCTTGATACATATTGGTCGGATCATTGTCGTCATACCACTTTTAGTACGGAGTTAACCGAAGTGACATTCGAAGACGGGTACTATAGGAAGCCGATTGAGGATACATACAACGATTATCTTGATAATTTTAAGATTCTTTATAAGGATAGAGATGATAAGTATGTATGTCTTATGGATTTGGCGCTTCTTGCAATGAAGAAGCTTAAGGCTGAAGGCAAGCTGGACGATCAGGAGGAATCCGATGAGATTAACGCTTGTTCTATAGTTGTTCCTGTTGAAGTTGATGGTAAGACAGAAGAATGGCTTGTTAATTTCAAGAATGAGACACATAACCATCCGACAGAAATTGAGCCCTTCGGTGGTGCGGCTACGTGTCTTGGAGGAGCAATAAGGGACCCTTTGTCAGGGCGTACATATGTCTATCAAGCCATGCGTGTTACAGGTGCATCCGATCCTACAGTGCCTGTTAAGGATACAATCCCCGGCAAGCTGCCACAGAAGAAGCTTGTCAGAGAGGCAGCGCACGGATACAGTTCATATGGTAATCAGATAGGTCTTGCTACAGGCTATGTCAAAGAGGTATATCATAAGGATTACGTTGCTAAGAGAATGGAAATCGGAGCTGTTATGGGTGCCGCACCAAGACGTGCAGTCAGAAGGCTGACATCCGATCCCGGTGATAGAATAATTCTTTTAGGTGGCAGAACAGGTCGTGATGGTATCGGTGGAGCCACCGGTTCCTCTAAGGCGCATAATACTGAGTCAACACTTGTATGCGGTGCTGAGGTTCAGAAGGGTAATCCGCCGACAGAACGCAAGATACAGAGGTTGTTTAGACGTGAAGAGGTATCATATCTGATTAAGAAATGTAATGACTTTGGAGCAGGCGGTGTCTCTGTGGCCATCGGCGAATTGGCGGATGGACTTAGGGTTAATCTTGACTTGGTACCTAAGAAATACGCCGGACTTGATGGTACGGAGCTTGCAATCTCAGAATCACAAGAGCGTATGGCTGTTGTTGTTGCACCCGAAGATGTAGATCAGTTCTTAGAATATGCAACAGAAGAGAATCTTGAGGCTATAGAAGTTGCGGAAGTAACAAAAGAGCCAAGGCTTGTGCTTAATTGGCGAGGCAAAGACATTGTTAATATTTCAAGGGCATTTCTTGATACTAACGGAGCACATCAAGAGACGAAGGTTGCTCTTGATATGCCCAGCCATGATGATGTATACGTTAATGAAGTTGTATCAGATGAAGTTAAATCAGCAATTAATAATAATGATATTGAAAAAGCTGTTATTTCTACGGTATCAAATCTCAATGTGTGTTCTCAAAAAGGGCTTGTTGAGATGTTTGACGGTTCTATCGGAGCCGGCTCCGTATATATGCCGTTTGGTGGCAAATATCAATTAACAGAGACGCAATCAATGGTTGCAAAGCTTCCTGTTTTGACGGGTAAGACAGATGTTGTAACAATGATGGCATATGGATTTGATCCTTATGTATCAAGCTGGAGTCCTTATCATGGTGCATGCTACAGTATTCTTGAATCTGTCGCCAGAATTGTTTCTTCCGGCGGAGATTATAAGAAGATTAGATTTTCTTTCCAGGAATATTTCAGGCGAATGTCAGAGGATCCGCATAGATGGAGCCAACCATTTGCGGCACTTCTCGGAGCATATAAGGCGCAAATGGCATTTGAGTTACCTTCAATCGGCGGTAAGGATTCTATGTCCGGTACATTCAATGATATTGATGTGCCGCCTACACTTGTTAGCTTCGCTGTTGATGTTGCTAAGGAAGGTGATGTCATTACGCCTGAATTCAAAGAAGCAGGTAATAAGCTGGTGATGTTCCATCTTAAGAGAGACGAGTACGATTTGCCTGATTTTGAGCATGCTAAGAGGATGTATGAGGCAATTCATGAGATAATTCAAAGTAAAGGCATTGTATCAGCTTATACAATTGATGCTTACGGTGCTATTGCCGCATTATCTAAGATGTCATTCGGTAATCAGCTTGGATATACTATTGATGAAACTGTTCCGATTAAGGAAATGTTCCTTCCTCAGATTGGTTCTATAGTAGCTGAAGTATCTGATATGGGTGTAGTTGATGATATTATAGCTAAATTTAATCTTACATATGATTATGCAGTTATCGGTGAAGTTAATGATAAGAAGCAATTTGTTTATAAGGATACCGTAATTGATATTGCGACTATGACTGATGCTTGGAAGCAACCTTTGGAAAGTGTATTTCCAAGCAGAGTAACAGAGGACTACAGTGAAATTAATACTAAATTATACAAAGCAGATAACGTCTGTATTTGTAAGAATAAGACTGCAGTGCCTAAGATATTTATACCGGTATTCCCGGGAACAAACTGCGAATACGATTCAGCTAATGCATTTAAGGAAGCGGGTGCTGAGCCTATAGTTAAAGTTTTTAAGAATCAATCTGCTTTAGACATAAGAGATTCTGTTGAGATATTTACAAAAGCAATAGAGGAATCTCAAATGATTATGTTCCCCGGCGGCTTCTCTGCCGGCGATGAACCGGAAGGCTCTGCTAAGTTCTTCGCTACTGCATTTAGGAATGAGAAGATGAAGGAAGCTGTTATGAAGCTTCTTGACAGAGATGGATTGGTTCTTGGCGTATGTAACGGATTCCAAGCGCTTATTAAGCTCGGACTTGTGCCGTTTGGTGAGATTCATACACAGATTGAGGCTTCGCCTACACTTACATATAATGTTATCAATCGTCATATCAGCAAGATGGTTTATACAAAGGTTGTTTCCAATAAGTCGCCATGGCTATCTCAGGCTACACTCGGAGGTGTATATACGAATCCGGCATCACATGGTGAAGGAAGATTTGTTGCAAATGATGAGTGGCTTGATAAATTATTTGAGAATGGTCAGGTTGCTACACAATATGTTAATGAATCGGGCAATCCGACTATGGATGAAGAGTGGAATGTTAATGGCTCATATAGAGCAATAGAAGGAATAACAAGTCCTGACGGAAGGGTACTCGGTAAGATGGCTCACATAGAACGTAAAGGAAGAAGCGTTGCAATGAATATTTACGGTGAGCAGGATATGCGTATATTTGAGTCGGGTGTGAATTACTTTAAGTAGTAAAAAAGGATATCAACCATTGTTGATATCCTTAAGTAGCGGGAGAGAGACTTGAACTCTCAACCTCCCGGGTATGAACCGGACGCTCTAGCCAGTTGAGCCATCCCGCCATATGTAGCATATGTACGAA
The DNA here is from genome assembly GCA_905234525.1 of uncultured Lachnospiraceae bacterium. Taxonomy (GTDB): domain Bacteria; phylum Bacillota; class Clostridia; order Lachnospirales; family Lachnospiraceae; genus RUG191. Next base: position 7,737 of record CAJOIL010000064.1, on the reverse strand, counting down.
GTACATGTGCTGCACGCTTAGCCTTTTCCGACGAAGTCGGAACCAAAACAGGCGAAGCTTCTTGTGCAAACCGTTAACTAATATAACACAATAACTGAGTCAGCGCAACAAATATTTTTATTTATAGCATAATCACCTTTATTATGGTATAATTTTTAAGCAATTATGTGTCAATAAGCAGTAAATGGGAGATTATTATGAGAGTAGGTAACGGATATGATGTTCATAAATTGGTAGAAGGCAGAGACCTTATTTTAGGTGGCGTTAAGATTGATAATGATAAGGGACTTTTAGGCCATTCGGATGCAGATGTAGTAGCGCATGCTATTATGGATGCACTTCTCGGTGCTGCAGGCATGGGAGATATCGGCTTACATTTTCCTGATACAGATGATAAGTATAAGAATGCGGATTCTATGATGCTTCTTGAGCAGACGATGGAGCTTTTGCATACTCAGAATTATAAGGTTGTTAATATAGATGCTACAATAATAGCTCAGAGTCCCAAGCTTCGTCCTTATATCAATGCAATGGAGGAGAACATCGCTTCTATGGCTCACTGTGATATTTCACAGGTTAATATTAAAGCAACTACGGAAGAGGGTTTAGGATTTACAGGTAGAGAAGAAGGCATAAGCGCTTACTGCGTATGCCTTATTGAATAAGATTTATGGTTTTTTTAGATAGATTTAGAGAAGAATTTCAAGTAATCAAAGAACGAGATCCCGCTATCAAGTCTAAGTGGGAGGTTTTGTTGTACCCCAGCTTCAAAGCAATGATTAAGTATCGACATGCTCATCGCTTATATTTACGAGGGCATTATTTTCGTGCTCGAAGAATTTCACAAAAGGCCGCCAGACAAACAGGCATTGAGATACATCCGGGTGCAACCATCGGCAAAGGCTTTTTTATTGACCACGGTACAGGTGTTGTTATAGGCGAGACAACCGTTATAGGTGACAATGTTACATTATATCAGGGTGTTACACTCGGCGGTACGGGTAAGGAGTGCGGCAAGCGTCATCCGACCATAGGTGATAATGTTATGATTTCAGTGGGAGCTAAGGTGCTTGGCTCATTTAAGGTAGGAGACAATTCCAAAATCGGTGCCGGTTCCGTTGTTATAGAAGAGGTTCCGCCTAATTGTACGGTAGTCGGAGTGCCCGGCAGAATTGTTAAGCAAGATAACCTCAGAGTTCCCAGAGAGACAATGGATCAGATTCATTTACCGGATCCCGTGCGAGATGATATTAATGTGCTCAAGCATGAGAACTCAGAGTTGGTTTCTCGTTTGATAGAGCTTGAGAACAGATTTAGAGAATTAGACAGAAGGACAAAGGACAAGAAGGATGAAGATATTTAATACTTTAAGCAGGAACAAGGAAGAATTTAAACCAATAGAAGACGGAGTCGTAAGCATGTATGTATGCGGACCTACTGTATATAATTATATACATATAGGTAACGCAAGACCTATGATTATATTTGATACCGTAAGAAGATATTTTGAATACAAGGGCTTTAATGTTAATTATGTGTCTAATTTCACGGATGTAGATGACAAGATTATTAAGAAGGCTAATGAAGAGGGAACCACCTGTGATGTAATTTCCGAGAGGTATATTGAAGAGTGCAAGAAGGATATGGAGGGTCTTAATGTGCTTCCTGCAACAACTCACCCTAAGGCAACAGAAGAGATTTCCGGAATGATAGATATGATTAATACCTTGATTGAAAAGGGGTATGCATATAAGACTGATGATGGCACTGTATATTTTAGAACGCGTGAGTTTGAAGAATACGGTAAGCTGTCGCATAAGAATATTGATGATCTTGAAGCTGGTCACAGAGATATTAATGTTAAGGGTGAAGAAAAAGAAGACTACCTAGATTTTGTTTTGTGGAAGCCTAAGAAAGAAGGAGAGCCTTACTGGGATTCGCCTTGGAGTGAGGGAAGACCCGGCTGGCATATTGAATGTTCGGTTATGGCCAAGAAATACCTCGGTGATTGTATTGATATTCATGCCGGAGGAGAGGATTTGATTTTCCCGCATCATGAGAATGAAATTGCACAATCAGAATCGGCAAATGGTGTAACATTTGCCAATTATTGGATGCATAACGGTTTTCTTAACATTGATAATAAGAAGATGAGCAAGTCTGCAGGTAATTTCTTTACCGTAAGAGATATTTCCGAGAAATATGATTTGCAGGTGTTAAGATTCTTTATGCTTAGCGCACATTATCGTAATCCTCTTAATTTCAGTGCAGAGCTTATGGAGTCTGCTAAGGCCGGCTTAGACAGAATATGTAATGCATACGACAATCTTATGTATTTATATGAGAATGCACGTAATGATATTTCGCCTATCGAGGAGGCTAAGAATGCAAGCGCGGAGTACATAGCTAAATTTGAATCGGCAATGGAGGATGATTTTAATACTGCGGATGCCATTTCGGCGATATTTGAATTCGTGCGATATATTAATCAGGATGTAAATGATCAGACAGGCGCTAATGTGCTTAAGCTGTACATTGATAAATTATCGATGCTGTGTGGTATCTTAGGCATAATTGTTGAGAGGGAAGACAAAATACCTGATGAAGAGATTGAGCGTCTTATAGATGAGAGACAGGTTGCCAGGAAGAATAAGGATTATAAGCGCGCCGATGAGATTAGGGATGAATTACTTAAGAAGGGAATTGCACTTGAAGATACAAGAGAAGGTGTTAAGTATAAATGGGTTTAAATCATGATATAATTAATAGCTTTAATGGCAAAGAAGTTGATGTTAGGACATATTCGCCATTAGCCTTTGCTTATATTGGTGATGACGTATTTGATTTAATTATCAGAACGATAGTTATTAACAGAGGTAACACCGGACCTGACAAATTACATAACACATGTATAAAGTATGTTAGTGCCGTTGCACAAGCCAATATGTATGATGCAATAATGCCTGTTCTTGATGATGAAGAAGCCGATGTATTAAGAAGAGGGCGTAATTCCAAACCACATACTAAGGCTAAGAATGCATCTTCTGAAGAATACATGAAGGCTACAGCGTTAGAGACATTGATAGGCTATTTGTATCTCAAGGATGATATGGATAGGATTTTCGAATTAATTCATACGGGAATTGATAGTATAGAGGATTAGAATGAGAGACTTTGGCGACATTATATGTGGACGTAATAGTGTATTAGAGGCAATAAGAAGCGGTAATACCGTAGATAAGGTTCTTATTGTAAAGGGTAATAATTCCGGACCCATTAATACAATAATCCGTGAATGCAAGAAAAATAAAATCATAATTGAATTTTCTGAAAAACAGATTCTCGATGGCATATGTGACGAAAGTAAGCATCAGGGAGTTGTTGCATATGTATCTCCTTACCAATACGTTGAAGTAGAGGATATTCTTGATAATGCCAAAAAGAAGGGTGAAGACGCATTTATCATATTATTAGACGAGATTGAAGACCCGCATAATCTTGGGGCAATAATCAGAACAGCTAATATGTGTGGTGCGCATGGTGTTATTATACCTAAGCGCAGAGCGGCGAGACTTACAAGTGTTGTAGCTAAGACCTCTGCCGGAGCCATTAACTATACGCCGGTAGCCAAGGTTACCAATATTTCCAAGACTATTGAGGAGTTGAAGGAACAAGGGCTTTGGTTTGTATGTGGTGATATGTCCGGAGATTTAATGTATAGTCATAATCTTACAGGTCCGATTGGTCTCGTGATTGGTAATGAAGGTAGTGGAGTCAGTCCCAATATTGTTAAGAAATGTGACTTTGTTGCAGCCATTCCTACCTTTGGTGATATTGATTCGCTTAATGCGTCTGTTTCATGTGGTGTGCTTAGTTATGAAATTGTTAGACAAAGGATGAATGCGACTTAATGAATTACAGTGAAATGAGAGACAATGAAATAATCAGAGCATATAGAAACGGTGATTTAGATGCAATAGATTTTCTTATTAGGAAGTATACACCCCTTATTCATAAGTGTAAATCCAACAGATTTGCAAAAGGCTACAGTGATGATGATTTTGTTCAAGAAGGATATATCGGGCTAATGTCTGCTATTAATAAGTATGACGAGGATGCCAAGGCATCATTTTTTACATATGCCAAGATTTGTATTGATAATAGTATGAATAACCTGATTAAGAAGTCTTTAGATAACAAGAATCATATTCTTAATAACAGTGCATCCTTGGATGATGAGATAGAATTGCCGGAAGATATCAAAACAGATCCCGCGAGAATTGTTCTTTCTAAGTTGATTAATGAAGATAAGCTTGAAGAAGTCGGTAAGACCTTATCCAAGGGAGAATCAGAGGTTTATAACCTGCTTAGGAAGGGCTATACTACACCCGAAATTGCAGATATATTAGAAAAAGATTATAAAGCTGTCGATAACGCTATTCAACGAATTAAGAGTAAGGCGAGAAGAATTAATTAATTAAATGAAAAACTATAGCATACATTCAAAAGGACGCCTGTTCTTGTATACATAATACGAATCAAAACCACATTCCTTAAGAAGCTTAGACAGTCTATTATATCCGATATTTACTTGAGATGGCTTATGCGCGTCTGAGCCGATAGTAATAAGCTTTCCACCCATTTTTCTATAATCTTTAATTGTTTGAATACATGGATTGGGCTCATGTAGTCCGAATTTATATGCACCGGTGTTTATCTCCAGTGCTTTTTCATTTGTTATAAGTAAATGTAATATCTCATTGATTATGTCTTTATAATCGCCATAAGTTAGCTTCTGGGCATCATCGTTATATCTTATTACATAATCAAGGTGTCCGTATGCATCGAAGTTATTATATGCTTCAATATTCTCTATGATAGAAGTAAAGTATCTTCTAACGCCTCCCTTAACCCCGTATTTATCCCAGTACGCCGGATAATACGGATCCATTTTGTCTACCTGATGCGAAGAACCAATCACATAATCGAAGTTATATGAAGATATAATTTCCTCGTGTTTCTCTGATAAATGTGGTTGTAGGCCCAGCTCAATGCCCCAAAGGACATCAATTGAGGATGTGTCATTATCGTATCTACCGTTTACTGTAAGGCTGTCATAACATTTCCTATATTCATCAATATCAAGGTCAAAGCGACCGGGATTGTGGTAATAATCAATATCAAGATGATCTGTCAGCGTTATGCCACACATGTTATCTGTAATTGATTGCTCTATCATATCCTGCATGGGAGCATCAGAATCTCCCGAGAATGAAGTGTGCATATGAGTGTTCCATAGTTTAGTCATAATAATACCTGCCTTGTGATGGTTTCTAATATTATACAGTTAATACCAC
>CAJOIL010000064.1:0-2334 GCA_905234525.1 uncultured Lachnospiraceae bacterium | reverse complement strand
ATATTTTTAACAATTCGCAATTTTCACTTGAATTATCGAATTATATCAAGTACAATATATATCGACACTGTAGTGGCAGTGGATTATTAAGAATTTAATGTTTTAGGAGGAATCGAAATGGCAGTAAGAGTAGCTATTAATGGATTTGGTCGTATTGGACGTCTTGCTTTTAGACAGATGTTTGGCGCAGAGGGATATGAAGTTGTTGCAATCAACGATTTAACAAGCCCTAAGATGCTCGCACATCTTCTTAAGTATGACAGCTCACAGGGTAGATATGAGAAGGCTGAGACAGTTTCAGCAGGTGAAGATTCTATCACAGTTGATGGTAAAGAGATTAAGATTTATGCTGAGTCAGATGCAACAAATTGTCCTTGGGGTGACCTTAAGGTTGACGTAGTATTAGAGTGTACAGGTTTCTATACATCTAAGGATAAGGCTTCTGCTCATATTAAGGCAGGTGCTCGTAAGGTTGTTATCTCTGCTCCTGCAGGCAATGACCTTCCTACAATCGTATACAATGTTAACCATAATACACTTAAGGCTGATGATACAGTTATTTCTGCAGCTTCATGTACAACTAACTGTCTCGCACCTATGGCTGATGCACTTAATAAGTATGCAGAGATTCAGTCAGGTATTATGTGTACAATTCATGCTTACACAGGCGATCAGATGACACTTGACGGACCACAGCGTAAGGGTGACCTTAGAAGATCTCGTGCAGCCGCAGTTAATATCGTACCTAACTCAACAGGTGCAGCTAAGGCTATCGGTCTTGTTATCCCTGAGCTTAACGGTAAGTTAATCGGTGCTGCACAGCGTGTACCTACACCTACAGGCTCTACAACAATCCTTACAGCAGTAGTTAAGGGTGACAACGTATCAGTTGACGGAATCAACGCTGCTATGAAGGCTGCAGCAACTGAGTCATTTGGCTATAACGAAGACGAAATCGTATCAAGCGATATCGTTGGTATGAGATTTGGTTCATTATTCGATGCTACACAGACATTAGTTAGTGAGATCGGTAATGGCTTATATGAGGTACAGGTTGTATCTTGGTATGATAACGAGAATTCATACACATCTCAGATGGTACGTACAATTAAGTACTTCTCAGAGTTATCATAATATTAAGAGTTTAATTATGTAGAGCAAAACCTCTTCCGATGTATCTGGTATGGGACGTAGGTGCCAAGACCTGCTAAGTGAGATTAGGCAAACGGCGAATCAGCCAAGACCCGCTAAGCGACATTTCGTCATGAGCGCGCGGGTGCTTGGTGATGAGCCGTGAGAATACGAGTTTAACATGCAGGTACTTGGACCGAAGTCCATGCAGGACTCTTCAAGGAAGAGGTTTTTGTAATATTATATCTATTACGGAGGATTTATTATGGGACTTAATAAGAAGACAGTAGATGATATTAATGTTAAGGGTAAGCGAGTTCTTTGTCGTTGCGACTTTAATGTACCTATCATTGACGGCAAGATTACCGACGAGAATCGTCTTGTTGCGGCATTACCTACTATCAAGAAGCTTGTAGGCGACGGCGGCAAGGTTATTCTTTGTTCACATCTTGGTAAGCCTAAGGGAGAGCCAAAGCCTGAATTATCTCTGGCTCCCGTAGCTAAGAGACTTGCCGAACTTCTCGGACAAGATGTTAAATTTGCACCCGATAATGAAGTGGTAGGACCTAATGCCAAGGCCGCAATCGAGGCAATGAATGACGGCGATATCGTATTGCTTGAGAATACACGTTATCGTGCAGAAGAGACAAAGAACGGTGAAGCATTTTCTAAGGATCTTGCTTCGATCTGCGACGTATTTGTTAATGATGCTTTTGGTACAGCGCACAGAGCACATTGCTCTAACGTAGGCGTATCTTCACTCGTTGATACAGCTGTTGTAGGATATCTAATGGAGAAGGAGATTAATTTCCTTGGCAATGCAGTAGATAATCCTACAAGACCATTTGTTGGTATCCTTGGTGGAGCTAAGATTGCTGATAAGCTTAATGTTATTAATAATATGCTTGACAAATGTGATACATTAATTATTGGTGGTGGTATGGCGTATTCGTTCCTTAAGGCGCAGGGCTATGAGATTGGATTGTCGCTATGTGATGATTCTAAGCTTGATTACTGCTTAGAGATGATGGATAAGGCTAAGAAGGCCGGTAAGAAATTATTGCTTCCGATTGACGTAGTTACAATTAAGGATTTTCCCGATCCAATCGATGGACCGGTTGAGACTTCAGTTCATAATTTTGATGACATACCTTCTAATGAAGAAGGTTGTGATATTGGTCCTAAGACATCTGCGTTATATAC
>CAJOIL010000063.1 GCA_905234525.1 uncultured Lachnospiraceae bacterium | reverse complement strand
ATCATTCGGAAGTAAGAAATGCCTACGATAGTGCACTAAACCAAGATAATCCTCCGTAATATTCTTCCACATCCAATAGATTGCTGTTGTCTCGCACATCTGTCTGTTTGTCTTGGAAATATTGTCGCCTTCGTTATCGTAGTATGTGCATTCTTGTAGGTGTTCATCAGTCAAAGCAGCTCCTACTTGTACAGATACCTCGTAAGACTTCTTAGTATATGAATCACGTTCTAACGGCTTATCATATATGGAGCGAACCTCGAAAATGTGTCCGATTATTGGATCACCATTTACATCGTTCTTCTTACCGGAACAGCCGCATTCTTCAATCTTACGAAACATCCAGCCACGCTTAGCATATATCTTCTTCATATATTCTGTACGAAGCTCAGTGTCTAGCTTAACTGTAACCGGACGGATATCTGTGAAGCCTAATTCTTGTAAGTGCTTCGTTATATTATCATGATGCACGCCACGTGTAGCAATGTAAACCAGGCAGGACGTGTCTAAGTCGATTCCACTTTTACTAATATCCAATACCGGCACCGAGCCAATCTCAGTTTCATTCTCCTCATCATTATCATACAAAAAAGCCACTATTGAAAGCTCCTCGTTAAGTTCTTTCAAATAAGCAGCCGTAGTTCTCCCTCTTGAATGTGCACCAAAAATGTATGTGTCCAAACCAATCTCCTTCTTTATTCATAGAACACCTTATCAGCATAAGCTATCTTAATCTCATCTCTATGCTTTATAAGATATAGCGTCATAACTCGCTCGCTTAGGAACCCTATATCTCTTCGTTGATACTTGTCTTCCTTTTTCTTGAAATGTGACACACAATATTCATATACAGCAAATGCCCATTCACAATATGCGTCGAGAAGCTCACGCTTAATAATCATCATATTATATGGAATATAATATTTGCCACTCTCAAATTCCGCAAAGGCATCCATATAATCCGGCGATACATATCTAACCGCTTCGCGAAATACACTCCAATCATCCGAAGAATGTAGCACCGAATATAACGAGCCCACATCAGGATAATTCACCAGCGGATATGTTACAACAAGATCGTAGCCTGCTGCAATAGCATATCTTATCTCATCTTCTGTCAAATCAAATCTACGCCTATAATGACTAAGTCCTATATAATCCTCGGATGTATTCTTCCATACCCAATAGAGTGCTGTCATCTCGCAGTATTGTCTGTTAGTTGTAGAAATGTTGTCACCTGTATCATCTGTAATATCTGAGATTCTGTCTTCTGTTAACGCCGCACCAACCTGAATGTCATGCTCCCATGGCTTATCAATAATCGTCTGTTTAAGTGGTCTATCAATACTACTTTTGGCTATATAAATAGTTGGAACTGCACCTTCTGTAATCGCATCCTGCACATTATCATTTGATGTTATATCATCCCTAACACTTATAACATTTCTCCCCTGTTGCTCTTCGTCATACTTATATGCCGTTTTACGAAGCTCTCCCCAGAGACCACTTTCAAATGTACAGACAATAGCATCATCTATGCCTTGATTCTTAAGTGTATCAATAATCTCATCGCGATACTTCTCCATTACAGCTATAAGTATAGGAATACCGGCATCAATATTATCACAAGCAATAATAGGGATATCATAGATGCCACTATTATTATCGGCTTCCTCGTCAATAGAACTTACAACGAATGCCTCTATCTTCTTAGAAAATGGTTCGTTAATAAGACAGTGCACCACAGACTCAGCCACTCTGCCTGCGCCGTAGATGTATATTGAATTAGCATTCACAACACGATTAATATCGTCTTGATAACAGTTTGATGACATATACTTATTATTTCACTCCGATCTATAATGTATTATGCTACCTTCGTGTTCTCCCATCTCAATCAAATCGTTTCTTATACTCTCATAGATATGCTCAGATTCAATAGCAACAATTACATAGTCATGCTTCGTCTCACATGCTTTAGTTGGACTAATTATTGGATAGCCAAGTCTCTCATAATTCTTATCTGCCCATCCAACCACCTTACATTTATCACTATCCATTAATTCTAAGAATAAACGCTTGCCAACTTTACCCGCACCATATATAACAACTTTGCCACCTATAGGTATCGACTCCCATAGATAATCATCAGCAAACAACCCATTCTTATGTGTCTTATCATACAAGTATTCTCCGGGCGACAACAAAGTAAGCCTTCTTCTAATTCTTACTACTCTTGACTGATTAAGTTCTTCATCAGATAATTCGTCTAACCTTAACTCCCTAACATATTTATTCTTAAAGCTAAGATACAACTTTTCAAATGAATCGTAATCTCTCATCCTCTCAAGATATACATCAAAATAATGTATCGATAATTCTGTAAATGTAACATGATATCTCTCAAACAAATCTCTATTATCAAGTTCTTTCTTAAGCGATAATAATGCACCTGCAGCTGCATCCGGCCACTTATATAGCGTGCCAGCCTGTGAAGACGAGTTATTAACCCTATAATGAATAAGTCTTTCATGAAGCACAGCAATCTTCGTAGCTGTGGCAAATCCAAGATATACGAATCCAAAATCATCTGCATGATGAAAGCTAGCGAACCTAAGGTTCTCACGATTAATTAATTCTCTTGAAAAAAGAACATTCCAAGCTGAGCCCATGGTCATAAAAAACAGATTGTCTGCATTTTCTCGCGGATTAAAAACATCTAGGTCAGATGGCAAAAACTCTCTGCGAACAATCATGCCCGTCTCTCTAATACAATCTAACTTCTCATCATAGAGATCACCATCATATATTACAACTTCTGCCTCTGTATCTATTGCTCTATTGTAAGCTTTCTCAATCAAATCTTCCTCGAAGAAATCATCAGCATCAAGAACAAGAACATAGCCTCCCCGAGCCTCACTAACTCCCATATTACGAGCCAAAGCTGCTCCATCGGATGGCTCTCGCTGATATAGTACCTTAATACGTTCATCACCGCTAGCATACTTTTCAAGAATCTTATCCGAGCCATCAGTTGAACCATCATCAACTAAGATAATCTCAATATCCTTAAAGGTCTGAGCACATATGCTGTTAAGATTCTGCTCTAAGTAGCGACTCGAATTATATACTGCCACCACCACAGAGACTTTGATGTTATCTATACCCACCAGCAAAGCTCCTCCTTGCTAAAACCTTTATTAAAAAGATCATCTCTAATCTCACTATAATATTTCGTGCTGGCTATTAGAATATGGTCATAGTCACTTCTATTAGACTTAAGATAATCAGGCGATACAATTTCTATCTTATTAAGCATAGTGCCCCATTTGTCCTTATTATTATCTACAATCCTAACACAAGTTGCTCCCTCTTTCTTAATGTGACTAATTGCTCCAAGCGCTGTCTCTCCCGCTCCATACACTACATATCTATGACCTCGTATAACCTCAGATCCAATGGTCTCATATTCTGACTCGGGTGTAAAATCAACTATCTTATCGGAGTTCCATAAGTCTCTTAATTCTTCCGGTGTATCGACAGTACGAATCTTATCCCATCCAGCTTGCTGTATAGAAGACGCCATAGGATTAATTAACATGGCATATCCGCCATCTGTAAATGTAAAATAATCATCTTCACAAGACGTAGTCTCATGACGATACATCAATGTGCCGGGGTTAAGTACAAGTTCACTCATACGTGTCTTAGCCTGTATTAATGTAACATTTCCTATAGTAACCAAGAGGTAGGTATTATGATTCTCTTCTTGCAATGCGTCAGCGATAAGTTCCCCCAGTCCGTTTGTATCAGCCTCTAGCTCAAGTGTCTTAATCTCCTTATACGACAGGCTCTGCGTTGCAGCATCGAACTTCGCCGCATAGCTCTCTGTATATGGCATCGAGCCTTCGAACCACTTACCGGATGCCTTGGTCTCATCATCAATCCGTCCATCCTTAATATCAACTACATGTATATGCTTAGTTCCTACCTTACGACTGTCTGCCTTAACGAGCTTCTCATAATTATCCGGAGACACATCATCAACTTCTTCGTTAGCATCTCTTGAAAATGTATCAAGTGCTAGCCCACACATCTCACACCAATGAAGCTGATCACCGAATTCATCGGGCGTACGTTTCCACCATCCCGGCTCAATCGGCCATCCTCCGGGGCCGTCAAATAACATATCAAGTGCACCTGCTACTTCACAAAAGAATGCGCCCTTAGGCGTAATACAAGCGCTCCACATATTCTGAATCCAGCAATTATCACGAAGCTTAATCCACTCATCATCCGGTATGCCCATGGACTTACGAGATATAAGAGCCGGCTGATGATACATTGGACTGGAATGATCATTAAGCGCTTGATAATCAATATTGTCCTGTATTATCTCATAATACTTCTTATATCTATCACCCATCGCAGACCATAAACCCGGACCGTTAATAGTCTGTCTCTTACCACTTGGGTCTGCTTTACATGGATGTAAAAACACATTATCCATCTCTACTTCATGGATAGTATCCAGGAAGCTTTTCTGAGGGTATTTAAGTGGATTATCCTGCTTACGCTTGTGATACTTAGAGCCGAGATAAGTAATTAATTCTGTAAAATGTGGATGCAGAGTCGGCTCTCCACCCATCATACTTATGGTTCCTACGTAGCCTTCCATAGAATCAACAGCCTTCTTAAATGTGTCAACATCCATAAAAAAAGGCTTCTTATGATGACCACAAAAACGCGTGCAATTCGAACAATTGTGTATGCACGCATTAGTGACATCTATCTGTATTATTCTCATGTCTTGAGGTGATATCATTTAATCTCTCTTCCTTTACATTAGAATATCGGCGTATAGTAATAATCCTTACCACGCCTTAATCCTATATTCTCCAAGCCCTCTGCAATCTGCGGATAATAGTACATCGACGAAATAATTATTTTGTCATATTCTGATCTTTTATTCACCAGTTCGTCCGGTGACCATATTGTCTTCGTGTTCTTGGTTTTTCCCCATTTTGAACTGTTCGAATCGCAATACGCAATAAGCGTACCATCAAGCTCTATTATCATCTTCAGGAATCTGTCGGAGTCGTCCCCTGTTCCGTACAAGACATATCGCTCACCTTTTCTTATCTCAAAACCTTCAGCGCATTCCTTCCAGAATGCATTGCGTCTACTACAAGTCTTCATTGGAATAAGCTCTGCGTTCTCATCCTGTGATAATAACTTTGCATTAACATATTGTACACTTATATAATCAAGCCAAAATTCCATCTCGGCTGTACCTGTCACTTGCTTTTGCACTATAAATCCATTATTGCCATGAATACGGTATTCCGTAAGCTTTTCATGTAAAAACAACGGGTTCTCATAATACAGCGCAAGATATTTCACATAATGATCTGCACATATTCGATATTCCTTCTCCGGCATAGGAAATATCTTCTCTGCAAGTTTTCTCCCCAGAGACAGCGTTGATGTAATAATATCGTAACTATCGCCAATACCATATTTTCTTAGGTAATATGTTCTTCTATCTGCCTGTTCTGTATGTATTATCTCTTTATATCCATTAGAGAATTCCTTCTCGTGCCCCACATAATCAGATTGCTTATGTGCCTCTACTATACGCTCAATCTTATTCTCTTTCCACGTGTCATCACTATCAAGGAATGCAATAATGTCACCTTTTGCAAGTCTCACTCCCGCATTAAAGCAAGATGCTTGACCACCGTTCTCCTTATATATGGGGAATATTCTATCAGAATAACTACTGCAATAGCTTTCAATAATATCTCTGGATTCGTCAGTTGATCCATCGTCAACAACAATAAGCTCCCAATCCGTATAGGTCTGATTAAGCACCGACTTAATTGCATCGCCAACGAATCCGGCATAATTATAATTATCTATAATCACAGAAACCATAGTTATTCCTCTATCAGATATACAGGGAAGATAATGTCATCCTCTGAAAATCCTTCTGCCAAAAGTCTTTTTCTTATATCATGGTATGCCAATGCCGCAATAATAACCTTGTCATACTCACCACATCTCTTAAGAGCATCTGAGGGAGAAATTACGTCTCTATTAAGATAAGTGCTTCCCCATTTCTCTCCATTGGAATCTATAAAGAAAATCGTCTCAGAATTAGCTTTTTCAATCAAATCAAACGCTTTCTTGCCAAATTGTCCTGCCCCATAGACTACATATCTAGTACCGCTCAAAATATCCGTCTTCTTATGGACCTTGCGATTAGCAAGTACATCATTAGTTATTGTTACCGTCTTATGTTGGTCCCATATGTTACTTAAACTATCTAAGTCTGATAAATCATATAACCTATCTCTTCCATAGCCGGCAAGAGCTCTCGCAGAGGTGTTATATAGATATATCTTAAGGCTACTGTCTAATACACGGCGTATCAATTCAGGAAGCCCATTCTCACTCTCTGTATTAGCATTAAGTATATGTAGTACTCCCGGATTAATAACATACTTCTTCATTGATTCAACAAAATCAGCCGCAAACTCAATTCCCGCCTCTGCAATTACAACATACGACTTATTGCCAAACGCAATATTATCATTAATTATCCTTCTGCCAAGTGGCTCGCTGTCTCTTATTATCTCTATTTTACTAAATTGACCTTTTGCCGACTCAAGAGTACTCTGTATATCTTCTTCACAGGCTCCCTTTCCTTGAACAATTATAAGACAAAAGCCCTTGGGATAAATAGACGTGTTATCTGCTCCTAATCTGTTAACTTCCTTATCATGGTACTGATTATGTCGAATCAGCGATTTATCCTCGCTCTCATCCTTATGGTATATATTAACAAGTCCCTTCTTGAGCTTAGGGCTGTCCACTGTACGAAGTCTCTCATAAAATGTCTCGGATACATCATCAATACCTTCGTTCGCATCACGTGATCTCGTCTCTAACGCAAGACCACACCACTCACACCAATGAAGTTGCTCTGCAAAATCCTTTGGTTCTCGCTTCCACCAGCCCTGTTCAATTGGCCAACCACCCGGACCATCAAAAAGCATATCAAGCGCCGCCACAACTTCACAGAAGAATGCCCCTTTGGGGGTAATGGATGCACTCCAGTTCATTTGCATCCAGCAATTATCTCTCATCTCAATCCACTCATCATCTGGGACATCGAGATCCTTCCTGCATACCATAACCGGCTGATGATAACAGCTTATTGTATGGTCATTAACACACTGATATAAGAAACTATCCTGTATCAACTCATAATAATCGCCATATTTAGATATGAGAGAAGACCATAATCCCGGTCCCGATACTCTCGCATTGTCGCCTGCCTTCTCATAATACTGCTCCGTTACCATCTGCTCTTCATACTTTAGATTCCTAATGAAATCATCAGTGGGCTCAATAAGGCAACTTACCTCCTTCTTAGGATACTTAGACGCAAGGTACCGTGTGAATCTCTCGAACTCCGGATGAAGAGTTGGCTCTCCACCCATGATTCCAATAGTTCCCTCAAAGCCATCAAGAGAATCCACTGCCTGCTTAAAAGTCTTAAAATCCATGAAGAACGGCTTCTTATGATGTCCACACATACGAGAACAATTCGAACACGTATGCACACAAGCATTCGTGATATCTATCTGTATAATTCGCATATCTTCGGGTGATCGCATGGTATCTCTCCTCTATAAATATCACTGTAACATGTGTAAACTATACCGCATACAGTACTGTCTCTACCAACTCATTGGAATAGTGCCTAATATATAATTTATAATCGGGTACAATTTCTTTGATATATAGTGGAAGCTCTGTCAGGTCTTCTGTCTTATGGTATATAGATATAGCAAGCTTAGGGCGACATCTTTTGATTGTCTCACTTGCACCCTGAAGTGCGGCTAGTTCCATCCCCTCTATATCCATTTTGATAAATGTTACTTCTTCTTCCCTCGGTATAAAAGAATCTATCTTTTTTACTTCGATCGTATCTGTACCTTCAAACACCCCAGAATCTGCAACTCTTGAATAGGATGCACCTGTTGATGCAAAAGAAACTTCTCCATCATAATCAGCTGTTCCGAAAGACAACAATGTCACATCATCATAGCCTAATTCCTTAATTCTATCTTCGCACTTCTTAAAGTTGTATTTATCAGGTTCAAAAGCGTATACATGCTTTGTTTTGCATCTCTTTTTCAGTTCTATCGTAGTGTTCAAATCAAAACATCCTACATCCAGAAACACTTCTTCTCCGTCAGCAAATTTTATAATCTCATCATCAAAGTATTGATTGGAAGACACCACTCCGGGATATGGAACTGTATATATACGGCTCTCGTCTACTCCCCTTGCCTTCAAAGCTTCTACGACTTCATCTTCATACTTAGAAGTATACACAACAATACTTGCTTCAGGATAATAATCAAGTTCGTCTGGGGAATAAACCCTCGTTCCACAGAATACATTTCCTTGCTTATTAGCATCTCCATCTAAGAATCCCAGGATGCAATCGTTAAAATACTTGCGCCATATTGACTCATTAATCTCGGCTCGTTCACCGGCTCCATATAGAAAGACTCCGCCGTCTTTCTTAACATTTGCAAAAGTCTCATCCCACACATCTCCGGTAATCGGCATAAGTTCCGGACAACTCATCTTGACAATTTTTCTTATATTATCCTTGTATGATGTAATCATATGGTGATTACACCACTTTTCCTTTCTTTTTATTGATATTGTGGTTAAATACAATTCAGATACTGTGGACTTTTGATTT
>CAJOIL010000062.1 GCA_905234525.1 uncultured Lachnospiraceae bacterium | reverse complement strand
TCCACCCACTTCAATAAAATTACTTCTGCCTGCAATTGTTGCGGCACTTGCAATACCCTTAGCAATATTCTCACAGCTTACACCCAATGTATGTCCGACAGCAATTGCTGACATGGCATTGCTTACATTATGCTCTCCGGGAAGAGGAACCGTGACTTCTCCCGTTGCATCTCCGGCATATCTGATATGTGTTCCTTCAAGCCCCAAATCCTTAGTCTCAATTGCCTGATAATTTGCAAAATTGGTGTCCGTTTTATCGGACATGATTTGTCCGCTGTATGATATGAGCTTTGTATATTCAGGCAAGTCCTCTGTCGTAATCGATGCGAGCTTATCATCCGCCTTATTAACGTTAAGATAATCAAAGACCTCTGTCTTGGCTTTTAAAACGCCGTCTCTGTTATGTAAATTCTCTAGGTGGCATTCGCCAATCATTGTGTATACAACTACATCCGGCTTAGCAATTGACCCTAGAATACACATTTCCCCGAAATCAGAAATACCCATCTCAATAACAGCTGCCGTATGCTCTTCCTTGATAGACAAAATCGTGAGCGGAAGACCGACGTCATTGTTAAGATTGCCCTTGGTCTTAAGAACATTATATTCGGTTGAAAGCACACTTGCCGTCATCTCCTTGGTTGTGGTCTTACCCACGGAGCCGATAACACCTACAATCGGAATATCAAGCTGCCTACGATAATATGCAGCCAAGTCACGAAGTGCCTGCTCAGTGGAATTAACCATTATAAAAGGGCCGGTATAATCTCCTTCTTCTTCAACAATAGCGCCAAGCGCACCGACCTCATAAACGCCGTTAACAAATGTGTGTCCGTTAACCCTCGCACCCTTGATGGCAATAAATACAAAGCCGGGCTTAATAAGTCGATTATCAATTACAACTCCCGCCGCCTCATCAGCCGGTATATTGTCCCCATGTAATGTGCCACCTACAGCCTTTGCAATTTCATTAAGTGTCATATTCTTCATAAGCTAAGTATATTCCCCCATCATCAACTACCTTCTGCGTCGCTTAAGGCTTATCCTGATTATCTCTTCACACAACTCGCCGTAGTCAATGCCAATACACTTAGCCTCCTGCGGAAGCAAGCTCGTTGGCGTCATGCCCGGTAGCGTGTTAGCCTCAAGACAATAAATCTCGTTATCCTTACTCAATATAAAATCCATACGCGAGTACGTCTCAACACCAAGACCTGCCGCAACACGCTCCGCATATATCTGCATTGTTGATGATATCTCATCCGGAATATTCGCGGGGCAAATCTCGTCTGCCGCTCCCTTAGCGTATTTATTCTTGTAATCGTAAAAGCCTTCCTTGGGAATAATCTCTATTACGGGAAGCGCAACTCCTTCAATTACTCCAACGGAGAACTCGCGTCCCTCAATATAGTCCTCAACAACGACCTCATTCTCCCAGCGAAATGCTTCATCAAGCGCATGCTCGTACTCCATAACATTGTTAACAATTGATACTCCGATGGATGAACCACCACAGCTTGGCTTAACAACGCAAGGAAATCTCGGCGCATCATTATTAGATTCAGCGAAGCGCTCATGCTTCTTAATGGAAAATCCTCCCGGAAACGGGACATCATAGCCACGCAAGAATTCTTTGGTCATTCCCTTATCCATTGCAATGGCGGAGCTAATGTAATCATTGCCTGTGTACTTCACTCCCAACAGATCAAATGCCGCTTGTATACGACCGTCCTCACCATTCTCGCCGTGAAGTGCAATAAATACAATATCAGCCATCTGGCACAGCCTAATTACATTGGGTCCGAAGAAATTATCAGACTTATCAACTCTTTGACGCTTAATCGCAAGAATATCCGGTGCATCACTTGGGATGTCCTTGACCCTGACGCTAATCTCCCGACTTCGCTCCCACACGTTACTTAAGTCCTCTTCCTTATCGGAATAACCCATAAATACATCTAATAAAATTGTCTTATGACCGTTTTGTCTAAGCGCTGTTGCTATCATATCGCCTGATTTAAACGATACGTCACGCTCCGTGCTTAAGCCACCGGCCAGAACAACAATATTCATTACTTCACTCCTTAATCATCATCCTATTAAGTTTATAACATTTTATAAAGAGTGTCTAGTATATTAAAAGATTTGTATTATATATGGAGTGTTGGGAATTCTTAATATTTTCTCTTCCTTAAGGATATCGTTCTTAAGGCAGGTACATATGGCTTTGGAAAATGCAAGATTGATGTATGCTCTGTTCTTATCGCCCTTAAGACGAAAGCAATACATCCTGTTATGTAGAATTCTGTTGACAAGACGAAGCCCTCCTCCGTCAAAGCACAATCGAAGTCCGCGTTCTAAGAAGGCCTCAGCCTCTTCATACATTCCAAGTGATGTTAGTGCAGCACCGGTATTACAATATAAGGCTGCCATTTCCTTGGGAAAATCTGCGCCCTCAAAGGATCTCTTGCGGTAGTTGTCAATTAGACTAATCCAAATATCAATGGCATTCTTATAATCGCCCTGAATATATTTTGCATAACCCATTAAGTTATACATACGTATCTCCATTTTATCAATGACAGCGCTACCTCTCTTAAAATCAAGTCCCTCACAAGTCTCCAGTAACCTATTCATTTCCTCATACAAATAATAACCATACTGATGTAATTCAATGCTTTCCGTATCCTCTTCATTACACCTCGTCTTGTTATAGTCAATGCTTGCTGACAAAAGCTCCACGAATCTGTATATACATTCCGCTTTCGATTCCAATTCGGCTCCTTCATCTGTAAGATAACGCAAGCTGTCAAGATAAGTCTCTGCTTTTTCTGTTTCACCCTTCTCAAGACAGGCTAATATTCTAACCGTTAGTTCATATATCTCGTAGTCATAATCGCCCACGTAGTCTTCATATATGTATCTGTCTACACCCATTTTCTCCGCGAGAAGCGTAAAAATGAGTCTCGTTGGGTACTGTGTACCATTTTCAATTCTTGATAATGTACTGGCCGAGCATATCCCATCGCATAATTCCTCTTGAGTAAGGCCTTTGCCTACTCTTAGATTCCTTACAACATCACCTATAGTTTGTCTCATAACTATCCTCCTTATATATACTCCCTTTGCTGTCGTTTTATTAAAACAACATTATACATTCTACTCATTCGCTGAAATAATGCAAAAGGAACCCTTGGTATTTTAAGGGTTCCTTGGAGTGTTTTTCTTATGTATTAAGGATTATGTTGCTAAAACATCTTGTTTAATAAGAAAAGCGGGTGTTTATCGCATGTACAATATATTAAATGCAGTTTTTATATTGTGGATTTTGCACGAAATTCAACTTTTTAGAACTCCGGCTCTATCAATCCATACGTATTGCCGTTACGCTTATACACAACATTTACTTCATCAGTCTCCGCATTCATAAACACAAAGAAATCATGACCAAGCAGCTCCATCTGCACGCATGCGTCCTCTGGATACATTGGCTTGATACCAAATCTCTTGGTCTTGATAATGTTAATCTTGTCATCATCTTCGTCTTCATCAACATCAGCGAATTCTTCATTGAAAAATCCCGCTGTCTGCTTCTTAGTCACGAGCTTACTGCGATACTTCTTAAGCTGTCTCTCAATAACCTCTTCTACTAAGTCTATTGATACATACATATCATTGCTGACCTGCTCGGCGCGAATAATATGTCCCTTAAGAGGTACTGTAACCTCTACCTTCTGTCGCTCCTTCTCTACCGACATTGTTACATTCGCCACCGTATCCTTATGGAAATATTTATCAAGCTTGCTGAGCTTGTCATCTACTGCGCTTTTTAAACCATCCGTTAATTCAATATTCTTACCGGTAATATTAATCTTCATAGTGTTGCCCTCCTCGTAATTATAACGTCCGACTTCTGTTTCGAGCTATATATTTATACTGCTGTTGTAATAATAGCATCCGAATCATGCCTCAAACCATATATTTATACGGTCGTACTTCGCCAAGAATCTGTAAGTGATTAATGTTCAATTTCTATTATTGATTGGACGGTAACCGTTCGCGACTCACATCCATGTTCGGGCGCTCACTTTTTCCCCCATCCTTGGGGAAAAATTACCTCACTGTATTAATCACTAACACATTCTATGCTTGTACGAATGTATAAATATATAGTTCGAAGCATGATTCTAGTACTTAGTTATCACCGTCAGTATAAATATTATATCATATTGAAATGTAATGTGGTAATATTCTATGTAAATAATATCAAGAGGTAATTAGGATGGGTGAGAATGTATTTATAAGCGGAGCTTCGAGAGGAATCGGATGTGAAATTGCGAGGACATTGGCTAAAGAGGGATATAACTTAGCGATGTGCTGTGCTAACAGTATTGATAGTCTAAAGGCGTATACTGAGTCATTGTGTGATGAGTATGGAATTAATGCTAAGGCATATCAGTTAGATGTATCATCAGAATCGTCTTGGAGCGAGATTGGACCGATAATTATGTCTGAATTTAATTCGATTGATATAGTTATCAATAATGCGGGGATATCATATGTAGGTTTAATTACTGACATGAGATCTGAAGATTGGCATAATGTAATCGCAACCAACGTAAACTCTCTATATTATAGCACGAATACTTTCTTACCGGGTATGGTTAGTCGTAAGAGTGGGCGAATAATTAACATTTCTTCTATGTGGGGAGACAAGGGCGCCTCATGCGAGGTGGCTTACAGCACAAGTAAAGGAGCGATTAATTCCTTCACAAAGTCTCTCGCAAAGGAAGTCGCTCCTTCAAATATCGCCGTTAATGCCCTATCCCCGGGTGTTATCGATACTGATATGAACTCATGCTTTAGCGCTGAGGACATGAATGCCTTAGTTGAAGACATTCCTGCAAACCGATTGGGTACACCTACAGATGTAGCCGAGGCTGTGTTATCCCTGCTTCGCATGCCTACCTATCTGACGGGACAGGTAATCGGCATCGACGGAGGGTTTTGATTATCTGGGTAACAGCCTGCGAAGAAGCAGCTTAAAGTCCTCCTCGCCCCAAATAACAGGTACCGGATATGCCGGATTAGCTTCCTTCATCGCACGTGTCACAATAGTATCGAAATCCGACTCCTGCAGCTTATCAACCTTATCCGGTATTCCCATGTCTTTATTCATCTGACGAATTGCCTCGATGAATTTCTCGGCTCTATCGGCATCATCATCGCCCTCAATTCCAACAACCGTTGCAAGATTAGATAATGGCTTATATACCTTACTGCCATATTGATCCATTACATACGGAAGCACAATCGCATTTGCCTGTCCATGAGGAATGCCGTATAACGCACCGAGCGCATGTGACACGGCATGTACATATCCCACGAAGTTATTGGTAAATGCTACTCCCGCATAGTAGGATGCATTAAGCATATTACTTCTTGCTTCTATATTGGAGCCATCCTCATATGCAACCTTGAGATTTGAAAATATCATCTTAACCGCCTTCTTGGCAAGCTTATTGACACGGTCGGTTGCGTATAAATTTGTATATGTCTCAACAGCATGTGTTAAAGCATCCATACCTGTTGCCGCAGTAATGTGCGGAGGCAAGCTTAGTGTAATCTGCGGATACATCACAGCGTACTTGGGTACAAGTCCGAAATTAATAACGGAATACTTATAATGACTTCCGTCAACCTCATCTGTAACAACTGCCGCAACCGTAGCTTCAGAGCCGGTGCCGGCTGTCGTTGGCATTGCATATAAATCGGGAATCGGATTCTTAATCTTACCACCGTCCTGCATATCTCGAACAGACACATCTGGATTGGCTACTCTTGCTCCGACTACCTTAGCAGCATCCATAACGCTTCCGCCACCTACCGCAAATATCGCATCACAAGCGTTATCGTCATAAACCTTCACCGCTTCTTCTATACATATAATTGTCGGGTCCGGCATAACTTCACTATAAACGAGATATTCTATTCCGTTATTCTTGAATTGTTCAAATATAATTTCAAGCGAGCCCCTCTTAATAAAGCCTGCACTTGTCATAACAAGAACCTTGCAATGATTATCGTTCTTAATAATCTCCGCTAACTTCTTAGGACTGTCGAGTCCCGTTATCAGCTTTGGCTCCGGGATTCCTGCCTTCTCAATAAAGCTTGCTGTTATGCGTTGTCTGATTCTGCTGATTACCTTCATAGCTACCTCCTGCGCGACGGGTTCCTTGTCGCGTTCTGTTTTTATGTTATATTTTTTACCGCGACAAGGAACCCGTCCCCCTGTCGCGCTATTTACCTGTAAAATTAATCTTCACATTTACCACTTCTGCCTTAGTTCCTATACGAACTCCCGGTCCGTAGAAGCCTACGCCCGATGTAACTATACTGTACATATTATCCTTCTTGTATAAACCACTTGGATTCTCCCAGATAATCGCACCCGTCAGATTAAGTGGGAACAGCTGACCGCCATGCGTATGACCGGAGAAATCTACATCAACACCTGCATCCGCAAGCTCCTGAAACTCTCTGGGCTGGTGGTCTATTACAAGAATCGGCATACTCTTATCAACATTTGCGGTAATAGCTTCGGGAGTCTTGCGCTCCTCAACGCCACTACCCAGCTTCGTATAATCCGGCCTGCCATACAGATAGAATGCATTATCTATAACAAGACCCTCGTCACGCAAATTAACAACACCGGCGTCCTCTAAGAACTTATCCATCCTCTCGTCAGCTACGGGCTTTTCATCACTTGTAAATGTAAATCCACCGAGAATCTTCTCATCTATATCATGGTTGCCATATACCGCATAGACTCCATACTTAGACTTAATTGATTTGTAAAGGTCAATCAGCTTATCGGGGTCTTCAAGTGCATCATAATTATTATCAAATATATCACCCGCAAGTACCACAAGGTCCGGGTTATAGGCGTTAATCATATTAACCATATCCGATATATGATCAACTCCGACGGAATACCCCATATGTATATCCGATACCAGACACACATCAAGACTTTCCATATTGTTGCCGGCACTCTTATTAACATCAATCTCGTATTCCGTATTGTAAAGCGTGCGCGCCTGAATGCCGCCCCATACAGCAATAAATACAAGAAATGCGAGAGAAACCGCACCTACAATCCTAAAGCCTTTCTTAGATAACGTAGGCTCTCCTTTAGGAATTTTCTTCTTCTTGCGGATAATGACTCTAATAAGATCAAGGATACCGATAGTAAGCAAAATGTAAATCAATACACCATACCAATAGGTGCCCGCCACATTAAGTATCCTTCTTAAATCGCCTTCGGGCACAAGAATTGCAACATACATTGCAAGAGGCAATGGCCAATATAAAATATGTATAATTACCTGTGCGGCGATAGGCAATCGTCCGCCGCACATATCCTTAATCCACCTTATAAGCCATATGCACACATAAAGATTGGCCACGATGTATGCCGGCAAAATATATAATGCAATCATTGTATATTCCTCATAATAATATCTTAAATACGCTTCAATTATTATATCATATTTATTTTTAATAATATGATATAATATGTTAGATTTTATGTAATGATTTATTTCAAGGAGCCCAATAATGAAAGTAAATTTCAAAGAAATCAAAAGTCGTGCTAAGACAACAATCAAATCGCATTACTTAATGTTCGTAATCGGACTGCTGCTTTGTGCGATGTTGGGTGTTGATTATACATTTTCAACATATTCATTCTCTCTCCTTAAGGGTGGTAATGAAGAGACATATAATGAGATCTCCGAGAAGATTTCAGATAATGCCTATATCAATGAAAAAGGTGATGTTGTCATTAACAACAGTGCTTCTGATGTAAGTAACGATCTCGCAGAAGATTTATATAAAGTAATCACAAAGTCAATTAGCGAATCGAGAGCCGGCAAAATGGCTGATGTTGCGGTAAACGGACCCACAGAAGAGACATTGCCGGATGAACAATACGGTTTTATTACCGCAAGCTATAAAAACGGTGTATTAGCTTCGGTTATCAATAGTGTTAAGAGCGGCTCATTTATGCTTTCCATTCTCAACAACGTCAGCAATGTTGTTAAGAATCCTTCCGTTGCTACAATACTTACACTAATAATCGGTATACTGATTCTTATTGCAGACAAATTATTTATTGATAACTTTATATGGCTTTCGACTAAGCGTATGTTCATAACCGCGCAAACGTATTCATCTACAACTCCCGGTATATATTTGTTCCTGCTTAGGAAAAACATTTATTTCAGGGCAATCTTTGCGTATTTTGTAAAGCAGGTTTATCAGATATTATGGAGCCTTACCATAGTCGGCGGTATCATCAAAGAATTCTCTTATGCTATGGTTCCGTACATCATTGCAGAGAATCCTACCATCAAGCCTAACGAAGCAATCACTCTTTCCCGCAAAATGATGGATGGTCATAAATGGGAGCTATTCGTATTCTCACTTACATTTATCGGATGGGAGCTTCTTAATGTGCTTACCCTTGGTCTTGTCGGATTATTCTGGCTTAATCCTTACATTGAGTCTTCAAAGGCCGGTTACTACTTAGTTCTCAGAGAGGAATATATTAAGAATAAGGGTGAAGGTTATGAGTTACTTAATGACGAATACTTAACACGTGTACCTACAGAAGAAGAATTAGCACCTGTATACGGAACAATTATTGCTGATGCTAAGCACAGACTTGAGACAGAGGAGCGCCTCAAATACACCGGTGTTGCAGGATTCTTCGCCAACTATCTCGGAATCGTATTACATTATAATGACAAAGCCAACAAAATAAATCAACAAGAAGAAGATGAAGAATTAATCGAGCGATATAATCTTATAGTTGAAGGTAAAGCATATCCTAATCGTTTGCATCCAAGCAACAAGAATCGTACTAAAGTCCCTCGCTTCTATACTATGCACTACCTCAAGAAATATTCAGTCCTTAACATAGTATCTATGTTCTTCATGGGTTGCATAATCGGATGGTTATGGGAAGTAGCAATTCACTTAGTAGAGGACGGTATGTTCGTTAATCGTGGTGTGCTTCATGGTCCATGGCTTCCAATCTACGGAACCGGAGCGACAATGATTCTTATCATACTGTACAAATTCAGAGATAAGGTATGGCTTGAATTTATACT
>CAJOIL010000061.1 GCA_905234525.1 uncultured Lachnospiraceae bacterium | reverse complement strand
ATGTTCCACATCGCCTCCCTCATTAGGCTTTATTCTCGGACAAATTGGGAATCACTTTTCACTACAAGCAGTTTTAGGACAGCCTCATGGGCTATTATAAGAAGGTGATAAATCTATGAGATATAAGATAGGAGTTGACCTCGGCGGTACAACAGTTAAGATGGGACTTTTTACTTCCGAATGTGAGTTAATAGAAGACTGGGAGATTGTTACCGATAAGAGTGATAACGGCGCTAATATACTTAATGATATTGCTTCTTCAATTGATGAGAAGTTGGAGGCAAATAATATAACTAAGAATTTAGTTGATGGTCTCGGAATTGGTGTTCCCGGTCCTGTTGTAAACGGCGTGGTATATGGATGCACCAATATAGGTTGGGGCGATGTTAATCTGGTAGACGAATTAAGTGAGCTTATCGGATTACAAGTTTATGCCGATAATGACGCTAATGTGGCGGCTTTGGGTGAGTACTTTGCAGGCTCAGGTAAGGATTATTCAAGTATATTGATGGTAACGCTTGGCACAGGTGTGGGCGGAGGAATAATAATTGACGGCAATATTATTCAAGGCTTTAACGGATACGCCGGTGAATTAGGACATATGCTTGTTAATTTTAATGAGACGGATATGTGCACATGTGGTAAATGCGGATGCTTAGAGCAGTATTCTTCTGCAACGGGAGTTAAGAGGCTTGCTCTTAAACATTTGTCGGAAAGCAATAACGAAAGTAGTCTCAAGGAATTTGGCGAAACGATTAATGCTAAGATTGTTTTTGAAGAAGCGAAGAAGGGTGATAATGTAGCACTCAAGACGGTTGATGAATGTCTTACTATGCTTGGCAGAGGAATTGCCAATGTATGTCACGTTATTAATCCTGAAGCAGTAATCCTTGGTGGCGGAATGTCCAATGCCGGAGATTATATGATGCGTAAGCTTAGAAGTGAATTTGATGCGGGAATGATATTTATTAAAAAAGATACTAAGCTTGTTTTAGCAAGCCTCGGAAGCAGAGCGGGAATATACGGCGCATGTCATTTGGTGGGATAGGAAATGAGTTATATTAAGTATACAATTAATACAACAACTATTGCTTCTGATGATATATGCTATTATCTGACGGAGCTTGGAATTAATGCACTTGAGATAGAGGATGGTATTCCCTGCGATGATGTTATTCAAGGCAAGAACTATAGCGAGCTTCTGCCTGAGGGTATTACGGATGATGGGAAATGTAATATAATATTCTACCTTGATGAGCCGGATGATACCTTGCTGTGTGGCGTTAAAAAAGCTATCGATGATGTGGGCTCTTACATGGATGTAGGAGCAGGAACAGTTAAGACAGAAGTAATTGATAATGATGACTATCTTAACAAATGGAAGGAATACTTCCATTCTTTTTGTGTTGGTGATTTATATATTAAGCCTACGTGGGAGACTTCCGATGCGCCTAAAGGCGTAGATAAAGTTATATCAATTGACCCGGGGATTGCATTCGGCACAGGCGCTCATGAGACTACAAAGCTATGCATAGAAGGTATTCAGAAGTATTTACAAGCTAATGATAATGTATTAGACTTAGGCTTCGGTAGCGGAATACTTGATATTACAGCATTATTATACGGAGCAAGTCATGTGACGGGAACGGATATAGATTCTGTCTGCGTTGAGGTTGCAGGTGACAATTTGGCTGTCAATAATATCCCTACGGATAAATGTACATTTCACATAGGAGATATTACCGGTGATAAGGCATTGCAGGATAACGTCGGAGCAGAGACCTATGATATAATAGTTGCCAATATTCTTGCGGATATTATAATACCGATGGCACCTGTGATATACTCGGCGCTTAAGTTCGGTGGTACTGTTATAACATCGGGTATTATTGACTTTAAGGAGCAGGAAGTGGCTAAGGCTTTATCAGATGTAGGCCTTAAGATAACGGAGACTAAACATTTAGGAGAGTGGGTTAGTATTGTAGCCATGAAGGAATAGACAGCTTTACTAATATCAAGGATAGACAGCTTAACCAATATCAAGGATAGACAGCTTAACCAATATTAAGGATAGACAGCTTAAGCAATATTAAGGATAGACAGCTTAAGCAATATTAAGGTTATAATTATGCAACAGATATTTATTGATAATAATGATATAGTTGATGATACAATTACCATTACGGGTGATGACGCGAATCATCTTATTAATGCGGTTCGCATTAAGTCGGGTGAGCAGATTAGGGTTAGTACAAGCAGTGAAGAGAGTTATCTGTGTGAGGTTGATACGACGTCAGAAGGAGTGCTTGTGCTTAAGGTGACAGATACGCTGCTTTCGACAGAATTGTCAAGTAGGATTACGCTTTATCAGGCCATCCCCAAGGGTGATAGAATGGAGACAATTTTGGAGAAATGTACTGAACTGGGTGCATATAGAATTGTTCCGGTAGAGATGGAGCGCTGTGTGGTTAAGCTGGATGATAAGAAGAAGGCTAAGCGACTTGAGCGGTATGAGAGAATTGCAGAATCGGCAGCACAGCAATCTAAGAGGTCATGCATTCCGTGTGTCGGACCGTTTATGACATTGGATGAAGCAATTAAGGAGAGTGAATCGGCTGACATTCTTCGGATTGTACCGTATGAGAACAAGAATGGTATGACTGATACGGTAAATGTGCTTAATGAAGTTAAGAATTATAAGGAGATTGCTGTATTTATCGGACCGGAGGGTGGATTTGCACCACATGAGATAGAAGCACTGCAGGTAGGAGAGAATACTAAGCTGATATCATTAGGCAAGCGAATACTTCGTACTGATACGGCAGCGATTACAATGGTAGCGGCACTTATGCTAGAATTGGAACAAAATGAACTATAGTTTATGTATGTCAATAATATGCTTTTTGAGACCTTTTCGGGCCTCGGCACTTAGCGAGTTGCTTGCAACGAGCTTAGTGTCCGCTAGGGGTGCCCGATCAGAGCGAGAGCGTGTCGAAAAAAGTATATGATTGACATACATAATTAGGAAGATTGCTGAAGATATTCATTTATTTTTTAAGAAAAAAATGAATTTCTTCAGTTTTTTGACATTTTTATACGTCGATGATATAATTTACCTGTGATTAGTAAGCATTATTGAACATAGTAAGCCTTATAAATTATTACGGGAGATCGGTAATATGTATAGAAAATTCTATGAAGAGCTGACAGCATGGGAAAATAATAAGATTCAGGAACCGCTATTAGTTGTTGGTGCTAGACAGGTTGGCAAAACATGGATAATTAAAGAATTTTGTGAGAATACATATGATGATTTTGTATATATTAATTTAGAAGAGCAACGAGAATTAGTTTCAATTTTTGATAATAGTTTGCAGCCGGAAGCTATATTAAAAAATATAAGTATTTTTTTGGGTAGACAAATACAAAGAGATACTACGCTTGTGATTGATGAGATACAACAAAGTGAACGAGCTATAACAGCACTTAAGTATTTTGCGGAAGCTGATTGCAACTATAGAGTTATTGGTGCCGGTAGTTTGCTTGGAGTTAAGATTAATAGGTTTGAGTCATCATTTCCCGTGGGTAAAGTTAGAATTAAGTACATGTATCCAATGGATTTTGAAGAATTTCTTTTGGCGACAGGAGAAGAACAATTAAGAGATGCCATAAAGTATTCCTTTGAAAAAATGATTCAACTTCCGGAAGCTATTCATAAAAAAGCATTAGATATTTACCATGATTATTTGATTGTCGGTGGCATGCCGGCCGCAGTCAATAATTATGTGAATACTTCTTGTAATATTGCATTGTTTGATGGCGAGATACTTAGTAATCTGCATCTTGCATACTTGGCGGATATGTCTAAATATGTCAGAAATGCATCAGAGACAGCCAAAATAACAGCGGTATATGAAAGCATTCCCGGACAGCTTGCGAAGCCTAATCCGAAATTTAAATATAAAGAGATTAAAAGCACTGCTGTTAAAAGAGATTATTATGGACCGATTGATTGGCTTGATTCATCAGGTATGATAATTAAGATTAACAAAATTGAATCACCCAGAACACCACTCAAAGCATATGAAGATATAGATAATTTTAAGATATACTATTCGGATGTTGGAATATTATCTTGTGAATGTGAGGTTAATCCAAGTGACTTATTGCAGAAGACTCATAATATATATAAAGGAGCAATAATTGAAAATTATGTATTGAGTCAATTGAAAATAAATTATAAGAATCTATACTTTTATAAACCGTCTGATAGTATGGAGATAGATTTAATGATTGCTATAGATGGCAAGACGATTCCGATTGAAGTTAAATCCGGACGACACAAGAGCTCTAAGAGTCTCAAGAATTATATTGAGACATATGAACCGGAATATGCAATAAGGATATCTGAGAATAATTTTGGGTATGTTGATAATATTAAGTCAATTCCGCTATATGCTGTATTTTGTATATAGAGAGAGTATGTAATATTATAAAGTATATGAAAGGCGACACCTTGAGAAACAAATATCATATAGATACAAAAACATTAATAAGTGCTGCTGTTATTATAGTCTTTTTGATAGTTCTTGTTGCCGTTGCCGTGAATATATCAGATGGGGAAATATCCCTATCTGATGATACGGATGATATTGATTTTGATGCACTTCATAAGCTTAATCCTGATATTATTGCATGGATTAGAATTGATGGGCTGCCTATAGACTATCCTGTTCTGATGAGTGGAGATGATAAGGAAGAAGATTATTATCTTAATCATAAGGTTGATGGCAGTGAAGGATTGCCGGCATGTATCTATGTTCAGAAGGACAACAGTAAGGATTTTACTGATCCGGTCACTGTTATTTACGGACATAATATGCTTGACAAAAGTATGTTTGCTTCGCTGCATAATTATGAAGCAGGAAGAGGTGTTAGTGAGGCAGGGAATATTATTGTATATCTGCCGGGAGAGAAGTTGACATACAAAGTCGTTTCTGTCAAAATATTTGATGACAGTCTATTACTTGACAGATATGATCATTTTGCAGAAGCTGCTGATATGGAGTGGTTCATATCTGATATGACTAATATATACGACGAGCGTGATTGGGTTATAGATAAGAGCGACAGATTGCTTAAGAATGACGGACATTATATTGTGTTGTCGACTTGTACAGAGAGAGCGCCGGAAGAGAGGTTGCTTGTTGTTGCAGTACGGAATGACTAGAGAAGGGGGATACTATGAGAGTGTTAGGTAATATTAAGAAAAAAGTGATAGCCCTTGTGCTTATTGTTGTGCTTACATTATCAGCAGTTGTTACTAATGTGATGACACCATTTAATGCTAATGCTGCAGACATTAAGGATTGGGCGATAGAACAAGCACTTGACAGGGCACTTGCGCTTGTATGCTATGGGTTTAGTTATGGTATGCACGAGATTGATGATTCCGTAGATGATGAAGCATACTCCGAGGTAGTATCTATCTTTGATGCATTTTTGTGGGATACTGAGGTGACATGGGCGCTGCAAGAGATAGAAGAAATGTGCCAGGAGATATTAGAGGAGGTACAGCTTATAGAAGAGAGGCAGACGGAATATGGTAGTGCAATCCTGGGCAGGCTTGATAGTCAGGATATGACTGACGCTCAGAAATATCTTGATTCGAAGATAGATGAAGATATTAATCGTCAACTTATTTATAATGATATTGGCACTTCGGATGTAATAGATGCATACGTAGAGTATCTTAGTGCTGCTAATGAGTATGGAGATGATGTGGATAAGTATGCTGATAAGAAGGCTGCTTTTGATCTTGAACTTGATAATCTTCTGGGTGGCTTAGATCCTACAGATGAGAACAGATATGTGGATGGTGCAATTGGAACTCATCTTCATAATGTATTGTCTAATCTGACTAACGCTATGTGTGAGAAGTCGGATTCGGCAGCTTATCTTACAGACGAGACTGTAATGGATGCGGCGGCACAATTGGCTTATATGTATTATCCGTGGAGTCAGGATCAATATGAATTCGTTCAATTCGAATTGAATTCACAGGTGCAACAGATTGCACTTGTTGAACTTGTATATCAGGAATATCTGGCCAGACAGTATGATTATCTGAAGAACAATGGTTATCTTGATGATACCGATAATGTCGGTGCCAGATGTTATGAACATAACAAAGCTAATCTGATAGCGGATAACAAGGATTTGGCAGAGCGATTCTACGATTATACGGAGAAGAATCTTAATGTGTCACCTAATGTATCGCTTAAGATATACCAATATTATAAGCCGTCAGATATGACGGAATCACATGCGTACTGGTATGATGGACCGTCTGATGATTCAGGCAATACGAGTAACAATAGTGGCCCGATACATGGAGCATTTTACAACACTAATGCTAAAATGAGAATGAATTATAAAAAAGAAAGGGATGGATATCTCTATGATGATTATCATGGCGGACCATTAGATGGAATAGATGATGATGACTTTGTGACAAGTGTCAAAGAAGGAATACATGTTCATGGTGATCCAACATTGGGCGAAAGCTACATTATAGGTGTTAATCAGTACCCGGTAGTACGAAGTGGAGGCGTTGATATATACTGTATTGACAATATGCAGGATGACTTTCATTATGTTGATCCGGTGTTACAAAAGATTAGTCACCTTGTTGAGGCAGGTTGGGCCGGATGGGGTTATGGTGAGCAAGGTTTTCCTTCGGCAGAATTTTATAACAGATATCATGGTGTGTTTGCAATTACTCCATCAGAGTGGGTTGGACTCAAAATAAGAACCTATATCGACGCAGAGACACATTTCTATGAAGATGAGACTTACAGATATAATTATAAATTCGCAAGAAACATATCTGAAATAAAGCCCCTCCTACAAAGTGATGCGTTTACTGTATTTTATAACGGACATCTCGCTTCATATCTGGGACTATATGATGATTGCTATGATTATACCAGACATGACATACCACCTGATTATCTTCTGTTTGGGGATTATTCTGTAAGTAATAATACAGTATTCGGAGGTACAGGCAAGGTAACTCTTCATATGCTTAAGACAGATGCAATATATGATGCTGCGACCGTAGATACCAATGGGACGGAATTTAATTCTCATGAAATTATGCATAATGGCAAGACTGATGATGGAGCATATATTCGTGATAAGTATTATGCAGCATTATATGTACCTGAGAGTCCGGGGACTAATATGAAGTCTTATGTATCGGCTGCATGTTTTTATGATGGGGATAATGGAGAACAACTGTATTATGAGGATGCTGCTGATGTAATACTGTCAGGAGAAGACTCTCTTTCAATAACAAGTGATGATGGAAGGTTAATAAATAAGGTGCTTTCAACTTCCGGCGATATGGTAACTATTAAGTTTAAACCTGTAAGTGATGATCTTATTCCTGATTCCATATATCTGCAGTCGACTGTTTATCCTATACCTATGGTGCACCCCGGAGAGGACATATATGATGACGATTATTGTTACACCTTGATGGAATCCGGATCTTTATCTACATTGTCGCCTGATGAAGATGGATATTATACGATAGAAGTACCAACACCGTATATGTTTGACTCTGCATTCCGCATTCAGCTGGCTAAGAAGGACTCAAGCGTAGTCAACGAGACTAATCCTTTTATTAATGAGCACGGTGCATATCTTAAGCATTCAACTGAGGAGCTTACGGATATATTATTGAATGATAAGGAGAAGTCACAAGCTAAGAATGGAGCTGATGTAAGATTCGCACTTTCAAGTGTTAAGACAGATCCACTTACCGATGATATGCAAGACAAGTTCGAGATAGCGGCTAAGGGAAGCGGATATAAGATAGGAGATAATTATGTGGATTTTGGCATCAGTAAAAGGATCAAATTCCGCGATGCTGAAAATATTGAGAGGCTTCCGGGAGGCGAGGTTACAATCGCAATGCAGCTTCCGGACAAATTAAAGTCTGAAAAGAATCGTGAATATAAACTGCTTCGTATGCATAACGGCAAGGTGGATGTGATAGATACGAGTTACGATAAGGCTACTAATGAATTGACCTTTAAGACGGATCGTTTTTCTACATATGCTTTGGCTTATAAGGATGTGGATGCAGCATCGGATTCACAATCTGCATCTAAGCGAAAGTCTCCCAAGACAGGAGAGTAAAGGATAATTAACAATGATATGCTATTTTGATAATTCGGCGACGACGAGATGCGCGCCGGAGGTAATAGATAAGATGAACAATGTGATGAAGGATTACTACGGTAATCCTTCTTCTCTTCATAATATGGGCTTTGATGCTGAGAAGGAGCTTAATAATGCCAGGCAGATAATTGCAAAATCGCTTAAGGCAAATGATAAAGAGATTGTATTTACCTCGGGCGGTACGGAATCTAATAATCTTGCACTAATCGGCTCAGCGCTTGCTAACAGACGTGCAGGTAAGCATATTATTACATCAGGCATTGAGCATCCGTCTATTAATGAACCGCTTAAGTTCTTAGAAGAAGAAGGCTACGAGGTTACATATCTGCCGGTGGATGAAGATGGACTCGTGTCGCTTGATGCATTGCGAGATAGCATTAGGAACGATACAATTCTTGTGTCAATTATGCACATCAATAACGAGATTGGGTCGGTGCAACCTCTTGAAGAAATTAGTAAGATAATTAAAACTAAGAATCCTAAATGTTTATTCCATACTGATGCAACGCAGTCGTACGGTAAGTACGCGATTAATCCTAAGTCAATGAAGATTGATTTGCTTAGTGCAAGCGGTCATAAGATACATGGACCTAAGGGAAGCGGATTTATTTATATTAAGAATGGCACTAAGATACGTCCTGTTATTCACGGAGGCGGGCAGGAGAGAGGTCTCAGAAGCGGTACCGAAAATGTGTATGCGCAGGTTGGTCTCGGCGTTGCAGCTCAATATATGAAT
>CAJOIL010000060.1 GCA_905234525.1 uncultured Lachnospiraceae bacterium | reverse complement strand
TCTATTATATCTTCGACCTTACCCACTTCAAAATCGGCATTTGTGATTCCGTTAAGCATTACATTTACCCGCGCATCCTCTATTGCCTGCGGAACAACCTCCACGCCGAAGACGGACTTTGCATGCCTGCTGAGATAAAGCCCGATGGTTCCGATTCCGCAGTACAAATCCCAAACTTCTTCTACGCCTGTAAGCGCACTATATTCTAACACTTTATCATATAGTTTCTTTGTCTGGACGGGATTGACCTGATAGAAGGACTTCGCGGATATGTTAAATGTAATATCGCCAATGAAATCACATATATAGTCGCGCCCCCAGATAAGATGCGTCTTGTCACCTAAGATTACGTTGGTGTTAACGCAATTCTCATTAAAAACAATCGAGGTCATGCCGGGAACCTTCTGAAGCTCGTCCGCTAAGTCATAGAGGTCATCTAGGAACTCGCGGGCGTGGTCAGACTTATCCTCTAAATGCACATTTCCTATAAGACAAACCATAAGCTCGCCTGTCGCATAACCGTAACGGATAAGAATGTGGCGAAGAATTCCCTTGTTATTATGGTAAATGTGTATTCGATTATTTATAATCCATCTTCGAATTATAGGAAGTATTCCATCGATGGCAGGGTGCGATAGTGCACAAGAATCTATCGGTACAATGTCATGACTGTGCGCAAGATAAAATCCTATT
Organism: uncultured Lachnospiraceae bacterium; assembly: GCA_905234525.1. GTDB lineage: Bacteria > Bacillota > Clostridia > Lachnospirales > Lachnospiraceae > RUG191. The sequence continues at coordinate 10,604 of CAJOIL010000060.1, read as the reverse complement.
ACAACGTCACCGTTCTTATTAAGTCCGACGGGAATTTGTAGCTTGTTGCGATAGTGATAAGGCACGTCCATGCCTATAATCGGTTGCATCACATCATCAAGCAAAGCGCTGCTAAAGCCACCAATGCGTTCTAAGTTATCCCTTACATGCTTCGCCTTAAGCTCAAGCTGTTTATCATAATTAAGATTCTGCAATTGGCATCCGCCACAGGGACCTGATTTCTCACAGAAAGGCTCGCATCGAGCCTGTGATGGCGTTATGACCTCCACAACCCGCGCATAGCACAGGTTCTTCTTAGGCCTGGTCACTCCGGCAATAATCTCATCGCCGACAACAGCGCCCTTAATAAAAAAGGTCATACCATTAGCATGACCTATTCCTTCGCCATTCACTGACATGTCTTCGATTGTAAGTGGTAATTCATCGTTTTTAGTATACATATCACTTATAATGTAAGCCGAGTTCTGCAGAGCAAAGACCTTTCCGTAAACGTTGGGCGAATGCCCGGTTGGAGGAAAGGTGCTTTGTCTGCAGAACCTTACTATACCTTACTAGTCTTCCTTATATTAGAATCCAACAACCTATTAAACCCTTGCCAACTTGTATCATTCCCCTTGACCTTGGCCATAAGCTCCTTCATAGTCTCAAGCTTAGCATCCATATCATCCGCGAAGTTAAGAGCAATCGCTTCTGCTATTGACGGAGTCTTCGGCGAGCCGAATTCAAGCTTACCGTGATGCGATAGGATGCAGTGCAAAAGCTCAGTCTTCTTAACCTCCGGGAAATCATCTATTTCTCGTATACTGTTGGATAAAAGATTATATCCCATTACGATATGACCAAGCATTTGTCCGTGGTCTGTATAATCATTCTCCGGATAAGGTGATAACTCAGCAAGCTTTCCAATGTCATGAAACATCGCTGCCGTAAGGAGTAAATCCCTATCCAAATAATCGTACTGCTTTGCAATAAAGTCGCAGGTCTTAGTTACCGATAAGGTATGCTCCAGAAGCCCGCCTACAAAGCTGTGGTGTACTGACTTGGCTGCAGAATGATAGCAGAAACGCTTCCTAAAGTTCTCGTCGTTTTTATAATATTTCTCGAGCAATTCCTTCATATAAGGAGCGTTGATGGTATCGATAAAGCCAAGTAATTCGTCATACATGTCATCTATGTTCTTCTCTGTAGATGGGATGTAATTAGTTACATCAACCTGCGTCGCATCAACTACCCTTAACGCAGTAATTGTAATCTGATTCTTGCCCTTGTATTCCTTAATTTGACCGGTCACTTCGACATAATTCGACTTCTCAAATTCTTGAATGCCGGGACTTCCGACATCCCAGATGTTACCTTCCAATACGCCTGTCTTATCCTGCAATGTCACAAGATAATAATCGGCACCGTTTTTGGTTGTGCCGCTTCGTTTATCCTTACAAAGATATGTCTCTTTGATATTGTCGCCTACATTAAGTGAGTCTATGAATTTCATTGTTGCCTCCTACTTTGCTAATTAGTATAAAGTGTACCACATTTAATAGACAAAAACCATAATAAATGTTATAGTTAAACATATGGTTTTACCAACAAATCAATGAGGAAGGAGAAGGGTCTATGATTAACAAGGACGAGATGCATGATGTAGTAAGGGATGAGACGCAGAAGGTTGTCAAGGCTGCTATTGTCGGTGCAGCTGAGATGGAGAGACGTAAGAGGAAGAAAGAGCGTCGTAAGAAGTTCTACAAATTCTTAGGTAAGTGTTTGAGCATAGGTGCATTAGTGGGAATCGGTTATATTATTGGAGCACACAGAGAATTAGTATTTAAGTATGTTAAGAGGTATAAATTCCCTAAGTGTGTATATAAGCTTGTTGATAAGAGTGTACGTTACGCGCAGAGGCACTATTAAAATTAATTAGTAATAGGACGAGTAAGGTGTTAATCTTGGCTCGTGGGGAATTCAGCGGGACACCCCTCCTGCAGCGAGAGTCGCGGAGGGGTCGTGCCCGTGAATTGCCCTCGCGGAAGAAGTTGTAAGTCACTTTGCTCTTTTTTTATGTAGGTAAAGGAATTATTATTATGTGTGGAATAGTAGGATACGTAGGAGACAATCAAGCAGCACCTGTCTTATTGGACGGATTAGCTAAGCTTGAATACAGAGGATATGATTCGGCGGGACTTGCTGTTAAGAGTGATGATGGCAAGGTCAATGTCATCAAAGCACTCGGAAGATTGAAAGAATTAGCCAAGATGACAGATGATGGTCATTCGGTAAAGGGTCGAATTGGAATCGGTCATACGAGATGGGCGACTCACGGAGAGCCGAGTGTCGTTAATGCTCATCCGCACATTTCCGGACCTGTGTTCGAGGGCGCTGCATCGATTGATGAATCCAATGTAGTCGGTGTTCACAACGGCATCATAGAGAATTATCAGGAGCTTGCAGATAAGCTTATCCGCAAGGATTATAAGCTCTATTCCGATACAGATACGGAGGTTTTAATTAAGCTCGTAGATTATTACTATAACAAATATAAATTAGGCCCAATCGATGCGATTGCCAAGACGATGGTGCGTGTACGTGGATCATATGCGCTTGCTGTTATGTTCAAGGATTATCCTGATGATATATGGGTGGCGCGTAAGGATTCTCCGATGATTATCGGAGTTAACGGAGATGAAGCATATCTGGCATCAGACGTTCCGGCAGTGCTTAAGTACACTCGTGACGTTTACTACATCGGCAATCAGGAGATGGGTAAGATTAGTGCCGGCGAAGCACATTTTTATAATCTCGACGGAGATGAGATTCAGAAGGAGCTAGTGACAATTGATTGGGATGCCGAGGCTGCCGAGAAGGGCGGATTCGAGCATTTCATGATGAAGGAGATTCACGAGCAACCCAAGGCAGTGGAGGATACAATTAATTCCGTTGTTAAGGATAATGCTATCGACCTGGGCGATATCGGGCTTAGCGACGATGATATTAAGGATATCAGTCAGATATATATTGTGGCTTGCGGCTCTGCGTGGCACGTAGGTGTCGTAGCTCAGTATGTTTTTGAGGATTTGGCAAATGTGCCTGTGAGGGTTGAGCTCGCTTCCGAGTTTAGATATCGTAATATGACACTTGATGAAAATGCGCTTGTTATTGCCATTTCTCAATCGGGGGAGACGGCCGATACACTTGCCGCAATCAGAGAAGCGAAGGATAAGGGTATAAGGACACTTGGTATAGTTAATGTAGTCGGCTCATCTATTGCGCGAGAGGCAGACAGTGTGTTCTATACATTGGCAGGTCCGGAGATATCGGTTGCTACTACTAAGGCATATTCCGCACAGCTTGTTGCAGTATATACACTTGCAATGCAGTTTGCATTTGTTCGAGGCAGAATAGATAAGGCTAAGTACGAAGAGCTTATCGGAGAACTCAAGACGATACCCGATAAGATTGCCAAGATATTGGAAGAGAAGGATAGAATTCAATGGTTTGCCAGCAAGTATTCCAATGCTAAGGATGTCTTCTTCGTGGGTCGTGGCATTGATTATGCCATCTCTCTTGAGGGCAGTCTTAAGATGAAGGAAATATCATACATTCATTCAGAGGCATACGCTGCAGGAGAGCTTAAGCACGGCACAATAAGCCTGATTGAGAAGGATATCCTTGTGGTTGGCGTCCTAACACAACCGGGATTATATGAGAAGACATTAAGCAACATGCTTGAGTGTAAGTCAAGGGGAGCATACCTTATGGGACTTACATGCTATGGCAGATATGAGATAGAGGATTCTGTTGATTTTGCTGTATATGTGCCGAAGGTAGACGAGCACTTTGCGGCATCAATAGCGATAATACCTTTGCAGCTTTTAGGCTATTATCTAAGCGTAAGCAAAGGATTAGATGTGGATAAGCCACGTAATTTGGCGAAGAGTGTGACAGTGGAGTAGGCGCGACAGGGGGACGGGTCCCTTGTCGCGCAAGGAAACATTTGCGGTGAATAAATAGTATCTTGAATGATAGTGTGCGACACGGGACCTGTCCCCCTGTCGCGCCGGAGTAATTATGGGTATATCAACAATATTAGGAGTTACTGCCTGCAAGGCAACGCGAGGATTACTTAGAATTGCAAAGCGCGGAGGCACGACAGTGCCCGGTCGCGCAGCAATGGTATTTGATAAGAATATTTTGGCGAAGGTGTCCGAAAATATGGACACCATTATTGTAACCGGTACGAATGGCAAGACAACAACCTGTCGTATGCTTGAGCAGGCTCTTTCCAAATCGTTAGAGGGTACGGATAAGACGGTGCTGGCTAATAAGTCGGGAGCCAATCTGCTTAAGGGAGTTACGGCAGAGTTTACGGCTAATGCAACATTTACAGGCAAGCCTAAGTCACAGTACGCTATTATAGAATGTGACGAGGGAGCACTAAAGCAGGTAGCCCCTCTTGTTAAGCCTAAGGTTATTCTTGTAACCAATTTATTCCGCGATCAGCTCGATCGTTACGGTGAGGTTACTCATACATTAGAGCACATACGTATCGGCATTGAGAAGGTGCCTAAAGCAACAATTTGTCTTAATGCAGATTGCTCGCTTGTATCATCTCTTGCGAAAGACATCCCCAATGAAGTTATATATTATGGAATCGATTGTCCGTACGGAGATCAATCGGATCCCGAGATATCGGATGCTAAATATTGTATTAACTGTGGTACTGAGTATGAGTATGATTATCATACATATGCGCATCTCGGTGGCTTCAAATGCCCGAAGTGCGGATATAAGCGCCATGCTACAGATGTTGCAGTTACATCCGTAGACAAGCTTACTGCCAAGGGTACTGAGCTTACGATGGAGTTTAGCGATAGCGCGACAGGGGGACGGGTCCCTTGTCGCGGAAATTCTGATAATGAGTACAAACGCGACACGGGACCCGTCCCCCTGTCGCGCAAGCAAGAGCACGTCCTTGTCGGTCTTCCTGCCATATATAATGTCTATAACGCTGTCGGTGCTATATGTGCGTATACGGCAGCGGGATTTGAACGCGCAGACATAATTAAGTCACTTGCTGAAACCGGCACAAGCTTTGGTCGAATGGAGACCTTTAAGCTTGATGGAGTTGACGTGCAGATGATACTAGTTAAGAATCCTGCAGGCTGTAATCAAGCGATTAATTATGTGACAAGCATCGAAGAGGATAAGACAGTAGCTGTATGCCTTAATGACAGGACTGCTGACGGGCATGACATTTCCTGGATATGGGATGCAGAATACGAGCGAATCGCCGAGGATGATAGGATTAAGAATATAATCGTATCCGGCGACAGAGCGGAAGATATCGGACTACGCCTTAAGTATGGTGGCGTTGATGAGAGTCGCATCGAAATAGTTAAGGGCTGGGATAATTTGATTAACAGGATGAAGCAAAGCGATAATCCGGTATTTGTACTTCCGAATTATACATCAATGACATCATTAAGAGCACCCCTTGCAGAGATTACAGGCAAGGGCGAATTTTGGAAAGGATAGGTGATTGTTATGGAAGGTCTTAAGATATGTCACCTATATCCCGAGGTGCTTAATCTATACGGTGACAGAGGTAATATATTATGTATGAAGCGTCGCTTGGAATGGCGCGGTATAGATTGTACCGTTGAAGAGCTGAAGCTTGGCGAGAAGCGCGATTTAACACAGTACGATTTGTTCTTCATCGGTGGTGGTCAGGACTTTGAACAAGAGGTTCTTTTAGAAGATTTAAAGTCCGGCAAGGGCGAGGAGATTAAGTCGGCTGTAAATGACGGTAAGACGTTTCTTTGTATATGCGGTGGCTATCAGATGATGGGTCATTATTACGAGACATACAAGGGCGAACGCAATGAGTTCCTTGGAGCAGTGGACTTTCATACTATTGGTGGTGAAGTTCGTATGATTGGTAATTACACATTTACCACAGGGGAAGAATCGGGAGAGACTCAAGTGGTCGGCTATGAGAATCACAGCGGTCGTACTTATCTTGGCGATGGTGTTACCCCTCTTGGAAATGTAATAAAAGGCTACGGTAACAACGGCGACGATGGAACTGAAGGCGTGCGCTACAACAATGTGTTCGGTACGTATAGTCATGGTCCGGCGCTTCCGAAGAATCCGGAGTTTGCAGATGTCATTCTTGCTACTACACTGGAATATAAGTATGGAAAGCGAATAGAATTGGAACCGATTCAAGATGTAATGGAATCTAAGGCACACGAAAGCGTGTACAATAAGATTATGTCCGGAGAGATAAAGTGATTGATAAGAATAATATTTCCTACAAATTATATGTTGTAACCGACAGGTCATATTTGCATGAAGGTGAGACGCTTGTAACAGCTGTGGAGCAAGCTATACTTGGCGGCGCAACTGTTATTCAGCTTCGCGAGAAGGACGCTTCCTACGACGAATTCAAAGCCACAGCGCTTGATGTTCAAAAGGTATGTAAGAAGTACAATGTTCCGTTGATAATCAATGATAATGTTGCGCTCGCGGACGAGATTGAGGCTGATGGCGTGCATCTTGGTCTTACGGATATGTCAATTACCGATGCTCGTGCAACGCTTGGTGAAGATGCAATAATAGGTGCTACCGCTAAGCTTGTTGAAATGGCAACAGATGCTGAATTGGAGGGTGCTGACTATCTCGGATGCGGTGCTGTATTCGGCTCTGATACGAAGCAGGACACCACCACCATGACACTGGGAATATTAGACGACATAGTTAATGCGGTTAATATTCCTGTTGTTGCAATCGGAGGAATTAATGCCAATAACGTATCCGCCTTAAGGAGTATAGGGATTGCCGGTGTTGCAGTTTGTGGCGGAATATTTGCTCATAAGAATCGAACTAAGGCCGCTCGCGACATATTGTGCAACCTATATAGTAGGCCGATTGTGCAGTGCATAACCAATCATGTTACGATTGAAAGCGTTGCCAATATGGTCCTTAGTTTCGCTTGCTCGCCGATTATGTCGCATAATATTAATGAGGTTGTTGAAGTTCAGGCCAATGCAAGCGGTCTCTATCTTAATCTCGGCGCTGCCGATGATTATGAAGCTATGAAGATTGCCTATAAGACGGCACTGGATAATGAGCACACAGTTGTAATTGATCCTGTCGGAATCAGCGGTATTTCTTATCGTCGCGAATTTCTTAAGGAGATTCTTGGTTTCGGCGCTCCGACATGTATTCGTGGAAATGTTTCAGAGATACGTGCGCTTAATACAGACGCTGACACATCTTACGGACTGGAGTCCTGTGATGACAACGATTTAGATGCGCTTAAGGGCGTAGTAGAAGATGTTGCTAACACATTTCACACAATTGTTGTAGCATCGGGTGTAAGAGATGTCATAAGTGATGGTACGACTACGGTAGTCATAGAATCCGGACATGCAATGCAAAAGCAACTGACCGGCAGTGGTTGTATGCTTTCAGCAGGTATTTGTTCTGCCCTGTGTATGGGCAATGTTAATTACGCACCTACAGATAATAAGAACATGATAATTGTCACATCCGTATGTCAAGAGATAGGCGATGCCGCGTATCGTGCGGGAGAGCAAACGGTCGCTGATGACAAGGGCATTTACTCGTTTAAGACATCATTGTTCGATGAACTTATATAGCGCGACAGGGGGACGGGTTCCTTGTCGCGATAATTGAGCTAATTTATAACATGCGCGACAAGGAACCCGTCCCCCTGTCGCGCTTTTTTATTTAGTAGCTCGATAGATAATATCTTTACTTATTCCGGTAAGGCGTTCAATTTGTCTCATTGATAATCCTTTTGCTACGAGTAGTTTTAACGATTGATTTCTATCCTTTTTTGAAAAATTCTGTAGTGCTGTTCCGCTTTTTACGTTTAATTCTCTTCTGATTATATCAATAGCAACAGTATCTTTAATAGGTGGAGCTTTTATATCTAAACAATTATCATTGTTCAAAGTATTCACAAAATTAAGCAGATTATTTTTGCCATTAAAATGCTTTATGGCAAATTCCTTATCAGTAATTCCGGAATAATTATTAGCGTATTCTTTATAAGAACTCCATAGATATTCATCAATGGTGCATATACCTGACTTGATGGGATTTTGTAGTATATAGCGAAATACAATCATAAAATAGGTGTCATTCTCAACAGGTTCACTTTGATATCGCCCTTGAAATAAGTTGCCAACTCTCTCGTATTTATCGTTATAGTGAAATGCATATGATGTCTCGATTTTCTTCATAAAAATATCTATATTCATATTTTTATCGCAAATTAATAAATGTACGTGATTTTCCATCATGCAATAGCAATATAATAGAATCTCTTGTTGTTCTTTGTATTTCTTTACTATTTGTAGGAATCTATATCCATCATTTTTATCTTCAAACAATATTTGCTTGCCTATTCCACGAATTATCACGTGATAAACACCACTGGTACTTTTTTTACGTGCAACACGCCCCATATTTTTACGTCCTCCTCTAAATATAAAATATAGCAAGAATTCATATTGGAATTAGCATAAGTGAAAACCTACGCACGAACAAGACTTGTCCGATGAAGAACATTATAATAGATTAAAATAAGAAAATCAATATTAATTTGTTGTTTTTAAAAAGCGCGACAGGGGGACGGGTTCCATGCGCGACAGGGGGACGGGTTCCTTGTCGCGACGCGACAAGGAACCCGTCCCCCTGTCGCGCTTTTTAGTCTTCAGATAGAGTCTGGCGTTCCCAAAGTCCTGCATACTCGCCACCTTTGGCCAGTAATTCTTCATGAGAGCCGTCTTCTATAATTTTGCCATCCTTTAATACAACTATTCTGTCGAGTCTGGCAACTGTTGATAATCTATGTGCTACAACTATCGATGTCTTTCCTTGCATGAGATTTTCCAAAGCATCCTGAATTAGTTGTTCGCTCTCGGAGTCGAGTGCGCTTGTTGCTTCATCAAGCACAAGAATAGGCGCGTTAGTAAGTATCGCTCTTGCAATTGCGATACGCTGTCTCTGACCGCCGGATAATTTGACTCCTCGTTCACCCGTTATTGTATCAAATCCATCAGGAAGAGTCTCTATAAACTCCAATGCATTAGCGTCTCTTGCCGCCTGTCTTATCTGCTCATCAGTAGCATCAGGTCTGCCGTAAGCGATATTCTCTGCGATAGTTCTGTGGAATAATAACGGCTCCTGCGGAACATACGCAATCTGTCGTCTTAAGCTCGACTGACTGACCTTGGAAATGTCTTGTTCGTCTATACTGACAGTTCCTCCTTGAATGTCAGACAATCTTAACAATAATCTCGTGACTGTTGTCTTACCGGAACCCGACTTGCCCACAAGTCCGATTCGTTGTCCCGATGGAATATGCAAATTGAAATTATCGAATACTTCTGTAGGCGCATTTCCATCTGAATAACTAAAGCTTAAATCCGTAAATGAAATCTCTCCGTGTGTCACCTTAAGCTCAGGCGCATTTTCCACATCATCCACAAGACGAGGCTCATCAAGGACAACCGTCATATCATGCGCATCACCAAATGCCTGATTAACCGACTGCATAACGGATGTAAGCATATTGAATCGAAGTGTTAGGTTGTTAGTGTAAGAAAACATCAAAACAAGAGTTCCTGCACTTATTCCAAACCACGGCTGTCCGCCTGTGATAAATATAGTCATTATCGCCATCAAAACAACAATAAGCCCGGCTGCAACAGAGCCCGAAAAAAGTGAGCCTTTCATACGCTTAGATTCGTTACAGTATACCTCTTTGTTAACCTGCTTGAATGTCTCGCGCTCAAATTCCTCTCTGCCGGAGGTCTTAACAGCCAAGATATTGGTGATAGAATCGGACAGCTGACCGGATAAGCGATTCTGCGTACCGGCAGCTTGATCATTAAGCTTTTGCAACCTGCGGAACAAATGGTATACAACAACCACATATATCGCAAGAAACACCATCACAATTAATGTATAAATCGGTACAAGCGGCGCCAAAATGCAAACAATAAGAATAACGGTTGCAACAGAAGGTATAACCGAATAAGTAAGCGTCTGAGTGAGCTGATTATATGCGCTTGTGAACTTACTGGTTTGGCTTACCAGCGCGCCTCCAAACCTATTATTATGAAAGGTCATTGATTGATTACTAAGCGTATCAAAGCATAGAATTGATAAATCATAATACGCTTTAATCTGTAGCTTCCAAAGACTGTAGTCCTGCAGCTTAGAGCATACCTGTCCCAACACATTACACAGCACTAACAGAATTATTTCAGTTCCGAATATAGAAAACACGTTATCACTTGTTATCGTTTCAGTACTAATCTTATCCACAATATCGCTGATAATCAACGGATTACCGAAAGTCAAGAAGAATACATATCCGACCGATGCCAATATATCCAAGACAAAATAAGGCCAATGCTTAACAGTGACCTTCCAGTAATAATATATAGTTCTTCTTGTGACTGATTGTTCTCTCACTATAACCCCCTGTCGCGCTATGTAAGTTCATCGAACAATGATGTCTTAAACGAGTAAATGCCCTTGTCATCAGCGACCGTTTGCTCTCCCGCACG
>CAJOIL010000059.1 GCA_905234525.1 uncultured Lachnospiraceae bacterium | reverse complement strand
GTAACAATGACTGTTGTGGTAGGAATCGTTCTCACATATCATATGATTATTGCAAGCGTACTTCCGATGATATATGCCATTCAGTATTCCAGCAGGAAGATGCTTTATATTACATACGGACTCAGCGTAGCCGGAATATATGCCATGGTAATGGGCGGATATTTCTATGGACTGTGCGATGCCAATATGGCACTTCTTACAACAGGCACACTTAGTGATTATGTAGATGCCTGGGGCATGGGAGTCTTCGGTCCTATTAATGATAATCCGTGGATTACGCTTCCGTTATACTTCGTATTTCCCAGGGCACTTATACTTCTTGCTTTAATTCCCGTAATGATACACGTATCACAGGGTGTTGCTAAAAGAGAGTTACGTGAGATGTACCTTAAGAGGATGAGTGAGATTGATGATATGACTCAGCTCTATAATAAGAATAAGTATCGTGAGATGCTTAAGGATTATTATACTAAGCTAGATAAGGTAGGTGTTATATTCTGGGATGTTAACGGTCTTAAGGCAACCAATGACAACCTCGGACATATTATGGGCGATAAGCTGATAGCGGGTATAGCCGATTCTATCAGAGAATATACTGATGATACGCATAGAGCGTATCGTATCGGCGGTGATGAGTTCGTACTTATTTGTGAGAATGAGCCGGAGCTTAAGCTTAATGATATAGTTAACAAGTGGAACAAATCAGTTGCCGAGATTAACAAGGATTCCGAGATTGAGCTGTCGGCGGCTGTTGGTTATTCCGCAGGGGCGGGTGCTGATATAGAAGCCGTCATTAAGAAGGCGGATGACTTTATGTACGCCAATAAGGCAGCCGCTAAGGCGGCAAGGCAGAACTAATATAGTATATAGTATGACAACTTTTACAGCGAGAATTCCTTCCCGGTACCTTTTTGGGTCTCGGCGCTTAGCGATTCACAAGCATAGCTTGTGAGAGCTTAGCGTCCGCTAGGGGTACCCAATCAGAGCGAGAGCGTGTCCGGGAAGGAGTTGCTCACTGTAAAAGTTGTCTTGCTTAGTACGTAATTGCGTCTTCCGCTCGGCAGTACCTGTAGACGTGGTCGGAGAGAACCTCATCCGGCGACAGCTGTGTGGTATTAACCTCTTGGACCAGCTCGGTCAAATATTCACCGTTATAAGCATCACTTTCCGGAACCAATAGCACCTCATGTACACTGCTCGGTATGATATAGATATCACTGCCGACCTTATCGGCGAATTCCTCTAACAGATTCTTATACAGGATACAGCATGCACCGTATAATTTAAGCTTATTTGTAAGAATATACATAGGACTTTGTTCCAATTGCAAATCCTCATAGCATAATTCTGCTTCCTTACAGGTGTCATTGTCTCGGCACATCTTAACCATATCACCGATTATATCGGTAAGGTTTCTAAGCTCGTATTTCAAAAGCTTGGGAGTATTTGTTGAAGCAATATCGAATAAATCGTTAACGGATACATCCCATAGCTTCATATGTGAATTCCTAATAAGAATAGAGCTTGTCTCAAGCTGTTCACTGTTCAGAAGACAGTAGAATACTATTGCCAGATCAAGATATATAATGTGTGGGACATCATTAAGAAGCTTCTTGTTCTTCTCGAAATTAATCAGCTTATATGATATATTAGGCTTACATTTCTCAAAGTCTGTAAACACACTGATATCAAAATCTGCCTCAAGAGCAAATCGCTCATACTGAGTCATTATCTCCTCAGTTAATTCCTCAATGGTAGAACCATCCTTGTATTCATCATAGTAATAATCAAGATAAATAGTAGGGGATATATTGGAATGACCGTTATTAATGATTAGTCCGTGTAGAACGATGCCGTTATTCTTACTTACCGGCTTGATGTGGACCTTGTAGTCGTCGGGAAGTATATTGGTTACGCGCGATATTACTTCCTCTTCAAATGTCTGATATGTCATAAATACCTCCGTATCTATGACATGATATTGGTGGAGCACGACTAGATTGTCGTTTATATATTGTCGTATATGTTGGGGCAGAAGTCAAGAGGAAATTTTAAGATAAAGAAATATACTACTTATAGCTGTTTTGTGGTACTATATTATAAAATTATCCGGAGATGTGAATTAATTATGAACAAGAAATTAGATATTTTTATTTTTGGAATATTAAGCTTTGTTTTAGGTGCGCTTGTAGGTGCAGTTGTTTATTTGTTCCTAAGGGGCTTTAATATTATTACAGATTTTATATGGAATACACTTCCCGAACTTTTAGGTGTTAAGGATGTCTCATTAATCGGACAGAGTGACTGCGGAATTCTTATCTTTGATGTCGGTATTTGTGTTCTTGGTGGACTTGTTATCGGACTATGGCAAAGGAAGGTAGGAATATTCCCCGAATCGCTGGAAGAAGTACTGTCTAAGGTTAAGAAGGACAAAGGCTATAGCTACGATAAGGTTCATATTATAATCGTATCGGCAATCATTCCACTTGTGTTCGGTGCTGCAGTAGGTCCTGAGGCAGGTCTTACAGGTGTTATAGCGGGATTATGTACATTTGTGGGTGACAGATTAAAGTATAAGGGCGATAGAGTTAAGGAGGTCGCAGGTGCCGGACTTTCAGCTACACTTGGCGTAATTTTCAATGCTCCGCTTTATGGTATCTTTGAACAAATTGAAGACAGAAGAACGGGCAAGGTTAATGAAAGAGAACGACTTGTATCTAAGGTTACAAGAGGTGTTATCTATACATTGGCGGTAATAGGAGGCGTTCTTACATTCAAGGGACTTGGATTACTTCTTGGGGAGTTAGAAGGACTACCAAGATTCAGTGCTGACAGAGTAGGTGATTTTAGTGTATATCTCTCGGATTGGATGTGGGGGATTCCTCTTATTATAGCAGGTATGATGCTCGCAGTTATATACGCTATTGTTAATAGGATTACATTAAGAATAGGTGAAATGCTTTTAAAATACAGGGTGATTAGCTGTGTGATTGCAGGAATTCTTCTTGGAGCCGTAGGTCATTTTGTAAGCTCCGGTAGATTCTCCGGTGAAGATCAGATGGGAATTTTAATCGAGAGCTATCAGGAATTTACTGTTCTGTCTTTGGTTATTCTCGGATTGGTTAAGCTGATTATGGTTAATGTCAGTGTTAATTTAGGCTGGAAGGGCGGAACGATTTTCCCCATGATATATTCCGCTGTTGCCGTGGGATACGCAGGCGCGCTGATTATACAGAATTTTGGTGGGAAAAGTGACTTTGAAGCGATATTTGCCGTGGCGCTTGTAGCGGCATCTATGCTCGGATTCCTTATGAGAAAGCCGATAACGGTTGTTGCGATTCTTCTTCTTTGCTTTCCGCTCACGTATTTGCCGGCATTAATAATAGCATCGCTCATATCATCATATGCCGGCAGATTTATATTTAATAAGCTTAATAAAAATAAAAATTAAAAGATAATTGCATTTTATGTAATAATTATAATTGCTAGTCAAAAATAATTCGTAAATTATGTAGAGGAAGCATATGTATGAATTTGGATTACAATATATATCTTGAGCTTGCGGCAATTCCGCTCGATATAATACTATGTATTTTCTTGAATCTCAGATATAAGAAGAAGACCAATATTAATATTGCATTTAAGAGGTTTGCGTTCTTTGTTATGATAGCAACCATGCTTGATGTGGCAACAGCTATAGTTACAAGCGCTCATGCCTTAGTGCCTAACCCACTTCACTATGTTTTTAATACGGCAGATTCATTTTTTGCAAGCCTGACCGGTATTTTCTTCATTAAGTATATACGTGTTTATGTCAGAAACAGTGAGTTTAAACGTCGGTATGTTACAACACAGGTTCTTCTTGCAATTAATGTGTTCCTTCTTTTTACCAATCCGGTTACGCATCTTGTTTTTTCCTATGATAACAACGGTAATTATATCCATGAGGTATTGTTTGTTCCTGTTGCCTACGGATTCCCGATTCTGTTCTTCGTAATAGGATGTATTTTTATGTTTGTTCATTGGAGGCACTACAGAAGAATACAGGTTGTTACAATGGCTTGTGCAGTTGTTATTACAACAACAGTTTTTATCCTGCAAATGTTATTCTTTGATGATGTGCTTATTACATTTTTCATTACGTCTCTGGGCGTACTTGTAATATATTTGTCGCTTGAGAGCCCTGATTACGAGAGGCTGTTGGAGACAATGAATGAGCTGCATGAATTTAGGCTAAGAGAGGTGGCTTATGGAAAGATATAAATTCAGCGAACAAGAGAGGAAGCTCATAGAGAGAAGCAGTATCCCCTTTTCCATTTATCAATTTATTGATAAGAGGGTTGTTACTGTTGCCATGTCCGACGGACATAGAGAGATTATCGGAACTGATACCATCGAAGAAGCAATGGAGCTTATGGATAATAATATGTACAGAGATGTACATCCCGATGATATTGCTAAGGTTGCAAGTGCGGCATTTGCATTTGCCACGGATGATAACAAATATGATGTGCTGTATCGCTATAAGCATGGTGATAAGTGGCTTATTATTCATTCTCAAGGTCAGCATATATATACGGAAGACGGAGTGCGCCTTGCTGAAGTAAGCTATACCAATGAGGGCATATATGATCCCGATTCCGTAGATGTGTCTTTGTCGATGGAGAATTATCATGAGATGTATTTTAAGACAAAGGAGGCAATTGATAAGCTTAGATATGATTATCTTACGGGACTTCCTGATGTTAATTACTTTTTCGAGCTTGCGGAAATAGAACATACAAAAGCACAAAACGAGAAAAGAATACTGGCTATGCTTTTCATAGACCTAAACGGAATGCAAGGGTTCAATCAGAGCTACGGCTATGAAGAAGGAGACAGATTAATTAAGGCTGTGGGAAGGCTTCTTGCAAGAACATTTAAGAGCGATAATTGTTGCAGAACGACAGCCGATCATTTTGCCGTATTCACAGATTCTTCGCGAATTGAGGAACGGATTAATCAACTTATAGAAGATATTAAGTATGTTAACGACGGTAAGACCTTGCCTGTTAAGATAGGTGTTTATTATTCCGATTTAGAGACCGTAAGCGCCGCAACTGCAACAGACAGAGCGAAGATAGCATGTGATGCCTGTGGTAGTGTCTATGAGTCTGCGTATGTATTTTTTGATAAGAAAATGCTTAAGCTATTTGAAGACAGGAAGCATGTCTTTGAGAATCTTGATAGGGCAATGGAAGAAGGCTGGCTTAAGGTGTGTTACCAGCCTATTATAAGAACAGCTAACGGCAGAATCTGTGATGAGGAGGCACTGATAAGATGGAACGATCCCATGAAGGGCGTGTTCCCGCCTCTTGATTTTATACCTATTCTCGAGGATGCCAAGGTAGCATATAAGCTTGATTTATATGTGTTAGAGCAGGTTCTTAAGAAGATAAAGAATATACAGGAAAAAGGATTTTATATTGTTCCTAACTCTATCAATCTGTCCAGAACAGACTTTTACGGCTGTGATATCGTAGAAGAAATCAGGAAAAGAGTTGACGAGGCCGGAGTCGACAGAAGCAGGATTATAATTGAGATAACAGAGAGTGTTGTCATGAAGGATATAGAATTCATGATGATACAGGTTAATCGCTTTAGAGAATTGGGATTCAGTGTATGGCTAGATGACTTCGGAAGCGGATTTTCTGCACCGGATATACTTCAGAAGATACATTTTGACGTGGTTAAGATAGATAAGGTCTTCGTAGACCAAATAGAATACAATGAGAAAAGTCGAATTATTTTGACCGAGCTTGTTCGTCTTGCCGGTGGTCTTGGCTGTGAGACTGTAGCGGAAGGTGTTGAGACTAAGGCACAGGTTGATTTCCTTAATGAGATCGGTTGTACAAGAATACAAGGATATTATTACAGAAAGCCTCTGCCTTTAGAAGACCTATTAAGTCTTGTAGCCGAGGGTAAAGGAATCGGATTTGAGAATCCCGAGGAATCTGAGTACTATTCTGTTCTGGGTAATGTTAATTTGTATGATGCTTCATTTACGACAGAAGAAGAGGCAGCAGGTGTTAATAATTATTTTGATACTATGCCTATGTTTATTGTTGAGGTAAGTCATGATGATATACGACTTGCAAGAGGCAATAAATCATTTAGGGAATTTATTGAGTGTCATTATATGGATTTTTCAGAGGTTAAGAAGACTGATTATGATTATCTTAAGACACTACTTAATGCTGAATTCTTTGCATCAATTGAAGAGTGTATAAAAACAGGTAATCCCGTTCTTACCAATACAAGAAGTCGAGAAAATGGTGTTGTACACCTTCTCTTCAGAAGAATTGCAACTAACCCTGTGACCAAAGTCACAGCTCTTGCTATAGTGGTTTTAGGCTATGAAGAAAATGACGAGGACTTAAGACATAAGGAGGCTATAGAACACATTAAGCAGGAAAGACGAATATACAGCAGATTAACAGCGATCTCCGGAGATGTTATGTGTATTTATACAGTAGACCCGACAAACGATAGTTATTATCAGTATATAATGAATGATAGATATAAGAAGGTGGGAGTGACTCAGCAGGGTGATGATTTCTTTGGTCAATCAAATGAGAGAGCCAAGAGAATAATACATCCTGATGACCTTGATGATTTTTACAGAGAATTTACCAAGGATAATATAATAAAAACCATTAAAGAGGATGATATTTTCTCTATGAGAACTCGCTTTTTATATGATGGTGAGCCAAAGTATACATCTATCAGAGCGGCAGGTATTGTTGAGGACGGACGTAGGTTAATAATTATCGGTATTGTCGAGATAGATAGGCGTGTAAGAAGAGAGCAGGAATACTCACGTAAGCTTACTGCAGCCAATGATTTGGCAAGAAAGGATATGCTTACGGGTGTTAAGAATAAGCATGCATATGTAGATGCCGAGATGAATCTTAATCGTATGATAGAGGACGGAGAGGAGCTTGAGTTTGCCGTAACCGTATTCGATTTGAATGGTCTTAAAGAGATAAATGATAATCTAGGTCATCAAGAGGGTGACAGATTCATTAAGGAGGGTTGTCGCATTATATGTGATGTGTTCGACCACAGTCCGGTGTTTAGAATCGGTGGTGATGAATTTGTTGTTATATCACAGAATGATGATTATCGCAATATAGATAAGCTTATTGAACAGATTGAAGAGATTAATGTTAAGAATCAAGGTGAGGGCAAGGTTGTAATTGCCGCCGGAATGGCAAGATACAACGGTGACAGGAATGTTGCCACGGTATTTGCAAAGGCTGATAAGAAGATGTACAACAATAAGAGGGAGTTAAAAGGGGTTGCTAAGAGATAGAAACCTTTGCTAAATATCCTAAGTTATGATACAGTATTGATATTACTAAATATTTACAATAATAACAAGTGGCGAGAGTATGTTCATTACAGAAGCAACAGGTACTTCAAATGATGCTATGATTGTTGTTGCAGGTATTTTATGTTTGTTTACACCATTAATAACATTTGTTAGTATAGGGGGGGGCGAGTATATGGGTAAAGATCAAAACGCTAAGAAAACAGGACTTGGTATCCGTGGACAGATGCTTATAAAGCTTCTGCCGACGGTTATTATTGCTATGGTAGCACTTACACTTGTAAGTGCTATTAACAGTAAAACTACCATTAATAATGAGACTCAGAATACAATGAATTCTGAACTTCAGTCTAACAGTAATCAGATTAATGCAGATCTTGATCTTGTAAGAAATCAAGCAGTCAATTTGGCCAGAGAAGTATCAATATACTATAAGAATACATCTATGGATGTATTTAAGAAGAGCTTTTCCGAGGCTATTAATTCCAGCGATATAATTAACGGTGCCGGAATATGGTTTGAACCGAATGTATATAATGCATCTGAGAAGTACATGGGACCGTATTGGTACAAGGATGGCGATAATATCGTAGAGACATGGGAATACAGTAACGCTGATTATGATTATTTTAATCAGGAATACTATACCAATGCCGCTAAGATGAAGGAGGGTACGGCAGAGATAACAGACCCTTACTATGATGAATCATCGGGAACCGTTATGGCAACTTGTTCTGCACCTATTTACAGTGATGGCAAGTATCTTGGCTGTGTTACCTGTGATATTCAGCTTGGCACTATGGTTGATATTGTATCTGCTATCAAGGTCGGAGATACAGGTTCTGCAATGCTGATAACCTCAGATGGTACTTATATCTATACGGATGACAGCAAGAAGGTAGAGAACGGTGCTAATATCAAAGAGGATGATAATGCATCCTTGGCAGCAGCAGGTGAAACAGTTCTCTCTAATGAATCGGGACTTACCGAATATAAGGATAATAGCGGTACTAACAACATTTACTATTCAACTATTCCGGGTGTTAATTGGAGACTGATGATTAAGATGCCTCAGTCGGAGATTAACGCGCCGGTTCAAAAGCTTACACTTATCTTGGCGATAGTTGCAATTATAGCAATAATTGTTTGTACGGTTGTAATTATTCTGATAGCGAACAGTTTATCTAAGACTCTTAACAGAGTTAAAGCATTTGCGATTGATCTTGCCAATGGAGATTTTACTGTTGAGAAGATTAAAGCGAAGGGCACTGATGAGCTTGGTCTTATGAGTGGTTCCCTTAATGAAATGTACGAGAATAACCGTGATGTTATAAGCAGAATTTCATCAGGCTCGTCTAACGTTAATGATTCATCAGTTAAGATGAATGAGGTGGCTTCAGAGCTTTCTAATAAGTTCAGTCATATCCATGAAAATATGGGTAAGGTTAATGAGGCTATGATGTCAACAGGTGCAGCTACCGAGGAGGTTTCTGCTTCTGTAAATGAAGTTAATGAATCGGTACAGCATTTGGCAGAGGAGACATCTAAGACGGCCGAAGAGGTTAAAGTAATCCTTAAGAGAGCATCAGAGGTAGAACAGAATTCACGTAAGGCATACGATCATGCTATTGCAATAGTTGAGCAGTATAACAGCGAGCTCAAGGAAGCTAATGAAAGAGCCAAAATTGTTAACGAAATCGGCGAATTGGTTGACAGTATAGCGGATATAGCAGATCAGATTAACCTACTTTCACTTAATGCTTCAATCGAGGCTGCAAGAGCCGGCGAGCAAGGACGAGGCTTCGCAGTTGTTGCATCCGAAGTCAATAAGCTTGCTACGGAGACTGCAGATTCGGTAGAGAGAATCAAGGTGACAATTGACGGTGTTCAGTCAGCATTCAGTTCAATGAGTAATGGTGCTAATCAGCTTCTTGGCTTTGTTCAGGAAACGGTTGCTCCTGATTATGATAACTTTGTTAATATCGGTGTTCAATACGGACAGGATGCAACTGCATTCAAGGAGCTTGCAGATTCAATCAGCGAGCTTGTTGAGACAATTACGGATTCTATGGAACAGGTTAATTATGCTGTTGCGGATATTGCTGAATCAGCACAGGATACATCTATCACAGAGACGGTAGATGAAGTATCTGTTATGGTTGATGATGTTGAGGGAATGGCTACAGAGCAGAAGGATGTAGCAAGTGACCTTTCTAATATTGTAAGTCAGTTTAAGCTGTAAGAAGCTCCAAAGCGGACTTGAACCGCTGACCCCTTCATTACGAGTGAAGTGCTCTACCAACTGAGCTATTGGAGCATGTCATAAGGTGTCATCGCAACGCGATGACGGATCCCTTGTGACCCGCCGACATTTTGCAAAAGCAAAATGTTAGTTCTTTAAGCCACATAAGATTATATGTAATCTCGCGCCATTTTTCAAGACAATTCTAAAAAAGTAACAAAATTTTAACATTTTGTTAACATTTTCGTCTTGTATATCTAAAGATTTATTGTTATAATATTCAGTGTTAGGCGTTGACATTGCTTTATAAGGAGATAGATATGGCCAACAAGAAGTATGGTAATAAGAGTATAATGGAACATAAGGAAGCAACTAAGAAGGAGATTGCTGTTGAGAAGGTCGAGCAGAGAATGCAGACTCGCAGTTATTTCCCATATATCAATGTATGGCTGCAGGTGTTCTATATCATAGCATTATTTGCAATAATCATTGTTAGTTACAGATATCTTGAGGTGCCTATTGTGCCACTTTGTACGATGGTTGTTCTCGAGGCAGTGCTCGGAGCTTTACTTTGCAGAATCGCGGCTATCAGGTTTTGGTGGATTCAGCTTATAATTATCGGTATTCAGATAGTACTTGGAGTTGTATTTAACAGGACCGGATTTATGATACTTATGTCGCTTGTATACGCATTTACACTTGTAATAATGTGGGTTAGACGAAGGACACTTAAGTAATTGACCAATTTAGCATGAAGAGGAACTATCAACTAGAACTTGATAATATAATTAATGAACTAGACGACAGCTGTGTGCCAACCTTGTTGCTACACAGCTGTTGTGCACCTTGCAGTAGTTATGTGCTGGAGTACTTATCTAAGTATTTCGAGATTACAATATATTACTATAATCCCAATATATATCCTAAGTCAGAGTTTGAATTTCGTCTTGAAGAACAGAAGCGATTCGTATCAGCATTTGGCAGTAATAATCCCGATAACCATCCCATTCATGTAATAGAAGGCATATACGAAGATGACAGGTATTACGAGGTGGTTAAGGGGTTAGAGGATGAACCTGAGCGAGGTCTCAGATGCACGGAGTGCTTTAAGCTAAGACTGGGCGAAGCTGCCAAGGTTGCGAGTGAGAAGGGCTTTGATTATTACACAACAACACTTAGCATCAGCCCGCATAAGGATGCTGAGCTTCTTAATCGATTAGGCGAAGAGATAGGCAGGGAATATGGTGTTAAGTACTTATATTCCGATTTCAAGAAGCGGAATGGCTTTAAGCGTTCAACAGAGCTTAGCGAAGAGTATGGCATGTACAGACAGAATTATTGTGGGTGCGTGTATTCGTATAAAGAGCGACTGAAGATGCAATAATAAGAATAGAGGAGACTAATTATGGCACAATTATGGGGTGGCAGATTCACCAAAGCAACTGACGATCTTGTATATGAGTTTAATGCTTCTATAACATTTGACAAGACATTCTTCCATGAGGACATTGCAGGTTCTCGCGTACACGTTAAGATGCTATCTAAGCAGGGTATCATTACGGCAGAGGATGAGAAGGCAATACTTGCCGGGCTTGATTCGATAGAGCAGGACGTTGATAACGGTAAGCTTGAGATTACGACTGAATACGAGGATATTCATTCATTTGTAGAGGCTAACCTAATTGATAGGATAGGTGAGCCGGGCAAGAAGCTTCATACCGGAAGGAGCCGTAACGATCAAGTTGCATTGGATATGAGACTTTATACAAGAAGCCAGGTTGACTATACCAAGGAGCAGCTTGTAGATTTGTTAAATGTTATTCTTCGGATTATGAAGGATAATACGAGTACAATTATGCCCGGATTTACACATTTGCAGAAGGCTCAACCGATTACGCTTGCTCACCATATGGGTGCTTATTTTGAAATGTTTCGTCGTGACGTAGAGCGAATGAGTGACATTAGACGCAGAATGAATTATTGTCCGCTTGGCTCCGGTGCGCTAGCCGGCACTACTTATCCGCTCGATAGGGATTATACGGCATCGGAGCTTGGATTTACCGGGGCGTGCAATAACTCGATGGATGGCGTTAGTGACAGGGATTATCTGATAGAATACTTATCGGCATTATCGACTGTGATGATGCATTTATCAAGGTTTTCGGAAGAAGTTATTATATGGAACAGCAATGAATACGGCTTTGTTGAGATTGATGATTCGTATTCTACCGGTTCGTCAATTATGCCACAGAAGAAGAACCCGGACA
Organism: uncultured Lachnospiraceae bacterium; assembly: GCA_905234525.1. Classification (GTDB taxonomy): domain Bacteria; phylum Bacillota; class Clostridia; order Lachnospirales; family Lachnospiraceae; genus RUG191. The sequence goes on along the minus strand of CAJOIL010000059.1, from coordinate 6,218 downwards.
TTGCTGAGCTTGTGCGTGGCAAGACAGGTCGTGTGTACGGCGCACTAATGTCGATTCTTACTACTATGAAGGGCATTCCGCTTGCGTATAATAAGGATATGCAGGAGGATAAGGAATTAGCATTTGATGCGATGCGTACAACCAATGGGTGTATTCAGCTATTTGCCGGTATGCTTGATACGATGTCATTTAACAAGGACGTTATGTATGAGAGCGCTAAGTTAGGCTTTACAAATGCGACTGATGCCGCTGATTATCTTGTTAATCATGGCGTGCCATTTAGAGATGCACATGGTATTATCGGTCAGATTGTACTTTATTGCATTGATAAAGGCATTGCCATTGATGATATGTCACTCGAAGAGCTTAAGAGCATTTGCCCGGCATTTGAAGAAGACATATATGATGCCATATCTATGGAGACATGTGTAAGCAAGAGGCTAACTAAGGGGGCGTGCTCAAAGAAGTCTATGGAAGAGGCTATAGCGAATTACGAATCATATATAGAGAGTATAACATCTTGACACAGAGGCGTGATTTACGATACAATGTCCCAGTTATTATATTAAGATTATAAGATTAATAAGAAGAAAAAGGGAGATTACTAATGAGTGAGAAGTTAAAGGTAGGAATACTTGGTGGAACAGGAATGGTAGGACAGAGATTTATATCTCTGCTTGACAATCATCCGTGGTTTGAGGTTACAACAATAGCAGCGTCAGCAAGATCTGCAGGCAAGAAGTATGAAGATGCTGTAGGTTCAAGGTGGAAGATGGATACACCTATGCCTGAGGCTGTTAAGTCTATTATCGTTAAGAATGTCAATGAGGTTGAGGAAGTAGCTAAGGATGTTGACTTCGTATTTTCTGCAGTTGATATGACTAAGGATGAGATTAAGGCTATAGAAGAGAAGTATGCTAAGACAGAGACACCTGTTGTCTCTAATAACTCAGCACATAGATGGACGCCTGATGTGCCTATGGTAGTGCCTGAGATTAATCCGGAGCATATGGATATAATTAAGTATCAGAAGAAGCGCCTCGGTACTACAAGAGGATTTGTGGCAGTTAAGCCTAATTGTTCTATTCAGGCATATTCACCTGCGCTTACAGCGTGGAAGGAATTCGAGCCATATGAAGTGGTAGTATCTACATATCAAGCTATATCAGGTGCAGGCAAGACATTCAAGGATTGGCCTGAGATGAATAACAACATTATCCCATATATCGGTGGCGAGGAAGAGAAGTCTGAGAAGGAGCCTCTTCGTATTTGGGGTCATATTGATGAGAGTAAGGGAACAATTGAGCCTGCTACATTACCGGTTATTACTTGCCAATGCGTAAGAGTACCTGTACTTAACGGTCATACAGCCAGCGTATATGTTAAGTTTAAGAAGAATCCTACGAAGGAACAATTAATAGACAGACTTAAGAATTTCAGCGGAAGACCGCAGGAATTAGAGCTTCCGAGTGCGCCTAAGCAATTCATTCAGTATCTTGAGGAGGATGACAGACCTCAAGTAAGCTTGGATGTTGATTATGAGCGTGGTATGGGAGTATCTGTAGGTCGTCTCAGAGAAGACACAGTATATGACTGGAAGTTCATCGGACTTGCTCATAACACTGTAAGAGGAGCTGCCGGTGGTGCTGTACTTTGTGCAGAATTACTTAAAGCAGAAGGATACATCACTAAGAAGTAAATTAGCATTTAACAAATATACATTTTTTATTGTACTTTGATTTAATATTGTTTATAATAGATACAGTCGCGTCTTAAGCGACTGTATCTATTATCTAGCATGAAAGAAGGAATATACATGGTTAATCGTTCAGCAGAAATCAAGCATTTAGAAAGCCTATACAAAGAGAACAATAAGCAGGTAGTTTTAATATACGGAGAGAGAGGTTGCCTTAAGGAAGAATTACTCGGTGACTTTTGCAAGAATAAGAGTGCATTTTATTACAGAAGCAGGAATATTTCTCCGGAGCATCAAGTGCTTGCATTCTCAGAAGATGTAGTGGAGTTTATTAAGTCTGATAAATCATATGTGTCATATGAAGAATGCTTTAGTGCTATCTACGATAAGCTTGGTGATGGCGGAATAGTTGTAGTTGATAATTTTGAATATCTCGTTAAGAAGGATGACACATTTCTTAATGTAATAGATAAGTATAAGAAGCAGTTATTTATCGTCGTAGCGGTAGCTTCTATGTCGTGGATTAACAATGATTTAGATGATATTCTCGGCGCGAAGAAGAACTTGATTGATGTAAGAGTTAAGCTTAACGAAGTGGGATTTCTTGATGTTGTAAGAGCATTTCCAAGATATTCAGTGGCTGAGTCAGTTACGGTATACGGTATTCTTGGTGGCGTGCCTGATTATCTTAACAGATGGAGTCAGACTAAGCCCTTCAAGGCTAGTGTATGCGATAACATCTTGAACCCTTCCGGATATCTGTTTGATGAGGTTAATGCGATACTTTCCGGCGAGCTCAGAGAGCTTACGGTATATAATACAATCTTAGCGTCAATTGCAAGAGGTAACGAGAAGCTTAATGATTTATACAAGGACACAGGCTATTCGCGTGCTAAGATAAGTGTGTATATCAAGAACCTTGCGGCATTTGATATTGTATCTAAGGTTGTAAGCTTCGAGACCGGCGGATGGGACAATGCCAAGAAGGGTGTATATAGGATAAGCAACAATTTTGTTAATTTCTATTTTCATTTTGTATATCCGCATTTGTCGCAATTATATAAGATGAAGCCGGATGAATTCTACGACAAATACATTAGGGATGAGCTTGATTCATACCTTCAGAGATATTTTGTCAGTGTATGTACCGAATATCTTGAGCTGCTTAATAAGGTTGGTCAATGTTCAATCAAGATTGAGAAGATTGGTACATGGATCGGTAAGACCGGTACAATCGATGTCGTAGCGCAAGACAGCATCAGAACCAATGTTGTCGGCAAATGTAATTGGAAGGCTAAAGAGTTCAGCTATAAGGACTACGAAGATTTAGTTGATTCCATGAAGAAGGCCAGAATTAATGCTAAGACTGTATATCTATTCTCGGCAACGGCATTTGATCAGAAGCTGGTTGAATTATCAGAACAGGATTCATCAATTGTTCTTGTTGATATGAAGGAATTGTAATTTATGGGCAAATCTTTATATATTGCGGAGAAGCCCTCTGTGGCAAGAGAGTTTGGTAAGGCTCTCGGAACTAATTTGAAGAATCATACAGGCTATATGGAGTCTGAGGATACGATTATTACATGGTGTGTCGGACACCTGGTAACAATGAGTTATCCCGAGAGATATGATGAGAACTTGAAGAGGTGGCGTCTTGAGACGCTGCCTTTTATTCCTGATACATTTCTATATGAGATAATCGGTAATGCCGCAAAGCAGTTCAAGATTGTATCAGAATTGCTTAATAGGAGTGATGTTGATACGATATATGTCTGCACCGACTCCGGTCGTGAGGGTGAGTATATCTACCGTCTTGTTGAGCAGGAGGCACATGTTACGGGCAAGGTACGTAAGCGTGTCTGGATTGATTCGCAGACAGAGGAAGAGATACGACGAGGGATTCGTGAGGCTAAGGATTTGTCAGAGTACGATAATCTGTCAACGTCAGCTTATCTTAGAGCTAAGGAAGATTATCTTATGGGTATCAACTTCTCCAGGCTGTTGTCACTAAAGTACGGATATGCACTTGCTAATTGTATGAATGAGAAATACTGCGCTATATCCGTTGGTCGTGTGATGACATGTGTTCTTGGTATGATTGTAAGACGCGAGCGTGAAATCAGGGATTTCGTTAAGACACCGTTTTATAGAGTGCTTGGGGACGCAGTTCTTGATGAAGTTACCATACCATTTGAATGGAAGGCACTTGAGACATCTAAGTATCTTGAATCTCCGCTATTATATAAGGAAAATGGCTTTAAGGAGCGTTCAGATGCTGAGAAGTTAATTGAAGAATTAACTAATACATCGACAGAAGCTGTAATTCAAAGCATTTCCAAGAAGAAGGAAAAGAAGAATCCACCGTTACTATATAACTTAGCGGAGCTTCAAAATGACTGCTCTAAGCTATTTAAAATTAGCCCTGATGAGACACTTTCCGTGGTGCAGGAGCTATATGAGAAGAAGCTTGTGACATATCCTCGTACAGATGCAAGAGTATTGTCAAGTGCTGTGGCTAAGGAGATTGATAAGAATATTAACGGACTTCTCAGTCTGACAGGTGTTAAGGCGTATGCGCAGGAGATACTTAATAATAAGCTATATGCCGGTGTTGAGAAGACGCGATACACTGATGATAAGAAGATAACCGATCACTATGCCATTATTCCGACAGGTCAAGGAATGGGAGGGCTTAGGGCGCTAAGTCCGAGGGCAGTAAGGGTATACGAAGTTATTGTGCGAAGGTTCTTAGCAATATTCTATCCTCCCGCTATATATGAGAAATGTGCTATTGTCGCCAAGGTTGATACAGAACCGTTCTATGCTAATAATAAATACCTTAAGGAAGAGGGATATCTTAAGGTGATGAATTATTCGTTTAAGCAGGAGAAGAAGGAAGCTAAGGATGCGGGGTCAGGCTCGGATTCGGGGGGAGAAGGAGATACACAAATCGATCCACTGCTCATGGCTGAAATTATATCTAAATTAAAGAAAGGCGATACTGTTTCTTTTGATAAATACTATATCAAAGAAGGCGAGACATCACCTCCTAAGCGATATAATTCCGGTTCAATAATACTGGCTATGGAGAATGCAGGACAGCTTATTGAGGATGAAGAGCTACGAGCGCAGATTAAGGGTAGCGGAATCGGAACCTCTGCTACAAGAGCAGAGATACTTAAGAAGCTTGTTAATATCAAGTATCTGTCACTTAATAAGAAGACTCAGATTATTAAACCTACACTTAGGGGCGAGCTTGTTAATGATGTGGTTACAAAATCGATTCCTTCATTATTAAATCCTGACTTAACAGCGAGCTGGGAGAAGGGATTAACCGGAGTGGCTGACGGAAGTATATCCGAAGAAGAATATATGACTAAGCTGACAGCATTTATTGTAAGTAAGACAGATAGGGTTAAGGGTGTGTACACCAAGAATGATACACTTAATGAGAGATACCGGTATTTATCCGGCTTTTATAAGAAGTGACATGCGCGACAGGGGGACGGGTCCCTTGTCGCGTTCTGAGGAATTATTAAAACTTCGCGACAAGGGACCCGTCCCCCTGTCGCGCAGGAGAGAATACTATGGAACAATGTAAGATAACGAATATGTACAACTTAGAGGAGACCATCGCCAAGGAATTATTTGATGGCATTACATATCCTTGGGAGGTACTTCCTAAGATAGGTGATTTTATTAAGAGGATGGGACCTACACTTGACAGTAACATTTACGAGCAAAGGGGTGAGTTCATATGGATAGCAAAGTCCGTTAAGATATATGATACTGCAACAATAACAGGACCGCTTATTATTGATGAGGATACGGAAGTTAGGCCCGGAGCATTCATAAGAGGTAATGCAATCGTCGGTAAGAATTGCGTGGTGGGCAATTCGACTGAGCTTAAGAATGTAGTGTTATTCAATAATGTACAGGTGCCCCATTATAATTATGTGGGCGATTCCATATTAGGTTATAAGTCGCATATGGGCGCCGGTTCTATTACGTCAAATGTTAAATCTGATAAGACGCTTGTAGTAGTTAAGGATGGCACCGTAGAAATTAAGACAGGACTTAAGAAGTTCGGTGCAATGCTTGGTAACGAAGTAGAGGTGGGCTGTAACAGTGTTCTTAACCCCGGAACGGTGGTTTGCCCACGCTCAAACATTTACCCCGTATCTTGCGTACGAGGTGTTGTTCCTGCGGATAGAATTTACAAGGATAAGGATAATATTGTTAAAAAAATCTAGATTACTACGCTAAGCAGGCAGATAAATACCTCTTTCTAAACATTGAACGCCATGTTCAGTTGAGAACGAGGTGATTTGTCTGTCTGCTTTTATTTAGGATAGTTTCTTAAACAATATACTAGACTATAACATCAAAATGTGAGAAAATAGTATCAATGCGTAACAAGACGCAAAGGAAGAAGAAAGGAGTTCAATATGATTTACACAAAGGAAGTAGAGAATATGTGTCCTGTAGCTAAGGGCGCAAAGCATGACCCGGCTCCAAT
>CAJOIL010000058.1 GCA_905234525.1 uncultured Lachnospiraceae bacterium | reverse complement strand
ATAACAAGAGCCAAGCAATGTGTTGTCATTGTTGGCTCTAAAGAAATCTTCAATAATATGATTCATAATGATAAGACGGAAGATAGGAATTCTTCACTTGCTCATTCTATATTGGAATTGACATCATCTTCCTCGGAATAGGAAGCATCCTTGCTTACGTCAACAACCTCTGAATTCTTTTCGGTATCTACAATTTCTGCGTTCTTATCGGTATTATCTACAACCGTTGGCTCCTCTGTCGGAACGACGGGCTCCGAATCTGCGGTAGGTGCAGCAGCCGGCTCTGCAACGGCTTCACGTGCTTCTTCTTCTGAACCGTTCTTGTCTCCGCTAACGACAACTGCATCGGCACCTGTAGATGCATTCTCGGTTGTGCTGTTAGATGGAGCAGCAATAATTACGGCCTCGCTACCATCTGAGTTCTTGCCCCTGTGCTCTTGCCTTCTGACATGGCTTGTTCACGTGTGGCCGGAGAAGCAATTGCGGCAGCAACCTCGCTTGTGGCACCACGCTTAGAGCTTACTTCACTAACAGCGTTCTTAGCCTTCTCGCTTAATATTGCGCTCTTGTTAGCGTCTGAGGATACAGCGCTGATTATAACCTCGCTTTTAGAATCGCTGCTTAAATAATTAGCATCGTATAATAGCTCTGATGTCAAAGCAACTGCTTCATCAATAGTCGGATGGAATGATGATAGATTGTTGAAATCTGCAACTATCTTCTCGCCCTCCGGATTAAGTGATACTATTGATACTACTTCGTCAAATACGTTAAGTCCGAATTCAAAGGATAACCTCGCATCCATCGTTACATAAGAAGTGGGAGCGGCATATACATATCCGCCTGCGCCAAGGATGAATGCAAGAGCAAAGCTTGCTGCAATTGCCAAATACTTCTTAGGGAACTTAACGATAGAAGGCTTAACATCTATCTCTTGTCCAACCTCGTAAACCTTGTTAATCTTTTCAATTGTGCCATCATCCATTAGGACAACGGACTTGTTGTTCTTTACTTCCAGTACTACTGCTTTCATGTCTGTAACCCTTTTATTCTAATTCCAGACCCTTCTTAATGTCGGTCAGGTATTCGCATAAGTGAGGAAAGTCGCCTTGTAATAATTCAGAGACTGCCATTATATACTTGCGATGTCTCTCAAGTGTCTTCCTCTTGGCACCTGTCCTGGTCTCGATCTCTTTTATCGGAAGAAGCTTGGATTTGCGCATCATTTCGAACAAGTCGCCCGGGCGAAGCATACATATTATTGCATCCTTACAGGTTGCCTTGGTTGCTGTTGACTTAGGAGAGTACTCCGCTAATTCGTTAAATGTAAATCCGTAATAGGAAAGTACCTGTGAAGCTTCGGCTATCTCGGCCTTCATGGCTTCAAGTCGATCGACCTCGGCTTGCTTATCGCCGGCTAATTCATTCATCTTGGCGGTAACGCTATTGTCTAATGAATGGACCTCGTCTTCATCACCGTATGCTTCGAATGATGAAGGACTTACCGGCATCTCACCCTTGTTCTTGCGATACTCATCTGTTAAGCGTCTCTTAATAACGAGTGCCGCAAACGAAGTGAAGTTACCCTTGGATTCATCATATGAATCAATAGCTTCGTTAAATGCGATAAGGGCAATGGAATAGTTGTCATCAGATGTAGTGACATATGTTCCGGTTGCCTTGTAAGCCAAGCGAAGAATTAATTCTTCGTTCTCTTGTATGAAGTTGTTGCGAAGATTGCTGTTGTCTCTTGCTTGAAGAGCAGCTGAGCTTAAATCGTTCATGCGCTTACTTCTTCTATAAATGTATTCGTTGTTAATAGTGACTAAAATGGGGTAATTAAACTATTTCTGCTCTTGATTATCTCGTTCTGTTTTGCTTCCTATCTTGTATGTTGACAAGAACTCGCTTAGCTCTCTGAAGGATTTGGGAAATGTGTATCCCATCGCATTAGAGATGTCACCGGTATACAGCTTCTGTTCTGCGGTATATGTGTTGTCGGCAATTGCCATATTACCGGGCTTCTGATTCGTTACGAGTATCTCGTATGCCATTTCTCCTGCTTGATAGCCTGCGTCATATGGGTCGTGATATATCGATACTAAAGTATTTGCTCCGATGTATTCATCCCCACCGACTGTCGGAGTGTTATGAATTAATGCTTCCTGTTTAATTATGTCCATTTTGCTGATTAAGCTTGACTCGGCCGGAATAAACAGTACTGATGATTCAGCGCATGCGTAGCTTATGATTTCCGATGCGGCAAAGTTACTGATGTCGGCAGAATAGAATTCATATTCCTTCCATTTAATGCCGGCTTCATCTAAATACTGTTCAAGTATATGGTTCTGATATGCACTGTCAAGATCGTTGGGACAGTATAGTATTCCTACAGATTCGATGTTGGGTGTTGCCTCTATCATCATTGATAAGACATCTGAAATGTTAGGTGCGCAAGACACACCTGTAATATTCATCTTAGTTGTCTTATCCCATTCTTTGTCGGATGTGATATTAAGTACTCGTTGATAGTCCATTACGCCTGATGCAACAATAGGAATGTCACCGGTCTTGTTATGAGTCGATACAAGAGCTCCCTCGCCGATTGTGAATATAAGAGAGGTGTTGCTCGCTATAAAATTATCGGCGATGGTGTCGCTTGTACTGTTTATATTATCGGCAACTAGTGTGTTGACCGTTACATTGTTATCCGTAAAATTATCACTAATTGCGTCATTAAAACCTTGTAATAATTGACGATAAAATTCATTTTCATAGCTCATGCTTACACCGATGGAATATTTCGGTAACCCCGCCGGTTTAGTTGTATTATTGGTGTTTGGCTCGGTATTGCCGCAGGCACTCAGAGTAAGTATCAGACAGAGTATCATTAATAATGTGATGCTTATTTTTTTGATTTGCATAGAATAACCCCTTTCCTTCCTTGAATATATTATTCTAATTTCAAATTGCATTAAAGTCAATATTATTATATAGTATATGTGTATATTTATCGTGTATATTTTTGGGAAATGACTGCGTACATGCCTTTTTGGAGGCTGTATGAACAATATAATACCGTATTTACTGTATCCTAAGAAATGTGTATCTTGCGATGAGGCTCTTGATTTTGCAAGGTACAGATATGGCTTTTGCGTGCGATGTGCGAGAGAGATTAAATATGCATGTGAACCTGTGTGCAAGATATGTGGCAAGGTTTTATCAAGTGATAATGATGAGCTTTGCTTAGATTGCGGTAGGGTTAAGCATTATTTTGTGCAATGCAAGGGAGTGTATGTGTATCAGGGTGGCATTAAGGCCGCTATGTATCGATTTAAGTATAATAACAGACGTTGCTACAAATACACATTTACAAGGGATATTATCAGAAGATACGGTGCATGGATTAAGGCTAACGGAATAGAAGCAATCGTGCCGGTTCCCATGTATAAGTCTAAGAAGTTAAAGCGTGGCTATAATCAAGCGGAGGTTATTGCAGCGCAGTTATCTAAGGAGATAGGCATTCCTATGTATCCTGATGTTGTTGTTAGGAATCGTCCGACAACACCGATGAAGGGATTAAGTAACATAGAGAGGCAAAAAAACCTTAAAAATGCTTTTAATTTCTGTGAAAAAGGGTTACAATTAAGAAAAGTGCTAGTTATAGACGACATATACACGACAGGTGCAACGATAGATGCGGTTGCCAAGGCTTTACTTCAGGGTGGAGTCATCGAAGTCTATGGGTTGTGCGTGTGCGTCGGAAGAGGGTATTAACAGTCGTTAGAGGGAGCGCTTGCCGCGTTTCCCGAGGAGGTGTAGAGTATGGATGTACGTAATTGTAGGCAATGTGGCAGAATATTTAACTACTTGAGTGGACCACCGATTTGCCAGGTATGCAAGGAAAAGGGGGATCAGAAGTTCCAACAGGTTAAGGAATACATAAGAGAGAACCCGGGCTCAACAATTAATCAGGTTGCGTCAGAGAATGATGTAACTCCTAAGCAGGTTAAGCAATGGGTGCGTGAGGAGAGATTGCAGTTTGCTGATGATTCTCCGGTTGTATTCCAATGTGAGACGTGCGGAGCTAATATCAAGACAGGTAGGTATTGCGATAATTGTAAGCGTAGTCAGGCTAACACATTTGCCAAGGCATCAGCTAGGCCTGAGATTCCTAAGCCGGAACCGAAGAAGAAAGAAAAAGAGACTGACAAGATGAGACATTTCTCAGGCTAGAAGTATAATAATAAGAGAGGTTAAGATATGACTGAAGGCGGACTTACGATTTTCTTGGTTGGCGTTATCGGAATTGCTGTTATAGCAGCGGTTGTTGTAGTTGTTGCTGTAGTAGCGGGTGCGGCATCTAAGAAGAGGGAAGATTTTGAAGATTAACATTAAGTGATGGAGGCATCGTTAATTCGATGCCTCTTATAGTATTATTAGGAACTGTGAAGCAAGAACCTCTATTCCAACTTTCCTGAATGGTAATTCACGGGTACGACCTCCCCGCGACTTCCGCGCTAGGGGAGGTGTCCCGCTGAATTACTTTAGCGTAGTATGAAGTGAGAGGTCTTGGCTTTCGGTTCTTAACAAGGGGATTGAATTATGAACATCAAAATAATCGTTGCCACGCACAAGCCTTATAAGATGCCCTTCTACGATATGTATATACCGTTGCAGGTGGGGGCGGCTTTAAATGAAGACATCGGATATCTTAGGGATGACGGTGGCGACAATATTTCAGAGAAGAATAATACATATTGTGAGCTGACCGGCATGTATTATGCATGGAAGAATATGGATGCCGACTACATGGGGCTTGTTCACTACAGGCGTCATTTTGCATCACGTAAGAAGGTTGATGACGGGGATTTGTTTGCGCATGTATTAACGCCCGAAGAGGCTGAGAAGTATTTGTCAAGGTATGACGTAATCGTTCCGCGTAAGCGAGAGTATTATATAGAGACGCTTTATTCTCATTACGATCATACATTTGATGCAAAGCATTTGCGCTTGGCATACAAGATTATTGCGAAGTATTATCCCGATTATATCAAAGCGTGCAACAAAGTCTATCGCAGAACCTGGGGGTATATGTTTAATATGTTTATTGCTCCCAAAGCAATATATGATGAATACTGTGAATGGCTTTTTGATATCTTGGGAATAATGGAGCGAAATATTGACATATCAAGGTACAGCGAATTCGAAAGCAGATTGTTCGGAAGAGTCAGCGAGATACTTTTCAATGTATGGATAGAGCAAAAGATGACGGAAGGACTGACTGTTAAGGAGGTCAGATGCCTTCATATGGAGCCGGTTAATTGGATTAAGAAGGGTGCTTCGTTTTTGTCGGCTAAGTTTTTCGGCAAGGGCTACAGTGAGAGCTTCTAAGGAGAGAGTATGACAATATCAATAATTACTGCATATTACAATGGGCGCAGATTTCTTGAAGGCTATATCAAGATGATTATGAGAAATGTTAAAAGTATCCGAGAATCCGACATAGGCCACGTAGGCGTTGAAGCGATACTTGTTAATGACAGTCCCGATGATGGATTGACTATAGAAGATATTGAAGCGATATCAAAAAGGGTGCTTAGTGATAAATGCACATTTTCCGTAATTAAGAATTCCTTGCTGATAGAATTCGCTGATGAATCGGTGATGATTAGGCTTCTTACCAATGAGTCCAATATGGGAATTCATGCATCGAGGGTTAGGGGCTTTAAAGAGTCTATCGGCGATTATATTATCTTCATTGATCAGGATGATTTGTTAAGTCGCAACGCTCTTGCAACCTATGCGACAAATGTGTCATCGAGCGCTGAGGTGCTCGTAGCCAATGCGGCACTTGGTCAGGTTGACGGCTATCTTAAGTGGTATCGCAGTAAGTATCATGCTGACAAGATAGGCGACCTTGATACATATGTAGATGTCGGGATACAGATTATTTCGCCGGGTCATACTTGCATTTCACGCATGGCTATTCCCAATGAATGGTTGGAATACATATGTGTGAATAATGGTGCAGATGATTATTTTTTGTGGCTTCTTATGATAGCGAGTGGCGTAAACTTTAAGTATATTGATAAGGTGCTTTACCTGCATGCCTATACAGGTGATAATTTATCACATGATACAACCATAACGGATACATCAACCTATGAGTTTTGTGATTACTTGGAGGAAATACCGTATTTCCCCGACAAGTATGTCAGGAAGCTTAAGAGGATGATTAATTACAAGGCTGATTTCAGAGCGGGTTCGCTTATCGACAAGGGGCTTTCATCACTTCGTAACATTGATATTCTTACAGCCAATGCAGTGTATAAGTACAGAAGCGGAACACCTCTCGGATTTAACAGACAATAGTATGCTGGATGATTTAATAGATAATACTACAGTAAATGATATAACAGACAATAATGCGGTAAATGAGTTAGTAGACAATCATACAGTAAATGAGTTAGTAGACAATACTACGGTAAATGATATAACAGAAAGGCAGCATATGGATAACTTCGCAATTCTTTTGGCAACATATAACGGCGCTGAATACATAGAAGAAATGCTTGATTCCGTCGATAAGCAGACAAGAGGGGATTTTACGGTATATATTCATGATGATGGCTCGACCGATAATACCATGGACATTGTAAGAAACCACATCAAGGATAAGAGTAACTACAAGATTATGGAATTTAAGTCCAAGCCGGGCGCCAAATATAATTTTATGGAGATGCTTCGGCGTGTGGATGCCAAGTATTATATGTTTGCAGACCAGGATGATGTGTGGTTTGAGGGCAAGGTCGAGAAGCTTATCCTTAAGATGTCTGAAGCTGAGAGGGATGGAAAAGATGTCCCATTATTGGTACACCATGACATGATGGTGGTGGATGACAATCTTAATGTCATAAGCGCATCCTTTATCAGATATTTGGGTAGAGACATTAATAGGAACAGTCTCAATCAGCTTTTGATTGATAACACGGCAGCAGGGACAACAATGCTTATTAATCGAGCATTAAGAGACAAGGCAATATTAATTAATAATGTGGATGATGTGCCCATGCATGATCACTGGCTTATGTGTGTTGCTGCGGCTACCGGTAAGATATATGTTATCGATGAACCGCTGATTTTCTACAGACAACACGAGAGCAATGTGATGGGAGCCGATACGGAGAGTAAGGTGGGGAAGGTGCTTCGTAATGCCAAGGATGTTGTGACGGGAGAGTTTGCACGCAATAAGAGAAAGTTTCATGATACGGAGATTAATCTTGCAAGACAATTGATGTATGTGCCGGGTGTTGACATTAAGACGCGTAAGTTCTTGGTTGATTTGATTAATATCAGAGACAGAAGCAAATACAAGCGTATTAAGTTCTATCGAGACAACGGACTTGACAGGAATGAAAATTCTATATGGATGAGGCTCTGGGTATAGCATATTTTCACCGAATATGCTATACTTTTAGTTTGAGCGACAATGCTTTTTTATTATAATAATTCAATAGATTGGAGATACAATAATGGCTAAAGAATTGGCTAAGACATACGACCCGAAGGACATGGAGGGCAGACTGTATAAGAAATGGGAAGAGAACGGCTATTTTCATGCTGAAGTAGACAGAAGCAAGAAGCCCTTTACAATAGTTATGCCTCCGCCTAATATTACGGGACAGCTTCATATGGGACATGCTCTCGATAATACAATGCAGGATATTCTTATCAGATATAAGAAGATGCAGGGCTTCAATGCTCTTTGGCAGCCCGGTGTTGACCATGCGGCAATTTCAACAGAGGTTAAGGTAATAGAGCATCTTAAGAAGCAGGGACTCGATAAGGAGAAGCTCGGTCGTGACGGCTTCTTAGAGAAATGCTGGGACTGGAAGGAAGAATACAGCAACAGAATTGTTAATCAGCTTAAGAAGATAGGCTCGGCTGCTGACTGGGAACGTGAGAGATTCACAATGGATGAAGGCTGTTCTAAGGCAGTAGAGGAAGTGTTCGTTAATTTTTACGAGAGGGGCTACATCTATAAAGGCAATAAGATTATTAATTTCTGCCCCGTATGTAAGACTACGATAAGTGATGCAGAGGTTGAGCACGAGGAACAGGCAGGACACTTCTGGCATATGAGATATGAGGTTGTGGGCGAGCCGGGTAACTACGTTGAATTCGCAACCACTCGTCCCGAGACAATGCTTGGTGATACAGCCGTTGCAGTTAATCCCGCAGATGAGAGATATAAGGATATAGTCGGTAAGACAGTTATGCTTCCCTTCGTTAATAGGGAGATTCCGGTTCTGGCTGATGAATATGTTGATATGGAATTCGGAACAGGTGTCGTTAAGATTACGCCTGCACATGACCCTAACGATTTCGAGGTTGGATTAAGACATGACCTTCCGATTATAAATATTCTTAATGATGATGCAACCATTAATGAGAATGGTGGCGAATTTAACGGAATGGACCGTTATGAAGCTCGAGATTTAATTGTTAAGAAGATGGATGAAATGGGCCTTCTTGTTAAGATAGAGGAGCATACTCATAACGTAGGTACACATGATAGATGCGGAACGACCGTTGAGCCTATGGTTAAGCCTCAGTGGTTCGTTGCCATGCAGGATTTAGCTAAGCCGGCAATAGATGCAATTAAGAAGGAAGAGCTTAGATTTGTTCCTAAGAATTACGGTAAGACATACCTTCATTGGCTTGAGAATATAAGAGATTGGTGTATATCCCGTCAGCTTTGGTGGGGTCACAGAATTCCCGCATATTACTGCGAGGACTGTGGTGAAACAATTGTTGCTAAGAGTGATAATGTTCCTGAGAAATGTCCTAAGTGCGGTGGTACTCACTTAAAGCAGGATGAAGATACACTTGATACTTGGTTCTCATCTGCACTTTGGCCGTTTTCAACATTAGGATGGCCCGAGAAGACACCGGAGCTGGAATATTTCTATCCTACCGATGTTCTTGTAACGGGATATGACATTATTTTCTTCTGGGTTGTAAGAATGGTGTTCTCCGGATATGCGCATACGGGTAAGTCGCCCTTTAACACCGTACTTATTCATGGACTCGTAAGAGATTCCAAAGGACGTAAGATGAGTAAGTCCTTGGGTAACGGAATCGATCCTTTGGAGATAATTGATGAATATGGTGCAGATGCTTTAAGAAATGCGCTTATGACAGGCAATGCGCCGGGCAACGATATGCGTTTTTCTGATGAGAAAATGCAAAGCGCCCGCAACTTTGCTAACAAGGTATGGAATGCATCAAGATTTATCATGATGAATCTTGAGGGTGTTGAGATAACGAAGCCTAATGTCAATGAACTTGTTAATGCTGATAAGTGGATTCTTTCGGAATTCAATAACCTTGTTGAAGAAGTAACTGACAACATGGACAAATACGAGCTTGGCATTGCATTGTCTAAGATATGTGACTTCATCTGGGATGAGTTCTGCGATTACTATATCGAGTTCGTTAAGCCTCGTATTTACAATAAGGATGAACCGAAGGTATATGCTAATTCAGCATTTTGGACACTTAAGACGGTGCTTTCTCAAAGCCTGATACTACTTCATCCGTTTATGCCGTTTATTACAGAGGAGATTTATTGTAATCTTCTTCCCGAAGAGGAATCAATAATGCTTGCTTCTTGGCCTGAGTATAAGGATGAATATAACTTCGCTGATGCGGAGGAGAAGATTAACCGCACCAAGGATTTGATTAAGGGTATAAGGAATGTGCGTGCCGAGATGGAGGTGCCTCATAATAAGAAGCCTCACATAATCATTACAAGTGATAGCGAGCATGTAAGAAATGTATTTATAGAGCTTGAGAATACATATAAATCATTAGGAGGAGTTGCGTCAGTATCTGTACAAAAGGATGACTCGGGTATTCCCGAGGGTGCAATTATCCCGGATGCGGTTGTATACATTCCAATGGAAGAGATTATTGACCTCGATAAAGAGAAGGAACGACTTGCCAAGGAAAAGGAAAGACTTACAAAGGAACTTAAGAGGTCAAGGGGAATGCTTTCCAATAAGAGCTTCTTAGACAAGGCGCCGAAGGCTAAGGTCGATGAGGAGAATGAGAAGCTGGCGAAGTATGAGAAGATGATGGAAGAGGTTGTTGCGAGATTAGAGGCGCTAGCCAAGTAGTCGGTGGGAGCCCTCGGACAAAGCACCTCTGTTCCAACTGAGCATTCGCTCAATGTTACCGGCAACAAGGGTTCCTCCCACTTCGTGGGTCCCTCCTTATTGCATATTCCAGAGAGGTCTTGGCTCCTCAGTCTCTTGCAATTGTACTTTGTCCGAGGTTTCGAGATAGCAAGACATAAGGCAAGAGACCGAGAAGCAAAGACTCTGTGGAGTCATTTGTCTGACGGAACAGAGGAGCTTAGTTCGAGGTTTCGAGATAGCAAGACATAAGGCAAGAGACCGAGAAGCAAAGTCCTCTGTGGAGTCATTCGTCTGACGGAACAGAGGAGCTTTGTTCGAGGTCTCGTACATAGGAGTAGAACATGCGAACGGTAGAAGAAATCCTTAGCCATGTCGACCACACATTACTGCGGGTCGATGCGACATGGGATGATATTAAGACAATCATTGATGACGGCATTAAGTATAAGG
>CAJOIL010000057.1 GCA_905234525.1 uncultured Lachnospiraceae bacterium | reverse complement strand
CTTTGATTTATCAGAAGATGATGCAGAGCACGAGAAGAACCTTATGGTTATAAGGGAAATTAATAATAATTCCGAGATAAGGTCTTGTGCCGGCGGTAATATCAAGAGACTTGAAGATGTCAAGAAATTCTTATATGCCGGCTGTAACGCCGTTGTTCTTAACGGCTCTAAGCCGGAGACTGCTGAGCTTGTTGTTGAAGCAGCCAAGAGATTCGGTGAAGATAAGGTTATAGTATCTATTGAGACAATGGATTTCATATTCAAGCACGGTGAAGATCTCAAGGATTATATAAGAGGCATACTTGTGCTTGACAAGAAGATACTTGACTTTGATGGATTTGAGAACAGCACATCACTTCCTTGTATTGTATATATTGATTGATGAATATGATGAGGATTATATTGTAAAAGTGCTATCATCGAATCAGGTTGAAGGCTTGGCTGGCCTTGTTGTTAACAGGGTTTATCGCCGTAATGCAATGAAGCTGAAAAGCAACCTTTCCAATCGCGGTATAACCTTTAATAATTTCGAGCCTAAGCTTAAGTGGTCAGATTTTAATCCCGATAAAAATGGTTTGATACCTGTTATTGTGCAGGATTATATTACAAAGGATGTCCTTATGCTTGCCTATATGAACGAAGAAAGCTTTGACATGACGATTAGAACCGGTAAGATGACATACTACTCCAGGAGTAGGAAAAAGCTATGGGTCAAGGGCGAGACAAGTACACATTTTCAATATGTCAAAAAGCTTATGGCTGATTGCGACACCGATGCATTATTGGCGCTTGTATCGCAATCAGGCGGAATTGCGTGTCATACAGGGGCAAGAAGCTGCTTCTTTAATGAGATTATTACGAAGGAATATATAGAGAAGAATCCTCTCAAGATATTTGAGAGCTTATATAATATTATCGTTGACAGAAGAGAGCATCCTAAGGAAGGTTCTTATACAAATTACTTATTTGACAAAGGCATAGATAAGATTCTTAAGAAGGTTGGAGAGGAAGCCACGGAAATTGTTATTGCAGCTAAAAACCCCAACAAGGAAGAGATTAAATACGAGATAGCGGATTTCCTATATCATGTAATGGTACTTATGGTAGAATGCGATATCACTTGGGATGAAGTGACTAAGGAATTAAGTAGAAGATAATTATGGATAAATTAGCGCTCAGTGATGAAATCCTAATGGCGGTAGAGAAGCCTGCTCGCTATATAGGTGGCGAACTTAATATTATCAAAAAGGATATATCACAGATTGATATAAGAATTGCTATGTGTTTCCCGGATGTGTACGAAATTGGTATGTCGCATCTGGGAATTGCGATATTATACGAAATGTTCAATAAGCGCGAGGATACATATTGCGAGAGGGTATATTCGCCCTGGCCGGATCTTCATAAGATTATGAAGGAGCAGAATATTCCTTTGTTTGCGCTAGAAACTCAGGATAATATTAAGGATTTTGATTTTGTGGGAGT
Organism: uncultured Lachnospiraceae bacterium; assembly: GCA_905234525.1. GTDB lineage: Bacteria > Bacillota > Clostridia > Lachnospirales > Lachnospiraceae > RUG191. The sequence continues at coordinate 13,002 of CAJOIL010000057.1, read as the reverse complement.
AACACTTCAATACGAGATGTGTTATACCAATGTATTGCAAATACTTGATTTAGCGCAGATTCCCATATGGGCGTGTGACAGAGAAGATAGCGACCCGATTGTTATGGGCGGAGGTCCCTGTACATATAATCCGGAGCCTTTTGCTGAGTTTTTCGATGTTATATATATCGGTGAAGGTGAAGTGAGCTACGATGAATTTCTTGATTTATATAAGGATATGAAGCATTCTGATGGCTACAGTCGTGAGTTATTCTTAAGGGCTGCAGCTCATATAGACGGATTCTATATGCCTGCATTATATGAGGTAACCTACAATGATGATGGCACGATACATTCATTCCGCCCCAAGGAGTATAACGAGGGAGAGGATTATATTTTTAAATGTTCATCGGGTCGTGAGGTTGTAATTCCTCCTGCGGCTCCGGGCGTAGTTAATCGTGTAGTTGTAGATGATTTTGATACAGCCGTATATCCCACCAATCCGATAATCCCTTACATTAAAGCAGTTCAAGACAGGGTAGTGCTTGAGATACAAAGGGGTTGTATCAGAGGCTGCAGATTCTGCCAAGCAGGAATGCTATATAGACCTAACAGGGAAAAATCTCTTGAAACGCTTAAAAAGCAAGCGTTGGAAATGATTGAATCAACCGGTCATGAGGAAATATCGCTTAGCTCCTTATCATCAAGCGATTATTCTAAGCTACCGGAGCTTATCGATTATTTGATTGAAATCTGTAATGAGAGGCATATTAATATTTCCTTGCCGTCTCTTCGAATAGATGCTTTTTCGCTTGATGTAATGAGTAAAGTGCAGGATGTTAAGAAGAGTTCTGTAACATTTGCTCCGGAGGCCGGCTCGCAGAGAATGCGTAATGTAATCAATAAGGGCTTAACCAAGGAAGATATAATAAATGGCGCTAATGAGGCATTTAAGGGTGGTTGGAACAAGGTTAAACTATATTTTATGCTTGGACTTCCCTTTGAAACGGAAGAGGATATCAAGGCTATTCCCGAGCTTGGCAATGAGATTGCAGCTAACTACTATGATACTGTTCCCAAGGACAAAAGAAACGGCAAATGTCAGATTTCAATGTCAACCTCATTCTTCGTACCAAAGCCATTTACACCATTTCAATGGGCGAGGATGTATCCGCCACAGGATTATCTTAATAAGGCATACCTGGTAAATGAAACGATGGAACAGCAGCTTAATAGGAAAAGCTTAAGATATCACTATCATGAAGCTGATGTATCCGTACTTGAGGGCGTACTCGCAAGAGGCGACCGCAGGTTATCAAAGGCAATATATGATGTCTATATGTCCGGCGGTATATTTGATGCATGGAGCGATTTTTATGATGATAAGAGGTGGCAGGATGCCTTTAAGGCCAATGATATCTCGGTGGAATTCTATGCATACAGGGAAAGACCTGTTGATGAGATATTGCCTTGGGACTTTATCAATGTTAATATTTCTAAGAAGTTCCTTATTAGAGAGTGGGAGAACGCTAAGGCCGGTGTTGTTACGCCTAATTGTAGAGCAAAGTGTAGTGGTTGCGGGATTGCTAAGTATCATACAGGGGTATGCATTACCAATAAGATTAATGCTTAATTGTTTTACACTATGAGTACCTCCCCGTGACTAATGTCACTAAGGAGGTCTCATAGCTGTAAAACAAGATTAGTATGCAATGCCGATAGGAACTAAGCCTCATTGTTTTACACTATGAGTACCTCCCCGTGACTGATGTCGCTAAAGAGGTCTCATAGCTGTAAAACAAGATTAGTGTGCAATGCCGATAGGAACTAGGCTTAATTGTTTTACACTATGAGTACCTCCCCGTGACTGATGTCACTAAGGAGGTCTCATAGCTGTAAAACAAGATTAGTGTATTTAGGCATTGCATAAAGGATGTTTTTATGAAGGTACGAGTAAAATTCAGTAAACAAGGAAAGATAAAATATATTGGACACCTCGATATGATGCGTTACTTCCAGAAGGCCATTAGTCGGGCTAAGTTGCCGGTTGCGTATTCACAGGGCTTTAATCCGCATCAGATAATGACTTTTTCTAATCCGTTGGGACTGGGGATGACCTCTGATGCTGAATATATGGATATTGAATTGGAAGAGGAAGTGCCATCAAAGGAAGGTGTAGATAGACTTAATGCCGTTATGGTTGATGACATTATGGTTTTATCCTTTAAATATTTGCCGGAAGGAACGAAGAATGCCATGTCAAGCACTGATAAAGCAAGCTATGAAATTAAATTTAATGATAAGCTTACAGTAGAAATAATTGATTGCTTTAAAAAATTGCCCTCAACAGTATATTTTTGTGATAATAAAGTGCATTTCGAAGCTTTAATTGATAATTTTATGCTGCAAAAGGAATGCATATTTATTAAGAAAACAAAGAAATCCACTGCTGAAATTGACATTTTACCGTTAATATATAAATTCTCATATAATAATGACAATAATGCGTTCTATATTACATGCTCCGCTAATTCAGCCAATAATATCAAGCCGGAGGTTATTATCGGTAAGCTTTTGGAATTTGCGGGTATTGATGTAGAGCTTAATCGTTCTAATTTATTAATTAACAGAAGAGAGTTGTATACATCTGACGGAACATCTCTTGATGATATAGGTAAGAATTTACAGTAAAGGAACATTTTATGAAGATCTACACTTAAAGGTTTTGCGCTTACAGCCTCCACGCTCATGACGAAATGTCGCTTAGGAGGCTGTAAGCACAAAACCTAATAAACAGTATGGACTCATATAAATCCCTTGACAAATCCGGCAAATCAATGTATTATATGACGGTATGTGCCGCTCGGAACAGGTAATAAAGAAATAATTTGTATTCACAATGAGTCTCGCCTCATTTTAGTTTTCCCTATGGGAAAAGAGGCTCGACGTGTAGTCAATCGTCTACGACGATTAACAACATTATTCACCTCTACCGGCGAGTAATGATAAAAGGAGGAAAGCTTATGTACGCAATTATTGCTACAGGTGGTAAACAGTACAAAGTATCTGAAGGCGATATCATTACAATCGAGAAGCTTGGTGTAGATGCAGGCGAGAAAGTTACATTTGACCAAGTTCTTGCAATTGGTGGCGATTCACTTAAGGTTGGTACACCTACAGTTGATGGTGCTTCAGTTGAGGCTTCTGTTCTTAAAGAAGGCAGACAAGCCTAAGAAGGGTTACCACAAGAAGAATGGTCACAGACAACCATTTACGCAGGTTAAGATTGAAAAGATCAACGGTTAATCGTAATGATTAATGTAGCATTTACCAAGAAAAAAGAAGATTACATTAAAATAACAACAACCGGTCATGCATTATTTTCTAAGAACGGTGATGATATAGTGTGTGCGGCTGTGTCTGCTCTTGTTATTAACACTATCAATTCAATCGATAAGTTTACAGATTGTAATTTGAGCGTGTATATGGACCAAGAGGATGGGGTGATTGATGCAGAGCTCGATGATCCTAATTCGGACAGCAATTTATTAATGAAATCCTTACTTCTTGGACTTGAGGGGATTATTAAATCCTATTCAGATAAGTATTTACAGATTAATATTAAGGAGGTGTAAGCTATGTTACAAATGAACCTTCAGTTTTTTGCTCATAAAAAGGGAATGGGTTCCACAAAGAACGGTCGTGACTCTGAGTCAAAGAGATTAGGTGCTAAGAGAGCTGACGGACAGTTCGTTAAAGCAGGGAACATCTTATATAGACAGCGTGGTACAAGAATTCATCCGGGTACTAACGTAGGTATCGGTAAAGATGATACATTGTTTGCTAAGGTTGATGGTACACTTCGTTTTGAACGTAAAGGTAGAGATAAGAAAGTAGCCAGTGTGTATCCTGCAGAGTAATATGATTTTAGAGCCCTTCTAAGCGATTAGAGGGGCTTTGTTATTTGAGGTTGGATTGATGTTCGCAGATAGAGCTAGAATAATAATTAAATCAGGTCGTGGCGGTGATGGGCATGTTAGCTTCCGTAGGGAGAAGTATGTGCCTAACGGTGGTCCTGACGGTGGCGACGGTGGTAAGGGCGGCGATGTTATCTTCAAAGTAGACCGGGGTGTCAATACGCTTGCGGATTATCGTCATAAGCATAAATTTGCAGCGACACCGGGAGAAGAAGGCGGCAAGAAGAATTGTCACGGCAAAAACGGTGAAGATATAATACTTAAAGTGCCTAAAGGCACCGTTGTTTACGATGCTGAATCGGGCAAGGTTATTTGCGATTTGTCTGATGATGATTCTGAAGTAGTAGTATTGGAGGGCGGAAGAGGAGGCCTTGGCAATCAGCATTTTGCAACCTCTAAGATGCAAGCCCCCAAATACGCCAAACCGGGTGGTGATGCAATAGAATTGGAGGTTATTCTTGAGCTTAAGGTAATCGCTGACGTTGGGCTTGTTGGCTTCCCGAATGTCGGCAAATCAACATTCTTGTCACGTGTAACCAATGCAAACCCTAAGATTGCCAATTATCATTTTACAACGCTGCAGCCTAATCTTGGCGTAGTGGATCTTGATACTAATAACAGCTTTGTTATTGCCGATATACCGGGTCTTATTGAAGGTGCGTCTTCGGGCGTAGGACTAGGTTATGAGTTTTTACGTCATATAGAGCGTACTAAGGTTATTGTACATATAATTGATGGTGCGTCTGTAGAGGGACGAGAACCTGTAGAAGATATTAATGCAATAAATAAAGAAATGCTTGAATATGACCCTAATCTGCTTAAAAAGCCTCAGCTTATTGTCGCTAATAAAATGGATGTATGCCCGGAGATGGAAGAAGATATACTATCAGATATCAAGAATAATATAGATATGGAAAATGTTGATGTTCTGGGTATGTCTGCTGTTAGCGGCAAAGGTGTAAATGAAGTACTTTGGCATATTAATGACCTGTTAAAGCAGTGTCCTGATGAAGTTATTACCTATGAATCAGAATATGACCCAATGGAACGTATTACGCCTGAAGAAGCATTTACTATTGAAAAAGATGACGAGGGCAACTTCATTGTCGAAGGCCCGAAGATTGAAAAAATGCTATCTTATACAAACTTAGAATCCGAAAAAGGATTTTTATTCTTCCAAAAATTCTTAAAAGAACAAAAAATAGATGCAGGTCTTAAAGAAAAAGGGATAGAAGAGGGCGATACCGTTATTATGTATGGCCTGACCTTTGAATATTACGAATAATAAGGAGCAATTTAATGCTTAATTCCAGACAAAGAAAACAATTATCATCTATGGCTAATAAAATTCAACCGATTTATAATATTGGCAAGGGTTCATTAACTCCTGAAATTGTCAAAGGAATTGATGAAGCTTTAGAAGCCAGAGAACTAATTAAGGTTGCCGTTCTTAAAAATTGCTTTGATGATCCCAAAGAATTGGCTAATATTATAAGCGAACGTACACACTGTGACGTTGTAAGAGTTATCGGCAAGAAGATTATACTATACAGACCGGCGAAGAAGCCGATTATTGAGCTATCGGAGTAAAATATGAATAGAATCGGATTACTGGGTGGAACATTTAACCCCATTCATAAGGGACATCTTAATATTGCCAAATCTGCGCTTAAAGAACTAGACCTTGATGAGGTGTGGTTTATCCCTAATGGTTGTCCGCCACATAAGACTATCGATAATAATATAACAGCCATATCGCGCTATAACATGGTTTTTGACACAATTAAGGATGTTCCCGGTTTTGTGATAAAAGATATTGAGCTGAGTTCACTGGATTATAATTATACACATGATACGCTTCGTATGCTATCTGATAAGTATCCTGATACAAAGTTTTACTTTATCATAGGCGAGGATTCGCTTGATTCCTTTGCTAATTGGCGAAAGCCCGATATAATATGCAAATATGCAACTATTCTTGTTGCAACTAGAAGTGATAACAATGATAACATAAAGGATAGAATCGATAAGCTTTCTAAGCGATTCAATGGTGAATTTATACTGCTTAATTGTGATTTTGTTGATGTATCATCTACCGATATCAGAGAAAAAATCAGATTAAATGAAGCAGTGGCTGATGATATTGACCCCGGGACTCTTAAGTATATTAACAATCACATGGTTTATGAAGATATTGATATCAATTCAAATACGCCGTATCTTACGATAATGGATGATTTATCAAAGATTCTTAAGCCTACTCGTTTCGAGCATACAATAGGGGTAATGCATACAGCCATCAATCTTGGCATGCGTTATGATGTTCCCTTGGAAATGTGTAGATACGCCGGATTATTACATGATGCAGCGAAAAGCTATACGAAGGAAGAGTTAATAGCATTTTGCGAAGATAAGCATATAGAAATAACTGATTCTGAATATAAAGCGCCACATCTCTTACACGGTAAGGTTGGCGCATATATAGCTCAAAATAAGTACAATATTAATGATGAGCGAATTCTTAATGCTATAATTAATCATACAACAGGACGTCCCGAAATGACATTATTAGAACAAATTGTCTTTGTTGCGGATTATATTGAGCCCAGAAGAAGCAAGGCGTTTCGACTTAACGAAATTAGGGCTATGGCTTATTATAATATTGATATTGCTACAGCAATGATTCTGAAGGATACAATTAATTATCTTAAGGATATTGATGCATTTATAGATGATAAAACGATTAAGACGTATGAGTATTACCAAAGCAAAATTAGTGAATAGAAAGGATTATTAATATTATGGATAAAATCAAGGAAAACGTAAAAAGAATATATAATGCCATAGATGATAAGAAGGCTATAGATATTACAATAATAGATATAGGTGGTGTATCTGTGATGGCTGATTATTTTATCATAGCATCAGCCTCTAATCCTAATCAATTAGAGGCTCTTGTAGATGCTACCGATAAAATCATGTACGAACAAGATATACTGCCAAGGCAGGTAGAAGGTGGCAAGAATTCACCATGGATCCTGATGGATTATGGCGATATCATCGTTCATCTCTTTACAGAAGAAGGGAGAGACTTCTACGATCTTGAACGCATCTGGAGAGATGGAGAGGTGGTAGATATCGATTCGCTGTAATAATATAAGCATAAAAGGTGCAAATGCTTATATCGGGGCAAATTATACTTGAATCGGTATCACCAAATACTCTCCGGAATGAATAATATCGTTGGATATATGGTTAAGGCTTCGAATCTCATCTACATAATTATCGAAGCTACCATACTCAGCGCTGTAATTGTCTCTGGCGATAGACCATAGTGTATCGCCATCATTAATATATGTATTGGTATACACAGTCTCAGTAGTATATGTATTCTTAGCAGAAGTAGTTACATTAAATACAAATATTAATGTAGCTATAGTCATCAGTACACATCCTATAATCGCTATTCGCTTCCTTCTTATTGCCATATCGTGACCCTCTTCCTATTAATAATCGTCATAATTCCCAAATAAGTGTTCGCAAACATTTGTTCTGAAAGTATAATATCAAACGAACGGATGTTTGTCAATAACTTTTTCGAACAAATTTTCGCAAATATACGTTTGCAAATATCTGTTCGTTGTGTTATCCTTATATAAACAGATTATATGGAGGTAATTAACATGGCATACGGTAAGATAAGTCCCAAGCAACAAGAGATATTAGATTATCTTAAGAATACGATTCTTTCAACAGGATATCCGCCTACGGTAAGAGAGATTTGTGAAGCGGTTAATCTTAAGTCGACTTCATCTGTTTTTCAGCATTTGGAGAAGCTTGAGAAGAACGGTTATATTAAGCGTGATGAGAGTAAGCCCAGAGCTATTGAGATAGTTGATGATAATTATAATATGTTAAGAAGAGAGACCGTATCTGTTCCTATGGTCGGACAAGTAGCTGCCGGACAACCTCTGTTGGCTGTTCAGAATATCGAGAGTTATTTCCCGATTCCCGCAGAATACATGCCCAATCAACAGTCATTTATGCTTAAAGTTAAGGGCGACAGCATGATTAATATAGGAATATTCGATGGCGATACAATCCTCGTTCAACAGCAGAATACCGCCAATAACGGTGATGTAATCGTTGCTCTTGTCGATGATTCGGCTACGGTTAAGACCTTCTATAAGGAGAGCAACCACATCCGCCTCCAACCCGAGAACGACGACATGGATCCAATTATAGTAGACGACTGCCTAATCCTCGGCAAAGTCTTCGGAGTTATGCGATTCTTTTAAATAATAAGCCGAGAATCAAGGACCTCTTTTGATACGTTGAGCGATATCTTCGGAGTTATGCGATTCTTTTAGCTATAATAAGCCGAGAAGCAAAGACCTCTCTGGAAACATTGGACGAATGTCCGGTTGGAAGAGAGGTACTTTGTTCGAGGCTTATATACTATTTTTATGACGCATTCCAGTTATTATCGATCACTCCGTTTGAAATCAACCGCATTTGCTGCCTGACGCTTATGCTCATCCTCAATAGCGGCATAATAATCGATTGTCGTATTAACATTTTCATGCCCCAAGACATCCGCCACAAGGCGTATATCACCTGTTTCGCGATATAGGGCAGTACCATAGGTACTTCTCAGCTTATGTGGCGTTATTTTCTTGTTGGGAACGGCTACCTTAGCGTATTTTTTGACAATATTCTCTATAGAATTAACGCTGAGCCGTTTGCCTTGCAATGAATAGAATAATGCTTTTTCATGTCCGTCTACGGGCGTAATAAGCTTTCTTTCGGTTTCGATATAGTCTTCAAGGACATTATGAACATCATTACCAAAGTAGATAATATCTTGACCGCCACCTTTTCTGACGATTGTTAGAGAATTAACAATCAAATCAACATCATTAAGATCAAGTCCGTTGCATTCACTTACACGAATACCTGTATTAAGCATAAGTGTAAGAATTGCAAGATCTCTTTTCTTAGTGCGTTTAATATACTTAAGCTGGCGTTCGCTCATGCCTTGATTACCGATTTCAATGGCCTGTAATATGGATTGAACCTCATAATTATTCATTCTGACGATGTTTTTGTCCTTTTTAAGATGGGGTAACGGCACTAAAAGCATGGGATTAGACTTAACATTCTCGTGTAAGCAATGATATTCATACATTCCACGCAGACTCGACATTTTACGAGCAATGGCTTTTTTGCCGTTTTCATGAAGCTCACCATCAACATTAAGCTCAAGATATCGTTGATATTCAATAATATCTTCAGCGGAAATGGCTTCCAACAGATCAAAATCATAATCAACAATAGCTACGCCTTTAAGAGTAGGATTATTGTCGGACATATATCTGAAGAATGTTAACAGGTCATAACAATAGCTTATAAGTGTACTTGTTTGTGAAGAAAGCTCCTTGCTGTGTATATAGTCACGAGCAAAGCCGGGCAGTTCATTAATTAATTGTCTGAGCTTAATTTTTTTATTTTTGTTCTTGTTTTTATAGAATTCTGAGTCTTTACCCATAATTTACCTCATATTATTAATGTATCACATATTTACTTAAATGAAGCTCAAATGTAACTATATCTAATTATATACTTTCTATGTGATAAACTGATATTTATCACATAGATATATATTAAACTATTACTCCTATTTTGTCAAATTAAGTCCTTAGAATTAAGGCAAATCGTGAACGGACCGTCGTTTTGAAGCTCAATTTGCATATCTGCGCCAAACTCTCCGGTTGCTACATTTATATTCTCAGCCTTAATCCTATCAATAACATATTCATATAATTCATTAGCCATATCAGGATCGCCTGCTTCAATAAATGACGGTCGATTTCCCTTCTTACAATTGGCATATAATGTAAATTGAGAAATAATCATAATCTCCCCGTCAACCTTATCTATAGATAAATTGGTTTTTCCGTTCTCATCCTCAAATATCCTCAAATTAATAAGCTTTTTTATCATCTTATCGGCTATTTCGGTGTTATCATCGGCTCCAACGCCCAATAAGACCATTAATCCTTTATTAATAGACGATTTTTCCATATTATCAATTATACATTTAGCATATTTTACACGTTGAATAACTAATTTCATGGTATTTCCTTTCGTTGATTTGACGGTCAACTATATTGGTGTATCTGATTCTGATCGAATTCTCCGATTATACTATATTAAGCACCATATAAACGCTCGTTGATTTACGTACCAACATAGAACGCGCTAAAATTTCAACACTAATTCAGCCCTAATTCTTCTATTAGTTTCTGCATATATTCAGGAATTGGAGCGCTAAACTCCATATATTTACCGCTTAAATCCACAAATCCGATGGTTTTAGCGTGCAAGCACTGTCCTATTATCTCAATACCGTTTATTGATTTTACAGGCTTTTTCGGTCCATATACATCATCTCCCAACAACGGATGATTAATGCTTGCCATATGAACTCTGATTTGATGAGTCCTGCCTGTTTTAAGCTCGAATTCCACGAGTGAATATTTATCGCCTTGCGATATAACCTTATAGCTTGTATATGCTTCCTTGCTGTTCTTGTCGGTAACACACATTTTCTTGCGATCATTAGAGGAGCGACCTATCGGCTTATCAACGAATCCCTCCGATTGCTTGAATGAACCGTATACAATACCGACATATCGCCTTACAATACTGTGCTCTTTGATTTGCTTTGCAATGTGGTTATGCGCTTTGTCATTTTTACAAATAATAAGGGAGCCTGTTGTGTTTTTGTCGATTCTGTGCACTATTCCGGGCCTGATAACGCCGTTTATCCCCGATAATTCATCTTTGCAATGATACATAATCGCATTAACAAGCGTATCCTCATAGTGTCCGGGAGCGGGATGTACAACCATTCCCTTTGGTTTATTAACAATTAAGACGTCCTTATCCTCATAAATGATGTCCAAAGGTATATTTTGAGGCTTAATATCAATCTCCTGCGGCTCAATATCTAACACCTTAATTATATCATTTTCTTTTAGGCTGTAACCGGCCTTAACAATATTGTCATTTACAAGGATATCACCCGAAATTAAGCAATTTTTGATGTGATTTCGCGACAAATCAGGGTATAATTCGCTTATGAATTTATCTGCACGAACACCGGATTGTTCCTTCTCAACTACTATTTCATTCAATTTTGCTGCCCTTTTTAAAAATAAACTCAAAATCTTTGTCTTTATACTTTACAAATATCATGATTATCAGTATAAAAAGCCCCAGACATACGCATATATCAGCCACATTGAACACAGGGAAATTAATAATATCAAGGCTGATAAAATCAATTACATAGCCTCGAAGGATTCTATCAATCAGATTACCGAGCGCACCGGCAATAATAACCGATAAAGTCACAGAAAACGGCAAATAATAGCGCGTTTTAGGGGTTCTTATCAGCACAAAGCATAAAAGCGCAAGTATTATCAACGTAACAATTATTATCAAAATGGTATGGGAATTAAGTAACGAAAATGATATTCCCGTATTTTCAATATAATAAAGTGAAACAACGCCATCGATTATTGATACGCCCAAGGGTGTATTTGACAAGTCGTTCGCTGCCCAGATTTTACTCAATTGATCCAACGCAAGAAATATTAAGATTATAATTATTGAAATAATTGGTCTGAATTTAATTTTATTATCCATGATTACAATATATAATTAATTGCCTGTAACAGCATATCATTATCTACGCCCAGGGTGGTACTCGCTTCACCGATTGAATTAAGTATGACAAATTTAATTTTGCCGCCTACCATCTTCTTGTCGGATTTGGTGGTATTAAGAATTAAATTAGGATCAAGCTTATCCTCAAGCTTAACCGGCAAATCAAAATATTTGATTAATTCTATGGCATTATTCATCTCTTCTTCGCTTATATTGCCTAATTTATGGGAAATATACAGCGCTGAGACCATACCCAAGGCTACACATTCACCGTGAAACAGCTTATAATCGCTTAATTTCTCGATTGCATGACCTATTGTATGACCAAAATTAAGATAGGCTCTGATTCCCTTTTCTGTGGGGTCTTCTTCCACTACCCTAGACTTTATAGCCACACTGCCGTAAATTAGCTCTATGAGGCTCTCGGAGCGTCTAAGGGCTATATCTGATTTGTTGTCGATTATATACTGATAATATGCTTTATCACGTATTAATCCATGCTTTATAACTTCACCCATTCCGCTGCTGAATTGCGCAGAATCAAGGGTTTTAAGGACATTAACGTTAATATACACAAGCTTAGGCATATAAAATGCGCCAATCATGTTCTTATACTGCATGAAATCAATGGCTGTCTTGCCTCCGACGCTTGAATCTACCTGGGATAAAAGCGTTGTGGGGACTTGAATATAATCAATTCCTCTAAGATACGAAGCAGCACAATACCCGCATAAATCTCCTACTACACCACCGCCCAAAGCAATTAATAAATCATATCTATCAAATCGATTATTTATTAAATATTCATATAATTTATTAAGTGTAGTAAAGTTTTTAGAGGCTTCTCCGGCATCAAATGTAAAGCTGTACAAGAATGAATCAAGTGAAGATAATTGATTTAAGACTTCATCTAGATGTAAATCTGCCACGTTAGAGTCGGTAACGATACATATTTTAGCGTATTTGTTGCTGGACAAATCGCTAATTTTGTTGCTTAGTGCGCTATAGTCGTTATATATACAGATGTCGTATAAATGCTGTTTTGAAGGGTCATTTACCCCTAATAATTTATTCATGATTAAATTACCAATAAAAAACCAGTGAAATCAATCACTGGTTAACGTTCAATTCTTAATTAAATCCTGTTTGTACGCCTGAGAAGTCAAATGCATCCATGATTCCGGCCAAATCGCCCGATACATCAACCGAATCGGGTGTAACAACAAATATATAATTGCTAACCTTCTGCAATGTACCGCCGATTGAGAAGCTTGCGCCTGATGTAAAATCGATTATTCGTTGCGCAATGCCT
>CAJOIL010000056.1 GCA_905234525.1 uncultured Lachnospiraceae bacterium | reverse complement strand
AGAGTATGCAAAAAGATATCCTAATTTGGTTACTTCTCAGGAGGCAGGACTATTTTATGCAAGCTTAGAAATCCGCGGAATGGCTCACAGAGGGGCAACCGGCATAGTTATAACTCATCCCGGCAATATCTCCTATAATGATAACGATGATGAAAAAAAGAACTGGTCAGCTAAGATAGATGAAAAAACATGGAACTTGCTGTTGTCATGGTTAAAAAACCACGACCTTGATTCCAGTGAAATGACAAGTTTTAGGTTTTGGGATGGTATCTTTGGTGAAATTGGTGGGTCATATGAGAGAGTCTGGTCAGATGATGAATTGAAGCAAGGCTACTTATATCAATGAGTGATAAGAAGGAGCAATAATAAGTAGTTGAAAACCAAAGTGAGTCACACTGATTAATTAGTGTGACTCCTCTATTATAAAACAATGATAGTAGTATAATAGTTCCTCTAATATACAAAAATGGTGAATATCGTATTTCCGCAGAAATAGAGGGGCTAGACATTAGTTCCGAAAAATCATATATTGAAGTGCCTTGGGATGAATTCTATAGTGTGTTCATCAAACCTGCACCGACTATGTCGATATTGGATGATGAAGATAATAAAATTAAATTAACTATGTGGAAAGTTGCTATACATACCGAATTTAATGATGAAGCAACCGTGCTGTCGATAAATGATTTCCTTAAAATGATTTTTGATATAGAAGATGCAAAGAAGCGTATTGTCACAGACCGTATAGCATATTGGGCGAATTATGGTAATTATAACTATTTTTATGATGTGCAATTGATTAAGTTAAGGAAGGGAAAGTCAAAAGAAGAAAAAGAAATAAAAGAGATTCGGGATTATCTAAAGAAAACGGTTCGTTAATACCATAAAATAATATGCTGTAAAAGCCATTTATAATGTGAAAATTTAGTCATTTGTTGTATAATAAGAGGTGGGAGAGAAAAAGAGCATATGGATAAAACTATTGATATATTAAGAAAAATAAAGAGTCAACATAAAGATAGTGAGATAATAGTGTTTGGTTCAAGGGCTTGGGGTACGCCCAGAAACGATAGTGACCTTGATATAGCTGTTGTTCCGAGCGATATTAATGATTATTTCGACATTATAGATGATATAGAGAATTCTAATATAGTATTTAGCTTTGATATACTTAATTTGTCATCCCTTGACAATGAAGCATTAAAGGAAAGGATATTAAAAGATGGCACAAAGATTTGATATAAAATACAATAATTTTCTGAAATCATTGAATGGGATACAAGATACTATAGATAATAATGATAAACTGTCAACTAACGACAAAAAGGCTATTTTATATGATTATGGTGGGCTAGAAGAACAGACATGGAAACTATTTAAGTATTATTTGGAATATATTGCCGGATATGAGAACCTTGGCAACGCATCCAAGAATGTATATAGAGAATCTTTGAAAGTTGGATTGATTAGTGTGGAGCAATGCGAACTGTTACTTGAAACGATAGATTTAAGGAATGTATTATTTCATGAATATAATTATGAAGAGATAGAAGAGTCTTGCAATAAGATATTAAAGTATTTAGACCTATTCAAAGATGTAAAAACTGTGTTTGATAACATAAAGCAGGAATACAATGAAGAATTTGAAAAAGATATAATAAATATATAATGACAAAAGGTCACTCACTTATATACTCTGCTATGTCTAAACTATAGAAACAATATATTCTCAGTTGACCACACCTATAAAAATGTATTTTTTTAGATACAATATGTTGGAATACGGTTCTTATTCGTCATTTTGCACAAGTATCAGAAATAACAAATTATACTTCCTATATAGAAAAAATGATTGTATAATAATTATAGGGGGCAGTACCATGAATAATGCGAAAAAAAGAGATCGTAAAATAGCAATTACTGATGAAGCCATTTCTAAGGTTCCTGTAATTGAATATAAAAGTATTCCTTCGTCTCAGTACAGAATAATAAATGAACTTGCAAAGGAAGCATTGATAATTTCAAAGGAAGATAATGACAACAATGAAGTTGCCATAACATATCGTATGTCGTCTCTTTCGGAAATGAAAGAAGATGAGCGAACTAAGGTGATGGGAGTGGCATTAGGCGATGAACATTCTGTGGATCCTGAGGAAGACACAGTTTCATATCATTTACTGAATTCGACTGCAGATTGTATTGTTATTATTGTTCACAATCATCCATCGTTGTCTAAAATATCCTTAGCAGATGTCAGATACCTTTTACAGTATCATTCATTGAAAATGATTGTTGCTGTAACAAATTATGGAAATATAACATATTTAGTCAAGTCAGAAAAATACAATCGTGAATCTGCCATCAATCTTTACGACAAATGTGTCGACATGTATAATGATGCGGATGATTTAAAGGGATATCAAGATGCCGCGGAGAATTTCTTAGACAACTGTCATTCTTCCGGATTAATCTATGATGATAGATAGGAGGTAAAAAATGAGCGAACATATTATATTAAGTGAAAAACCTGAAGATATCAAAAAAGCTGCAAAATGGGCAAAAGAACAAAAGGAAAAGCAAAGAAGAAACAATGAAGTAGGGGAACGTCTGTGGAAAAAGATGTTTCCGATAATTACAGGTGCGGCACCAACTACTAAATGATGATATAATTGAACTTTGCAGATCTGTTGTGGGTATAGAAATGGGTGGAAATGAGATTCATTTCCACCCTTAATCTTTGCCATTTTCTAAATTTTCGAGAGCTTCCTTTTTGTGTGCCTCGTTAGTCTTGACATAAATATCGGACGTAGTGCTGATATTGGAGTGGCCGAGCAGGTCAGAAACAACCTTGATATCTCCGGTACTATTAAAGATTACGCTATTATCCTGATTGGACGCGGATTATTAAGATTACGAGATGAAGATGCTGTATGGAAAGGAACAGGCACTGCTTCATTAGACATAATTTTGGATAACAGAGCAAAAAAATGAAAGATACTGTGCTTGCATATGGCAAGTATATCTATCTTTATTTAAGGCTGAAGATGGCCGGAACATCCCACAAAGTTGGAGCGGTTACTTAGGCTATTTTGCTGGAAAAGAACATATGTGCGGGATAGAAGAATGGAAAAAAGGATGGAAAAATGAAAAATTCCACTTTTTTCAGAATTTTCAGAAAAATAAAAACAGTGGGAATCCCACTGTTCCAAGACGCCTGCAATAGGCAAATCCCAACAATTTGCTACGCAAATTGTCGCTTGGCAGCACACCCACTTCGTGGGTATGCTACATAATGCAGATGACAGGAATCGAACCTGCACGTCGCTGGGACACAAGAACCTAAATCTTGCGCGTCTGCCAATTCCGCCACATCTGCATACAAACTACGTACGACGCAGCAATATTGCATTTTGCGCGTCAGCCTGCTATCAGCAGAGCTGATAACCAAGTATTCCGCCACATCTGCATACTAACTACGTACGACGCAGCAATATTGCATCTTGCGCGTCTGCCTGTTATCAGCAGAGCTGATAACCAAGAATTCCGCCACATCTGCGCACAAACGATACAATACCATATATTTATACAATGTTCAATGATTTTTAAAGATTTTCTATATAAATTAAAATAATCTGTGCTATAATGTTTTGGTGAGTCGTCTCCCAAGTATTTGGAAGACGACTCTCTAAGCTATTCAAAAGAAAGAATATATAGGGATATTTATCATGAACGAACAAAACAACAACATGCCTCAGCGAGGTGAAAGTATATTCAAATTCATTATGCCGGTACTTATTATGTTGGCTGTCCAATTTTTGGTACAGCTCTTTGCCGGTCAGCTTATGTTCTTCTATAAGGGCTACACTTATACGGAGGGCACGTATGACGATTTTGTTATGGGCTATCAGAATGCGCTGATTTCTGATAAGTTCGTAATGGCGGAAAGCATGCTCAGCACATTTGTTTTAGCGGTTGTATTTCTTATATGGTATAGAAGTGCAATTGTTCATTCTGCAAATTTGTCGCTTCGCCAAAAGTGTAAAGTAAAGGGTGTACTTAATTGGAAGATAGTGCCGGGAGTTTTATTAACCGGCGCCGGTGCGGGAGTATTTGCAACTTATGTAATTCAATTTATTACACAGATTAAGCCCGATCTTCTTGAAACAGGTGCAGATGTCATGTCAATGATAAGTGCAGATAATTCTTTAATGGTTAATGTTGCTCTTATAATCTATTTTGTGGTTTTAACACCGATTTGTCAGGAGCTTGCATTCCGTGGACTAACGTTGGGCTTTGCAGAGAGGCGCATGAGATTTTTGTCTGCAAATATTATTCAGGCAATACTGTTTGGGGCATTGTCGTTGAACGTACCGCAGATGATTTATTTTTTTGCTTTCGGTCTTGTTTTAGGATACGTTTACTATAGGACAGAGAATATATTAATTCCTATTATGTGTAATATGATGTTTTGTATAACAAGACTTGTATTGAATAATGTAGACTTTATAAGTGATAATATTGTAGCATTCTTCTTAACATTTCTTGTCGGAATGATAGCGGCTTATGTTGGTGTTGCCTTGATTAAGCAATCCAAGGTAACAGATAATACTAACGTGGATATGTGAGACTGTCCGAAAACTCATGTGATAGCATTGTCGCTTATTGTTCGCTAAACATTTCTACTACATATGCCGATAACTTAAGTATAGCAATAAGCCACGGATTGGATTAGTGCGAGACCAAGGACGGATTTATATCCGTCCTTTTTGTGTCTAAGTAACCGGCAGGGACGCCCATTAATTACATACTTTATAATGGGAGGGAAGTACATGATTATTAATCAAAGCCAGGTAGCGATGTCCTCGTCGAGGGCGTATTTAAGGCGCCAGAGTGACAGCTACAGTATGACAACCAAGGAGGTTAAGCCGAATAAGGGAAGCTTTCTTGACATGCTCGGACAGATTAGCGGTAATGAGGAGGATGATATTACTACTAACAGTGACACCGGCAAAATCAAAAATGTGGAAAACACAGATGAAGGGTTATCTAATGAGGATGATATTTTTATGACCTTTCAGACAATCAACTATTTGCTGAGACTTTTGTTCTACAAGCAAATGGGTGGCAGCAACAACTCGGTAAAGGATATGATTGAACAGTATCAATTTAATGCACCCAAAATGTATAGTCTTACAATGAATCATACGAGTTCATATTATGAGAGCGAGACTACAAATTTCTCAACACAGGGTAAGGTAGTGACAGCAGACGGACGCGAGATTGATTTTGGAATTGAAGTATCGATGAGTAGAACATTTGCGGCAGAATATAGCGAGAGCTTAGAGACTAATCTTAAGTATATCGATCCGCTTGTTATTAATCTTGATGCTAATCCTACTAAGGTTTCCGATATGAAATTTGAATTTGACCTTGATGCTGATGGTAAGACGGAAGAGATATCAATGCTTGGAACATCAAGCGCATTTCTTGCAATTGACCTTAACGGCAACGGAGAGATTGATGACGGAAGCGAGCTTTTCGGTGCGAAATCGGGAGATGGTTTTAAGGACTTAGCTGAGTATGATGCAGACGGCAACGGATGGATTGACGAGGCAGATGACGTATTTAATAAGCTAAGGCTGTGGCAGGTTCATGAAGACGGTACTAAGACACTTGTTCCGCTTAAGGATAAGAATATTGGTGCTCTTTACCTTGGAAATGTGAATTCAAAGTTTTCACTTACCAATGAAAATAATGAGACTAATGCGGTAATCAGAAAGAGTGGGGTGTATCTGACAGAGGATGGAAATGTAGGTCAAATGGCACACGTTGACCTTGTTAGTTAATTAACAAAAACAGACAAAAAATTAACAAAGTAAGGGCATTTCGGAAACTCAAAAATACTACCGAGTTTCCGGAATGTTCTTTTTTTGATACAAAGCTCCGGATAGCGCAAAAATACAATTCAAATTGAAAAAATGTGTACTTTATGTGAAAAAATTTTGCTATACTAGAGTACATAGTATAAAGGTTAAATTAAGAGGAGGTATTGTATGGGTAGTATTAGCGCAGATGGCATTAAGACCATCAACGAAATCTGTGACAGATACGCAGATGAGAAGACGCCTCTGATGATGATCTTGAGTGATATTCAGAATGAATATGGTTATATTCCTCTTGAAGTACAACAGATTGTCTCAGAACGCACAGGTATTTCTGTTGCAGAGATTTATGGTGTGGTAACATTCTATTCTTTCTTCTCCCTTGAGCCTAAGGGAAAGTATATTATAGGATGTTGTTTGGGAACTGCTTGCTATGTAAAGGGAGCACAACAGGTTATTGATAAGTTCTGTGATGAGCTTAACATTCAGCCGGGACAGACGACTAAGGACGGCATGTTTACCATCGATGCACTTCGTTGTATTGGTGCGTGCGGTATTGCTCCGGCGGTTTCAATTAACGGCAAGGTATTTCCGAAGATGACAATTGAACAGGTTCCTCCTATTGTGGAATCATATTGTAATATAGGATAGGGGGTGCATGTTATGATCAAAAGTAAAGAAGCACTTAATGCAGAGATACAGGATTGTACTAAAGCGTTTGATAGTAAGATAAGTGGCAGTAACGGTATGCGTGCAGTTGTTCTGTGTGGTGGTACAGGCTGTTTGTCTTCTAATTCCGCAGAGATTAGAGAGAAGTTTGAGAAGCTGGTTAAGGAGAAGGGACTTGAAGACAAGGTAACGGTTAACCAGGTTGGTTGCTTTGGTTTCTGTTCACAAGGCCCATTCGTTAAGATTTATCCTGAAGATACACTTTATCGTCTTGTTAAGCTTGAAGACGTTGATGAGATAGTTGAGTCTGACCTTATCGGTGGCAAGGTAGTAGATAGGCTACTATATGAAGATCCTGTTACGGGAATGAAGGTTATTAAGCAGGACGACATTAATTTCTATGATAAGCAGAGACGTGTAGCACTTCACGGTTGTGGTGTTATTAATCCTGAGAATATCGAAGAAGCTCTTGGATACGGTGGTTTCGAAGGCCTCAAGAGAGCACTCGACATGGAGCCACAGGAAGTTGTTAACGAAGTTCTTGATGCCGGACTTCGCGGCCGTGGTGGCGGTGGTTTCCCGTCAGGTCGTAAGTGGCAGTTCGCACTCAATCAAGAGAATGATGAGAAGTATGTAGTATGTAACGGTGACGAAGGTGACCCCGGTGCATTTATGGATCGTTCAATCTTAGAGGGTAATCCGTTTGCTGTTATAGAGGGTATGATGATTGCCGGATACGCTATCGGCGCATCGGAAGGATGAGTACCCTGTTGCTGTTAGTCGTCTTAAGATTGCCATTAAGCAGATGGAAGAGAATGGTCTTCTCGGCGAGAACATTTTAGGCAGTGGTTTTAATTTTACTGCTCATATCAGACTTGGTGCAGGAGCATTTGTCTGCGGTGAGGAGACGGCACTTCTTAATTCTATCGAGGGTAAGAGAGGTATGCCTCGTCCACGTCCGCCTTTCCCTGCGGTATCGGGACTATGGGGCAAGCCGACTATCGTTAATAATGTAGAGACACTTGCCTGTGTACCATTTATCTTAAGAGAGGGTGCTAATGAGTTTGCATCTGTTGGTACTGAGAAGTCTAAGGGAACCAAGGTGTTCGCTCTAGGCGGTAAGATTAACAATGTAGGTCTTGTGGAGATTCCTATGGGAACTACACTTCGAGAGCTTATATATGATATTGGCGGTGGTATTCCGAATGACAAAGAATTCAAGGCAATTCAGACAGGTGGCCCTTCGGGCGGATGCTTGACGAAGGATTTCTTGGATGAACCTATTGATTTTGATAACCTCGTTGCTAAGGGTTCTATGATGGGTTCCGGTGGAGCTATCGTAATGGACGAAGACAACTGTATGGTTGATGTGGCTAAGTTCTATATGCGGTAAATGTACTCCGTGTCGTATCGGTACTAAGCGTATGCTTGAGATTTTAACTCGCATTACAGAGGGTAACGGTACAATGAAAGATCTTGATGAATTAGAAGAGCTTTCTAAGACAGTTAAGACCAATTCATTATGTGCATTAGGTCAGACCAGTGCTAATCCGATTAACTCTACGTTAGCACATTTCAGAGATGAGTATATTGCACATATTAAGGACAAGAGATGTCCTTCCGGTGTATGTAAGCACCTCCTTCATTATACAATTGTTAAGGAGAAATGTGTCGGCTGCGGAATGTGTAGTAAGGCATGTCCGGCTGAAGCTATCTCTAAGACTAACTTCATTGCTCCGGGTAGAAAGAATCCTGCCATGAAGATTGATCCGGAGAAATGTGTACGTTGTGGTTCATGTATGGATACGTGTCGCTTAGGCGCGATCGTAAAACAATAGGAAGGGGGTAGTATTATGGCTAAGATAAATATTAAAATCGAAGGCAATCCATACGAAGTAGAAGATGGGCAGACAATACTTGAAGCAGCCAGAGAATGCGGATACGAGATCCCTTCACTTTGTACATTTAATCATGGGGAGTGCAACCAAGGTTCTTGTAGAGTGTGCTTGGTAGAAGTAGTAGGTGCCAGAGGACTTGTTGCATCTTGTGTATATCCTGTTAATGACGGTATGGAGATTCATATCTCAAGTCCGAAGGCTATTGAGGCAAGAAGAGCTTCAGTGGAGCTACTTTTATCTAATCATAGCAAGGATTGTCAGCAATGTGATAAGAACGGTAGATGTGAGCTTTTGAATGTTGCATATGCAACGGAAGCGAGAGTCGGAATGTTCGAAGGCTCTAAGACAGAGCGTCAGTATGATGATTTGACACCATCTATTGTCAGAGATACATCTAAGTGTATCTTGTGTGGTCGCTGTATCGAGAGATGTAAGAATGCTCACGGACTCGGTATCTTAGGCTTTGAGCACAGAGGCTTTAAGACATTTGTGGCACCTGCTGAGAATCGTTCACTTAAGGATTCTCCTTGTATACTCTGCGGACAATGTGTAAGCGTATGTCCGACGGGAGCACTTATGGAGAAGTCAGAGATTACTAAGATTGATGAGGCCATGAAGGCGGGCAAGCATGTTATTGTTCAGACTGCACCGGCTGTAAGAGCAGCGCTTGGAGAGGAATTCGGCATGAGAGTCGGAACACCTGTAACCGGCAAGATGGTTGCAGCGCTTAAGAGATTGGGATTTGCGAAGGTATATGATACTAACTTTGGTGCCGACCTTACAATCATGGAAGAAGGTACTGAGCTTCTCGGTCGTATTAAGAACGGTGGAGTTCTTCCGATGATAACAAGCTGTTCACCGGGCTGGATTAATTATGCCGAGTATCATTACGGTGACTTGCTTGACCATATATCAAGCTGCAAGTCTCCGCATGAAATGCAAGGTGCAATCATTAAGTCTTACTACGCGCAGGAGAAGGGCATCGATCCTAAGGATATATTTGTTGTATCTGTTATGCCTTGTACAGCTAAGAAGTTCGAGAAGGAGAGAGAGCAGAATGCAGCTGTAGATGGTCTGCCTGATGTTGATGCTGTTATTACAACAAGAGAGCTTGCAAGAATGATTAAGAGAGCAGGTATATTATTTAATCATTTGCCTGATGAAGAATACGATCAGGATATTATGGGTGATTATACCGGTGCGGCAGTTATATTCGGAGTTACCGGTGGTGTTATGGAAGCAGCACTTCGTACGGTATATTATGTAGTAACAGGCAAAGAACACGAAGCTATTAAGTTCGAAGCTGTAAGAGGCTTTGAAGGAATCAAGGAGGCATCTTTAGAGCTTGACGGCACTCAAGTTAACATAGCGGTTGCGCATGGTATGAAGAATGCCAAGGTGCTTCTTGACGAGATTAAAGAAGGCAAGAGCAAGTATCACTTCATCGAGATTATGGGTTGTCCCGGCGGATGTGTTAACGGTGGTGGTCAACCTGTTGTCAGACGTGCATTACTTCCTCAAGAGGATAATGATATTGTTGATACATATCGCCAGAAGAGAGCGGATGCGCTTTATTCAGAAGATGAGCGCAATACTATCCGTCAGTCTCACAACAATCCTCAGATTAAGGAATTATATGATAAGTTCCTCGGTGAGCCTAATTCACATAAGGCACACGAATTGTTACATACAAGCTATGCTGCAAGAACAGGCTTTAATGAGGTAACAGAATAATAAAATATAATGACGACAGTCACAAAAGCACCCCTTCCTCTACGTACTTCGTAATGTGTCGGAAGGGGTCTTTTGCTGCCTGTCGTAAGGTCTGCCTTATATTCTTCACATATTTTCCATTAATTTTGATGGATATATATATGATTTTATGGTAATATAACCTAGTATGATTTTATGCGAGACTGTCCGAAAACTCATTGCAGCGAAAATTAATCCCCACTTTGCCCGATAATCTTGCCTAATTCAGTCAACGATGTTCCACATCGCCTCCTTCATTAGGTTTTATTCTCGGACAAATTGGGAATCACTTTTCACTACAAGCAGTTTTAGGACAGCCTCGTGTAAGGGTTATAAGGATATAAGGAATTATGGCTACAGATAAGAATCAACAAGAAGACAATAGCTACATGTTCGTCGATGAAGATGTAGAAGATATCAGTAAGAGGTCTAAGAAGTCAAAGGGTCAATTCTTGGATGAGACCATTACGGGAGAGGTTAAGCAAGACAGTAAGATTAATCTTGTGGCTGATGAGGATGTCTCTAAGGAAATTGTGGGTACGAAGGCTAATGCTGAAGTAAAGGAGCAATTATCATTTCAGGAACGCCTCGAGAAGAGAGCTGAGGACTTATCGAAGAACCTTGATGATACATTGGAGCGCAGAAGAGAAGACAGGCGTGAGGAGGAAGCGTCAAGCAACATCGCGCTTAACACAGAGCGCGTCAATACTCAGGGAAGAGGCTTTGGTATAGCCTCGCTTGTGTGCGGAGTACTTTCACTTACCTTTTTCGTTAGCTTCATTAATTTATTTACTTCAATACTAAGTATAGCATTTGGAATAATTCAGATAAGGCGTGGTACGGCGAAGGGCATTTCAATCGCCGGTATATTGTGTAGTATATGCTCAGTGGTGTTAATGGTTATTTGTATGAACCTACTGACATCCAACCAAGCTTTCGTAGACATGCTAATGAGTAGTTTTGGCAATATCATATAAGGAGACATAAGATGTATAAGAAAGTTTCAACCGATCTTAACTTTGTGGATCGTGAGAAAGAAGTCGAAAAATTCTGGAAAGATAACAATATATTTGAAAAAAGTATGGAATCTCGCAAGGATGGCGAGACATATACCTTCTATGACGGACCGCCTACGGCAAACGGTAAGCCACATATCGGTCACGTCCTTACGCGTGTAATTAAGGATATGATTCCCAGATATCAGACGATGAAGGGTAAGTTTGTACCTCGTAAGGCCGGCTGGGATACACACGGTCTTCCTGTAGAGCTTGAGGTGGAGAAGCTTATCGGAATTAACGGTAAGGATCAGATTGAAGAATACGGCATTGAACCATTCATTGATAAATGTAAAGAGTCTGTATGGAAATACAAGGGCATGTGGGAGGACTTCTCAGGCACCGTTGGTTTCTGGGCTGATATGGATAACCCTTATGTAACCTATCATGATGATTTTATAGAATCAGAGTGGTGGGCACTTAAGGAGATATGGGATAAGAAGCTTCTCTATAAGGGGTTTAAGATTGTGCCATACTGTCCGAGATGCGGTACACCTTTATCATCTGCAGAGGTAGCACAGGGCTATAAGACGGTTAAGGAGCGCTCTGCAATCGTAAGATTTAAGTGTGCAGGCGCGGATGAGTATTTCCTCGCATGGACAACAACACCTTGGACACTTGCAAGTAATGTTGGCCTTTGTGTTAATCCTGATGAGACATATATCAAGGTTAAAGCAGTTGACGGATATACATATATCCTGGCTGAGGCATTGGCTGATACAGTGCTCGGTCAACTGTTAGATGACGAGAACGCTAATCCGAAGGATGCATATGAAGTTCTTGAGACCTATAAGGGTACAGATCTGGAGCATAAAGAATATGAGCCTCTATATGAATGCGCCAAGGCTGAGGCTGATAAGCAACGCAAGAAGGGCTTTTTCGTTACATGTGATGACTATGTAACAATGTCAGACGGTACAGGTATCGTTCATATAGCACCGGCATTTGGTGAAGATGATGCCAAGGTTGGAAGGAAGTACGATTTGCCATTCGTACAGATGGTTGACGATAAGGGTGTTATGCTTGATGAGACACCTTTCGGCGGCATGCGTGCTAAGCCTACGGAAGAAGAGATGAAGGCGGGTGCGATAAGTGCCGATCCCGAAGTGATTAAGGAATTATCATCTCGCAAGCTTTTATTCAGTGCACCTAAGTTTGAGCATGATTATCCGCACTGTTGGCGCTGCGATACACCGCTTCTCTATTATGCAAGAGAGTCATGGTTCATTAAGATGACAGAGGTTAAGGATGATCTTATCCGTAATAACAATACTGTTAATTGGATTCCCGAATCTATCGGTAAAGGTCGTTTTGGCGATTGGCTTGAGAATATCCAAGATTGGGGTATTTCTCGTAACAGATATTGGGGAACACCTCTTAATATCTGGGAGTGCGAGGATTGCGGACACCAGACCGCTGTAGGTTCCCGTGAGGAATTGGCGGCGCTTAGCGGTAATCCTGATAATAAGAATATAGAATTACACAGACCATATATTGATGAAGTAACATTTGCCTGTCCTGAGTGTGGCAAGACAATGCATAGAGTTCCGGAGGTAATTGACTGCTGGTTTGATTCAGGTGCAATGCCGTTTGCTCAGCATCATTATCCGTTTGAGAATAAGGACTTATTTGAGCAGCAGTTCCCGGCACAGTTTATTTCGGAGGCTGTCGACCAGACAAGAGGCTGGTTCTATTCGCTGATGGCGGAGTCGACTTTGTTATTTAATAAGGCTCCTTATGAAAATGTTATAGTATTAGGTCATGTCCAAGATGAAAAGGGACAGAAGATGTCGAAGTCAAAGGGCAATGCTGTTGATCCTTTCGAAGCATTGGAGACGTACGGTGCCGATGCAATAAGATGGTATTTCTATGTTAACTCTGCACCATGGCTTCCTAATAGATTCCACGGTAAGGCAGTACAGGAAGGTCAGCGTAAATTCATGGGTACGCTTTGGAATACATATGCGTTCTTCGTGCTGTATGCTAACATCGATGGCTTTGATGCATCAAAGTACACATTGGAATACGATAAGCTTGTCGTTATGGATAAATGGTTACTCAGCCGTCTTAATTCCGCTATAAAGGAAGTGGATGAAGACCTTGGTGATTACAAGATTCCCGAGGCCGCAAGATGCTTAGAGAGCTTCGTAGATGATATGTCTAATTGGTATGTCAGAAGATGCCGTGAGAGATTCTGGGCTAAAGGCATGGAGCAGGATAAGATTAATGCATACATGACCTTATACACGGCACTTGTTGAGATATGTAAAGCGGCGGCGCCGATGATTCCGTTTATGACGGAAGAGATTTATCTTAATCTCGTTAGGTCTGTGGATGATAATGCACCGGAGTCAATTCACTTATGCGACTTTCCGTCTGCTAACGAGGATTGGATTGATTCAGACCTGGAAGCTAACATGGAGCTTGTTCTTAAGATTGTGGTATTCGGCAGAGCTTGTCGTAACAGTGCCAACATTAAGAACCGTCAGCCGATAGGTCAGATGTTTGTAAAATGTGATAAAGATCTTAGCGACTACTTTGTTAATATAATCGAAGAAGAGCTTAACGTTAAGAAAGCGCATTTCACAGATGATGTATCTGCATTCACAACATATACCTTCAAGCCGCAGCTTAGAACTGTCGGTCCTAAGTACGGCAAGTTCCTTAAGGGCATTCAGGAAAGCTTATCTAAGCTTGATGGTAATAAAGCATTTAGTAAGCTTAAGGAGGTAGGACATATTGAGCTTCCGGAGGTAGATGTTAGTATTAAGCTTAGCGAAGAGGATCTTCTTATTACGATGAGTGAGATGGAAGGCTTTGTAAGTGATGGCGATAATGATATAACGGTTGTGCTTGATACTAATCTGACAGACGAGCTTATCGAAGAAGGATTCGTAAGAGAGATAATAAGTAAGATTCAAACAATGCGTAAGGAAGCGGGATTTGAAGTCATGGATCACATTGAAGTGGCATATGACGGAACCGACCGAATTAACGACATTTTTGATAAAAATGCTGATGCAATCGCATCAGAGGTGCTAGCTAATCAATTGACAAAGGGTAGCATTGATGGTTATACTAAGCAGTGGAATATCAACGGCGAGGAGGTTACGCTCGTTGTGAATAAACTGTAAAACAACAAGGAGGAATATTAATGGTAACGAAGTCGTTTGATAAAAAGGCTTTCAAGAAGGAAGTAACAGAGAACGTCAGAAGACTCTACAGAAAGGATTTCGAGAAGGCTTCAGCGCAGGAAGTGTATCAAGCAGTAGCACTTACTGTAAAGGATGAGGTTATTGAGAATTGGCTTACCACAGAGAAGTCAATAAGAGAGCAGGATCCTAAGATTGTGTATTACATGTCTATGGAATTTCTTATGGGTAGAGCGCTTGGCAATAACCTTATTAACCTTGGTGAATATACTAAGGTTGCAGAGGCTTTAGAGGAGCTGGGATTCGATATTAACGCTATCGAGGATGAAGAGCCGGATCCGGCGCTCGGTAACGGCGGTCTCGGTCGTCTTGCCGCATGCTTCTTAGATTCTCTTGCAACACTTAATTATGCTGCATACGGATGCGGTATCCGTTACAGATACGGTATGTTCAAGCAACAGATAAGAGATGGATATCAGAAGGAAGTGCCTGATAATTGGCTTAAGGATGGATATCCGTTTGAGCTCAAGAGACCTGAGTATCAATATGAGGTTAAGTTTGGCGGATATATTCGTGCAGAGCAGAGAGAAGACGGTACTACGGAATTTATCCACACGGATTATAGTTCGGTAATGGCGGTTGCTTATGATATGCCTATAGTTGGCTATAATAACAATATGGTTAATACTCTTATGATATGGGATGCTGAGCCTAAGGAAGAATTTAAGCTCGAGTCATTCGATAAGGGTGATTACTATAATGCGGTAGAAGAGCAGAACCTTGCTCGTAACCTTGTAGAAGTACTTTATCCTAATGATAATCATATCTCAGGTAAGGAGCTTAGACTTAAGCAGCAGTATTTCTTCGTGTCAGCATCTCTTCAGAGAGCTGTAGACCGTTATTTGCAGGGACATGATGATATTCATAAGATGTATGAGAAGGTTGCTATTCAGATGAATGATACTCATCCTACACTTGCAGTTGCCGAGCTTATGAGAATTCTTATGGATGACAAGGGCCTTGAGTGGGATGAAGCATGGGCTGTCACGACTAAGACTTGCGCTTATACTAACCATACTATTATGGCAGAGGCGCTTGAGAAATGGCCTATTGAGATATTCTCAAGACTTCTTCCGAGAATCTATCAGATAGTTGAAGAGATTAACAGAAGATTCATAATTGAGATTGAGAATAAATTCCCGGATGATGAAGATAGAGTTGCAAGAATGGCAATTATACAGGACGGACAGGTTAAGATGGCACACCTTGCCATTGCTGCAGGTCATTCCGTTAACGGTGTTGCCGCTCTTCATACCGAGATTCTTAAGAAGGAACAGCTTAGAGATTTCTATGAGCTGTATCCCGACAAATTCAATAATAAGACAAATGGTATTACGCAGCGTCGTTTCCTTCTTCATGGTAATCGTTTGCTTGCTGATTGGGTTATTGAAAGAATCGGTGATGGTTGGATTACAGATTTGTCACAGATGAAGAAGTTAGAGCTTTATGCTGATGATAAGAGAATTCAACATGAATTCATGAATATTAAGTATCAGAATAAGCTTCGCTTAGCAAAATACATTAAGAAGCATAATAATGTTGATGTAGATCCGAGATCAATCTTTGATGTACAGGTTAAGAGACTTCATGAGTATAAGAGACAGCTTCTTAATATCCTTCATGTAATGTATCTTTACAATCAGTTGAAGGAACATCCGGAGATGGATTTCTATCCTCGTACATTTATCTTCGGTGCTAAGGCAGCAGCGGGATATAAGATTGCCAAGCTTACAATTAAGCTTATCAATAACGTAGCGGAAGTAATCAACGCCGATGAATCAATCAACGGTAAGATAAAGGTTGTATTTATCGAGGATTACAAGGTGTCCAATGCTGAGTGGATATTTGCTGCGGCAGATGTTTCAGAGCAGATTTCTACAGCATCAAAGGAAGCATCAGGTACAGGTAACATGAAGTTCATGCTTAACGGTGCCGTAACGATCGGTACTATGGATGGTGCCAATGTTGAGATGGTTAAAGAAATGGGCGAGGAAAATGCATTTATCTTCGGTATGAACTCTGATGAAGTTATAGAGCATGAGGCAAAGAGAGATTATAATCCTATGGATATCTTCAATAATGATATGGAGATTAGAAAGGTGCTTATGCAACTTATTAACGGATTCTATTCTCCTCAAGATCCGGAGCTGTTCAGACCACTTTATAACTCGCTCCTTAATACAGAAGAGACACAGTTCGCTGATACATACTTCGTTCTTGCAGACTTCAGATCTTATGCTGAGGCTCAGTCTAAGGTGGAAGAAGCGTATCGTGATGAAGAAGGATGGGCTAAGAAGGCAATTATTAATGTTGCTAATGTTGGTAAGTTCTCTTCGGATAGGACGATTGAAGAGTATGTTAGTGATATATGGCACTTAGATAAGGTTACTGTTAAAAAGAAATAAGTGCCGGAGCGCCCCTGTTGAAGTTTATTTTTTGACAGACACAAAACTTTCCAGACTCATAATTAAGGCTTAGGACCAAGTACCTCTGTTCCGACAGACGAATGTCTCCACAGAGGTCTTGGCTCTTAGCCTTATTTTGTATACTTCAGTTTTGTGTCTGTCTTAATCCGGTGCATTGATAGGGCGCATGTAGCTTTTGATTTCTCATAATTGCCGTTATGGGCGTGGGGCGGTGGACTTATCCACTATATAATGTGTATGTATGGACTTATATTTGCAAATATGGTAGAATTATCGTATCTGTATTGTGGAAGGAGAAGGGCCATGAATAGAGATGAAGCTACTAAGGTATTGGAGGAGCACGGCCAGTCACATATTATGAAGGGGTTTGATGACTTGTCTTTAAAGGAGCAAGAGCATTTGCTTGAACAGGTCGAAGCTATTGACTGGGATGTGCTTGCACTTATAGGGCAGGAGGCCGTTGAAGAGGAGAAGACATACGAGCCTCTTAATGCTGTTAAGATAGCAGAGATTGATAAGCGAAGAGAAGAATTTACGGAAGAAGGCATTAAGGCTATAAGAGAGGGCAAGCTGGGCGCTGTACTTCTTGCCGGTGGGATGGGCACTCGCTTAGGCCTTGACAAGCCCAAGGGTGAGCTTAACGTAGGTATTAATAGGGAGTTATGCATATTTAATTGTTTGATTAATAATCTGCTGGAGGTTACGGATGGAGCCGATGCATATATTCCGCTTTATATTATGACCTCCGAGAAGAATAATGATGAGACAATTCGCTTTTTTGAAGAGAAGAATTATTTCGGATATCCCAAGGATTATGTTAATTTCTTCGTGCAAGAGATGGCACCGGCAGTTGACTATAATGGC
>CAJOIL010000055.1 GCA_905234525.1 uncultured Lachnospiraceae bacterium | reverse complement strand
TGTTAAAGTAGTTGCATCCATATTGCCATCAGGTTGCGTAACACTAATCTCATCCTTATCAACAATTGTTGTGTTAGGATCCGATACGGCTGTGATTTTGCCCGGCACAATAATATTCTCATTGCCTCGCACTATAACAACCTTCTTATTGTCATCAGACGTCATATCCTCAACCGATACTGCCTCGCCCTTAGACTTGTCCTTTACAGTTGAAAATGTATCTTCAAAGTTATAGCCCTTAGCCTTCGCCTCACCTACCGTACCAACGAAAAGCTCATTATTCGTAAAGTTCTGATATGCATTGTAATCAGAGTATTGCATCCTTACATATGCCTTATCATCCTTAACCTTAGTCTTCTTAAGCTTAACCTTGCCACCTTTACCACTGTCATTATATTCCTTAACAAGATCTTCTATGTATGAATTCATATCGCTCTTATCATAATTCGATTCACTGAAGTCATCCACCTCATCCATAGTCACAGTGCCGTCTGCATCAATTACAAGCGTCGTTGTATCATGAAATCTACCTTTGATTAAGCTAACTATTCCCACAATAATAAGAACAATAATAATTATTACAGCGAGTAGCATACCAAGAAGCAAAAATCTCTTCTGCTTCATCTTCTTACGACGAATCGCCTTCCTTCGTGCTTCTAAGTTAGCGCTATTAACCGGTCTTCTTCTAACCGTCTCTTGACTCATAAGTCTTCCGCCTTTCTTTTATATTCAAACCTATATTATATATTTTTTTACTTAATTCTTCAAGAAGTCCACAGACTTAAATTGATAATTAAGGTACTTACCGCTGAGCCTATCCACAACATTTATAAATTCTGTCTCAATATCAGACTTAAGTTCAAACGAATACAGCTTCTTAATAGATGAAGAGGTTACATATTGCAAAGCATATAACGTACTGCCGTTAATCGGTATACAGTCTTTATTATGTGCATGCTCCTTACATCTTACACTCTCAAGGTCACTGCTTAGTGCCACCAAATCCTCCTTAGTGCCACACTCACCACATTCAAACAAATTAGGATATTCTCCGTTGATAACCATTGTCTTCAATTCATATATACTTTTGATAAGCTTAAGACTTCTATCACCCGCACCCATTACTTGAAGAGAACGATACAGAAGAAGCAACCTCTCCTTCTCATCATTATTCTCCTGTGCAAAAAATTCCGCTACCTCAAGAAAATAAGCACCCATCATCATGTTGTCATAATCTGTGGTAACATTGGTAAAATATTCAGATGCTTTCACGGCATTAACCGAATATGATGACTGACCACGGTACAATTCGA
Source organism: uncultured Lachnospiraceae bacterium (assembly GCA_905234525.1). Taxonomy (GTDB): domain Bacteria; phylum Bacillota; class Clostridia; order Lachnospirales; family Lachnospiraceae; genus RUG191. The sequence goes on along the minus strand of CAJOIL010000055.1, from coordinate 16,180 downwards.
ATTCACCATATATGAATGCATTCGTAACGCCCAAGAGACTCGAAGACTGTCTTCTGCTTCTTCTGGCAAATGCTGATATCTTGCCAAGCTCCTTGGTTAATAGCACTATTCTCTTATCATATTCACCTACCGGCATTGATGATATTACAATGCCGTTAACCTTGATACTACCTGACAATTTATTCGTCGCTTCCTAAGTAACCAAAATTCTTAATTAACATTTCACTGTTACGCCAATCCTTCTTAACCTTAACCCACAGCTTAAGATTGATATGCATATCAAGACTGTGCTCTATCTCATATCTGGCATTGGTTCCTATCTTCTTAAGCATCGAACCGTTCTTACCTATAATGATGCCCTTATGCGAATCCTTCTCGCAATAAATTGTCGCTTCGATATCCCATAAGTCCTTATCATCACGCTTATGCATCTTATCGATTCCGACAGCTATACCATGCGGCACTTCTTCATCAAGCGCATGTAACGATTTCTCTCTAATTATCTCTGCAACAATTTGGCGCTCACTCTGATCCGTAAGAGTATCGGCATCATAATACATCGGTCCCTCGGGTAAATGTGTATATAAAACTTCAATAAGTTCATCTAAGTTAGTTCCGTTCTTTGCGCTAATCGGAACAACATCAGCAAAATCCGCCAGCTTACTAAAGTTCTTACCTGCCTCAAACAGCCTTTCCTCTGAGACCTTATCTATCTTATTAATAACCAATATAACCGGAATATCCGCTGTCCAAAGCTCAGTGGCAATCCTTGTATCAGTCTTGCCGATTGTCTCATCCGGCTCAACAATCCATATGAGTACATCTACTCCTTCAATTGATTGCTTAATAGTATCAACCATATATTCGCCAAGCTTATTCTTAGCCTTGTGAAAGCCGGGCGTATCGACAAATACCATCTGAAATCGATCTTCATCCGTAAGGACTGTCTGTATCTTATGTCTTGTTGTCTGTGGCTTGTTACTTGTAATCGCAATCTTAGAGCCGATAAGCTGATTCATAAGTGTTGACTTACCGACATTCGGCCGCCCGATTATCGTAACAAAGCCTGATTTAAATTCACTCATTGTAACACCTCGCTAAGTGTTATGTAGCTATGAGACCTCTCCGGAAACTTTCTCAGTTGGAGGAGAGGTACTCATAGTGCATAACACATGTATAACACTACGCCAGTGTTATACAGCCATGAGAACTCCGGAAGCACATTCTAAGTGCGGAGGTTACCGGTCACACCCTCTTCGAGGGTATGACATAAGTTGCTCATGGTGTATAACACGCACTATATACTACATCAGTTGTTCCACACTATCGAACATATCAGCATTAGCCTCAATATTATCTTCATTCCCGATAACACACAAACAATTCTGATCAAGCACTGCCTGCACCAAATCCGCCAGCCCTCTTATATCCTCGGGCGTAGCATTAAGAATTTGGTCTCTCTCACGCTGTAGCATTTCATCGGTAATACCCTTCATGTATCTTGACAGTCCAACCAATCCCCTTTGATCAGGAGATAACGGTTTATCAAGGTCTGCTATCGTACCGATTACATACTTAGTCATATCTCTCTCGCTGACATCAAAATTCCTTATATACTCAGCAATACCGTTAAACACTTCATTGGTACGAACAAGGTTCGGGTCTCTGTATGAAACAACATCAAACATTCCATCTCTCGTACACTTTGTCATACATCCGTAGGCTCCGCCCTGCACACGTACATTTAACCATAGGTAATCATAGTTAAGTATACTCTTAAGGATAGGCATATATCCGCTAAATTCAAATCCGCACGCTCTGTAATCGCCGCCCCTTGCTACGTATTGAATCTTAGATGCATCCTTAAAAGCCTCATTCTTCTTAATACATACCATTTTGGCAGATGATTTCCTGTAATTATCCGTAAACAGATGACGCGACAGTCTCGGAAGATATGTAGGAAGCTGACTGTATATCTTATCATCTCCGGTTGAGCTAACCGTAAGATTGCTTCGTCTGAAAATCGAGTGACACATCTCAATACATTTCCTCTGAAATTCATGACATCTACTGTCATAATTCTCTTCCAAGTCTCGGATAAAGTGATAGTACTCAATTCCGGATAGCTTATCCTCCAGCACTGCACTTCTCGCAATCGATGCATTGGCTCTCATTACCGCCAATGAATGCGCGGAAGAATTCATAGCTGTCTCCAGCTTAGAGCGTTCCAGCTTGACTAATGTACGGAGTCTGTTTGTATCGGAGAAATCGGAATGAAGTATTATTTCCTCAATCAACTCCGTAGCATACATAATTCTATCGCTTAAAAACTTAGAGCTTACTCTGAAATAAATGCTGTAATCTTCAGATGACCTTGTGTATACGGCAAGCGATGTTCCGATTCCGCCTGTCTGAATATCAATCTCGTTAGACAAATCAGCATAAGAATACGACTCTGTATCAACAAGCCCCAGTATCTTACTGAGAAGTGATACATACGGCAAATCCTCAAGCGAAATATGATTAATGTCAAATAACAGCTTTAGATAGTGAATATTAGATGTGTCCACATTGCTGTGAAGCACCTTGATTCCGCCTATCTCCTTCTCATCAGCGTGGATGTCCCTTGTACTCTTTCTAAGGTCGCCCCTTGTAAGCATCGGAAGTTTATCCAAATCCTCGTCAGACGACGGCGTCTGTTGATATTCGTGAAGATGCTTCGTATTATCTATTATCGCAGATATCTCCTCAGGGCTAAGGGATTCCTTCTTCTTAGCCAGCTTAGCTCTAAGCTCCTCGTCTTCCTTTGCAGTAAGTCCCTGCTTAGGCTTAGATATTACGATTGTTGCAAATGTGTTGTCTAAAAACAGCTCTTCTACAAGCTCTTCAAAATAATTGGTGCCGATATCCTTCTTAAGCTCCTTAAGCATCTTAAGATCGTTCATTCTGATAAACGGATTGTTGGCATCATAAAGCCAGCTGTCAAGTATATCAAGACCATACATGAGTCCTTTAGGATATGAGCCAAAGTCTGCCTCTCTGACACGAAATTCTATAGAATTAATACAAGCGAGAAGCGCCTTCTTATCAATGCCTTCCGATACCTGCTTTCTTAATACTCTTTCAATTATCTCTAAGAACCTATCCTCGTCTTCTGCATTTGCATCCTTAACCGCAATCGAGAAAATAGGTTGCTTAACACCATCATCAAGTCCGCCTATTACTGCCTTACCTATTCCTTCCTTATACAATTCCGTACGAATAGGTGCACCCGGCGAATTAATAAGTGCATAGTCAAGCATCTCAAGCGCTGCCAGCTTCTTAGGGTCTCTTCCGATATCCATACAATAGTTATATGTAAGATACGTACCGTCCTCGGTGCTCTCTCCCGAAGCAATCGGATACTCCTTCTCTAACCTTATAACCTTCTCAAACGGCTTCTGCGTATGTATCTCGGAATCCACTTCCAGATAATCATAGTTGCTAAGGTAATCCTTATCGATGTAATCAAGTCTCTCATACATATCACAGTCACCATACATGAAAATGTACGAATTGGACGGATGATAATATCTCTTATAGAATTCAACAAAATCCTCATAATTAAGGTCCGGAATACGCTTAGGGTCACCACCTGACTCATGATGATATTCCGTATCCGGGAAGAGTGATGCAAATATCTCTCTTGTAAGTACGGAATTAGGCGATGAAAAGGCTCCCTTCATCTCATTATATACAACACCGTTAATCGTCAGCTCATCATCCTCTGACTCTAACTCATAATGCCATCCCTCTTGCTCGAATATCTCCTTATACTTAAAAATACTCGGATGAAATACGGCATCAAGATAGACATCCATCAGATTCTTAAAATCCTTATCATTACAGCTTGCAACCGGATATACCGTCTTATCCGGATAAGTCATTGCATTAAGAAATGTATTGAGTGAGCCCTTAGCTAATTCAACAAACGGGTCCTTCACCGGATATTTATCAGAACCGCATAGCACAGAGTGCTCCATAATATGCGGTATACCCGTCGAATCATGTGGTGGCGTGCGAAATCCTATAAAGAATACTTTATCCTCTTCCTTCTCATCAGGAATTATCGCAACCTTAGCCTTTGTCTTCTTATGACTAATCAGATAGCCTGTTGCTTTGATATCATCAAGATATTGCTCATCAATAATTTCATAACTTTCAGGAACCCTCATAACTTCTCCTCACAATTAAAATGCACTTTCTATATCAGCCTTCATATCTAACACTGCCTGTCTTGCGGCATCAGCATAGCCTTCTTCACCGAACTTAGCATACGCTTCATTCTTATATGCGGCAATTATTCCCCTTGAACTGTTAATAATTGCTCCCAATCCGTCATCATTGAAGAAATGCACTAAATCCTTACCCTTACCGCCCTGTGCACCGTAGCCCGGAACAAGGATGTAGGTATGCGGCATCACTTCTCTCATAATCTTTCCTACCTCAGGATATGTCGCACCAACGACAGCACCCACAGATGAGTAACCACATTTACCAATCAGTTCAGACCCCCACTTATCAACCATCTCTCCGACATGTTGATACAAGGGCTTACCCTCCATCAGCTTATCCTGGAACTCGCCACTGCTTGGATTGGACGTCTTAACAAGAATAAATATACCCTTGCCCTCCTCCTTACATACATCAGTAAAAGGCTTAATACCGTCAGTTCCGAGGTAAGGATTAACTGTCGCAAAATCTTCATCGAACAGCTTAAACTTTGTTCCGTCAATATCGATAGAACCAAGATGCGCTATGGCATATGACTCTGAAGTGGAGCCAATGTCACCTCTTTTAACATCCCCGATTACAACAAGTCCCTTACTCTTGGCATACTTAACAGTATTATCGTATGCCACAAGACCCGGCAATCCGAATTGCTCGTACATGGCAATCTGTGGCTTCACCGCAGGAACAAGATCATAGGTCGCATCAATTATCTCCTTATTAAATGTGTAAATCGCTGCGGATGCTCCCTGCAAATTCTTGCCATAATCACCGTATGCCTTGTCAAGTATGTGTCTCGGAATAAATCCAAGCTTCGGGTCTAATCCGACAACTATCGGCGCGTTAGTCTTCTTAATCTTCTCTACTAATGTGTCAATCATAGTATACTTCGCATCGAATGTAAACTGCCAAGACCTGTCCGTAGGCTTTCGTCAGCCGGAGGACAGGTGCTTGGAGTTTACATAACGGATACACTCCTTTCTATTATGCATATGTTACCTTACTACACTTGGCAGCTTAAATTCGTGCCAAACTCCTTTCTATTATGCGTATGTTATCTTGCTACACTTAACGGATACACTCCTTTCTACTTAGCATATGTTACCTTGCCACCTTTAATGGTGCACTTAACTTCGCCCGCGACCTCCATACCGGTAAACGGTGTATTCTTACCCTTACTTGCAAATGTGGCGGGGTCAATCGTAAACCTATCTCTTGTATCAAATATAACTATATCAGCAACATGTCCTACGCTTATATCTCCCTTATCAATCTTAAGTCGCTTCGCCGGATTAACACTCATAAGCTCAATTAACCTATTAAGTGTTATTATTCCATCCTCAACCAAATGCGTATATGATAAAGGCAACGATGTCTCAAGACCTACAATGCCAAACGGCGCTTCCTTCATCGAACGCATCTTCTCCTCAGTGCTATGAGGCGCATGGTCGGTAGAAATTACCTCAATAACTCCATCATGAATTGCCTTTAAAAGAGCATCCTTATCCTCCTTACTTCGAAGCGGAGGATTCATCTTATACATAGCGTCATCTGACTGTATATCATCCTCTGTCAATATGAAATGATGCGGACATGCTTCACCGGATACATCAATACCCTTATCCTTTGCATCCTTAATCATAAAGGTCGATTCCTTGGTAGAGCAATGGCATAGATGAAGTCTTGCGCCCGTCTCTTCCGCAAGCATAATATCGCGAGCAGTTATAACATTCTCAACAGCATTACTTATACCGTTAAGTCCGAGCCTGTCGGATACTTCACCCTTATTCATAACTCCGCCTTCTACGAGATTAATATCCTCACAGTGCGCTAAGACAATTAAGTCTCTCTTCGCGGCAATATTCATTGCCCTACGATATAATCCGGAATCCATTACTGACTTGCCGTCTTCGGAGATAGCAATCATTCCGGCTTGAGCCATATAATCTATTTCAGCTAATTCCTTGCCCTCCATACCCTTGGTTACGGAGCCGACTTGAATAATATTAACAAGGTCTACTGCTGCTGCTTTACTTCTTATATAATCATATGTATCAACGTCACCAACAACGGGGCTCGTATTAGGCATGGCAACTATAGTTGTAAATCCGCCCTTGGCTGCCGCCATTGAACCGGTCGATATATCTTCCTTGTAGGTAAGACCGGGATCTCTAAGATGCACGTGCATATCAATAAGCCCGGGACTTACAATAAGTCCTGTTGCATTAAGCGGACGATCGATATCATACGTATCAATTATCATCTCAAGCTCTGTCCCATTAATCGTACACCCTGTCTCAAGTCCGACAACCTTATCATCCTTGACAACTATATAACCAATATCATCTACATTGGTTGCAGGGTTAATTATTCTTCCGTTATAAATAAGTGTATTCATAAACCTTCCCTATATAGCGTAGCGCTCTCTTATGAACTCTTCCGTTTCTTCGATATATTTATCGCAATCTTCATATGTCTTAGCTTCAACCATTATTCTGAACAACGGCTCCGTACCCGACTTACGAAGCAACACTCGACCATCCTTACCAAGTCGCTTATTCATATCCTCGGCGAACTTAATTACCTCCGGGTCGGCATCAATCTCATCCTTCTTATCAGTTCTGATATTCTTAAGTCGTTGTGGCATTATCGTCAAGCCCTGTGTCAGATTGCTGAATGGACATTTCTTAGATACAAAAATGCTCGTCATCACAATGGCGGTTAAGATTCCATCGCCGGTAGTTGCGTACTTATTAAATATTATGTGACCTGACTGCTCGCCGCCAATGCCGTACTTATGCTCCATCAGCTCCTGGGAAATGTACTTATCTCCGACAGGCGTTACAACAGCTGTCATATTATTATCAGCAAGAGCATTCATAAGCCCCAGGTTCGACATAACCGTTACAACAACCTTATTGTCCTTTAGCTGACCAATCTCCTTAAGATACTTGGCTCCAATGTACATAATGCCATCGCCGTCAATCAGATTACCGTTCTCATCAACCGCAAGACATCTATCAGCATCACCGTCAAACGCAAATCCCGCATCAAGATTGTGATCAACTACAAATTGCTGAAGGTTCTCTATATGTGTAGAACCGCAATTGACATTAATATTCTTACCATCGGGATTATTATTAATCACATATGCCTTAGCTCCGAGCATATCAAATACCGTCTTGGCAATCATATGTGAAGCGCCGTTGGCACAATCAAGGCCTATACGATATCCTCTGAAGAACTCAGAGCATGTTGATGCAATATAGCTCATATATTTGTTACGGCCTTGCAGATAATCAACAATCCTTCCCGGTTCAATATTCTTAAAATCAATCTCTATCTCCCCGTCCATATATTTCTCACACTCTACAAGTATATCCTCTGATATCTTGTAACCATACTCATCTATAATCTTGATACCATTATCATAGTATGGATTGTGACTCGCAGTAATCATAATACCGAAATCGAAATTCTCTGTTCTTGTTATATATGACACACTCGGCGTAGTTGTAACATGCATAAGATGCGCATCCGCGCCCGCTGATGCCAGGCCTGATGAGATGCTGTACTCAATCATATAGCTTGACAATCTTGTATCTTTACCGATAACACATCTTACAGGACCATCCTTCTTATCCTTACCGAAATGCCATGCCATAAATTGCCCGATCTTCATCGCATGTTCAACTGTAAGCTCTCTGTTAGCCCTACCTCTGAATCCGTCAGTTCCAAAATACTTCATTGTTGTCCTCCGTTTAAATATACGCACGCACACTAATACATTATACTATAAAATATAGACAAAATGACAATAAATATATATAATTTATTAGATTGTATTGCAATGCCTATTAGTTTTATGCTTAACTGCTCTGCACTATGAGCAAGTCCCCGCGACTAAGATGTCGCTAAGGACTTCTCATAGCTGCATCGCAGTATAAATATCTTGAGGCATTGCTTGATAATTGATTATGCATTAGAAAGGACGAATTATGATACAAGCTAGTAATATTACACTTAGATTGGGGAAGAAGGCACTATTTGAGGATGTTAATATAAAGTTTACCGAGGGGAATTGTTACGGACTTATCGGTGCGAACGGCGCAGGTAAATCAACATTTCTCAGAATACTGTCAGGAGATTTGGAGCCCACGAACGGTGAAGTAATAATTACTCCCGGCCAAAGACTGTCAGTATTAGTCAAATATGACGAATATCCTGTTATTGATACGGTTATCATGGGCAATAAGCGTCTGTACGACATTATGAAGGAGAAGGACGCAATCTATATGAAGGAAGACTTCTCTGACGAGGACGGTATCAAGGCGTCAGAGCTTGAGGCTGAATTTGCCGAGATGGATGGCTGGAATGCAGAAAGCGATGCCGCAACGTTACTTAACGGTCTGGGAATCGAGCCGGAGCTTCATTACGAAATCATGGGTAACTTGAACGGTGATCAGAAGGTCAAGGTGCTACTTGCTAAAGCATTATTCGGAAACCCCGATATCCTCCTTCTCGATGAGCCTACTAACCACTTGGATCTTGATGCCATTGCTTGGCTTGAAGAATTCTTAATTAACTACGACAACACGGTAATTGTGGTTAGCCACGATAGATATTTCCTTAATAAAGTATGTACCAATACTGCTGATATCGACTACGGCAAGATTCAATTATATGCCGGCAACTATGACTTCTGGTATGAGTCTTCACAGCTTATTATGAAGCAGCGCAAGGAAGCTAACAAGAAGAAGGAAGAGCAGATTAAGGAATTACAGGAATTTATCTCTCGTTTCTCCGCTAATGCTTCTAAATCTAAACAGGCTACATCCAGAAAGCGTGCATTGGAGAAAATCGAGCTTGATGACATAAAGCCCTCAAGCAGGAAATATCCGTATATCGACTTCAGACCGGAGCGTGAAATCGGCAATGAAGTACTTACAGTTGAAGGAATCAGCAAGACAATTGACGGCGTTAAGGTGCTTGATAATGTGTCATTTATTGTAGGTCATGATGACAAAATCGGATTTGTCGGCGCTAACGAAATCGCTAAGACTACTCTATTCCAGATTCTTATGGGTGAAATTGAACCTGACGAGGGAACATATAAATGGGGCGTAACAACTTCAACAAGCTATTTCCCAAAGGATAATACTAAGATATTCGATACAGACTTAATCATTGTTGATTGGTTGACTCAATTCAGTGAAATCAAAGACGCAACATATGTGCGTGGATTCTTGGGACGTATGCTATTCGCCGGTGAAGATGGTGTTAAGAAAATGCGTGTCCTCTCCGGAGGAGAAAAAGTAAGAGTCCTCTTATCACGAATGATGATAGAGAACTCTAATGTACTTATCTTAGATGAGCCGACCGACCACCTTGACATGGAATCAATCACGGCGCTCAATACGGGATTAATCAAATTCCCGGGTGTAATACTTTTCTCATCTCGTGACCATCAGGTAGTTCAGACAACTGCCAATCGTATCATCGAGATTATGCCGGATGGTTCAATCATTGACAAGGTTACAACCTACGACGAATACCTTGAGAGCGACGAAATGGCTCGTAAGCGTCAGGCTGTATATTCTAAGTCAGAAGAGGATGAGCAGGATAATTAATTCTTGAAGCTATGGACAGGTCGTGTAATGCGACCTGTTCTATTAATAAAATCATCACATGAATATTTGTTAACTTCCATAATCGGCGCATAACCGAAAAGTCCGCCGAACTCTACCGTATCTCCCACATCCTTGCCGATTACGGGAATAATTCTGACTGCAGTGGTCTTCTGATTAACCATACCAAGCGCCATTTCATCAGCAATAACTCCCGATATAGTTGTAGCCTTAGTTGAACCCGGTATTGCAATCATATCAAGTCCCACAGAGCATACACATGTCATCGCTTCTAATTTCTCAAGTGTTATTGCCCCGGCTTCTACAGCATTAATCATACCTTGGTCTTCCGATACGGGAATAAATGCTCCCGAGAGTCCTCCCACGTATGACGAAGCCATCATTCCTCCGTTCTTAACCTGGTCGTTTAGAAGCGCCAGCGCCGCTGTCGTACCCGGTGCACCCGCATATTCTAATCCCATCTCACATAATATATCTGCAACGGAATCACCTATTGCAGGTGTAGGTGCAAGCGACAAGTCCACTATACCAAACGGAATATCAAGCATCTTAGATGCTTCCTTAGCTACAAGCTGACCAACTCTTGTTACCTTAAATGCTGTCTTCTTAATTGTCTCGCATAAGACCTCGAAGCTCTCACCCCTAACAGACTCAAGTGCATTCTTAACAACTCCCGGACCCGAAACACCGACATTAATAACCGCATCTGCTTCAGATACACCATGAAATGCTCCTGCCATAAACGGATTATCATCAACTGCGTTACAGAACACTACAAGCTTCATACAATCAACAGAGTCTCTATCCTTACTCAAATCGGCAATCTCTAATATAATCTGTCCCATTAAACGGACAGCATCCATATTGATTCCTGTCTTAGATGAAGCAAGCGCAACAGAAGAGCATACCCTTGTTGTACTTGTAAGCGCCTTGGGAATCGACTTAATTAACGTCTCTTCAGCAGGTGTCATTCCTTTGCTGACAATCGCTGAATATCCACCGATTAAATCAGCACCAACCTTGGCTGCCGCCTTATCCATAGTCTTGGCTATAGATACATAGTCATCAATAGACTTGCAAGCGGACGAACCGACAATTCCTATAGGTGTCACCGATATTCTCTTATTAACAATGGGGATTCCGTATTGTCCCTCTATCGTCTTAGCGGTGTCCGATAGCTTAGCCGCAACAGTTGTTATTTTGTTATAAATATTTTGATTGAGCGAATCCAAATCACTTGTCATACAATCAAGTAGGCTGATGCCTATCGTAATTGTCCTAACATCGAGATTCTCGCGCTCAATCATCTCATTAGTCTCTAATACTTCATTAATATTAATCATTATTGCCCCTTATATGCGATGCATCATATCAAATATCTCTTCCTTCTGGCACTTAATCTGTACACCAATCTCTTCTCCGAGCTTATCAAGTGCCTCTTGACATGTATTAAAATCAACTGAACTGTCTGCTCTGTCAGCAATCATAATCATATTAAAAAATCCCGACACAATTGTCTGAGAAATGTCAAGTATGTTAACGCCTATGTCAGCGAGGTATGTGCTGACTTTAGCGATGATGCCGACGGTGTCTTTGCCGACCACGGTAATTATTATCTTTTCCATTTTGCTGTCCTTTCTAATTTAGTACAATTCCGATAACATAAAAAGTACAAACATGTATCTCTCTCAACTGAGCATACGCTCAATGTTTCGAGAGACACATTTTGCTACTTTTTATGTTCGATTCAATCTATACTACAATTCTCTCAGACACTTCGGCCCGTGGGGCGCAGATGATTCGGAAGTCATCTGCGGTGTAGGGAGTATCACTTAGTGTTAATTCACAACGAAACGTCTCATGCGCCAGCTCAGGCACGTTATTATCCTTACTTATATGTCCAAGCATCACATGCGATAGGTTATCATTCGCTATCTTACATAACAGGCTTGCTGACATCTCATTGGACAAATGACCCTTGTCACCGTTAACACGCCTTTTAAGCCATGTCTGATACGGTCCGACTTGAAGCATGTGATAATCATAATTGGCTTCAAGAAGAATCGCATTAAGGCCTTGTAATTTCTCAACTGTGTAATCATCATACACGCCAAGGTCTGTAACAACGGCAACTCTCTTATTACCATCCGTTATTACATAATCAACCGGTTGATTGGCATCATGACTTGTCTTGAACGGATCGATTGTGAATGGTCCTATGTGAAATGTCTCATCATATCTTACTTCGTGAAAAAGAGATTCATCAATTGTCTTGGTACATGAAGCATCCAGAATACCCTGCCACGTACCAATCGTAGTATATATCGGGATATTATACTTACGCGATACAACATCAATCCCCTTGATATGGTCACTGTGTTCATGAGTTATGAGAATAGCCTTAATATCATCTATTGAATGATTATAGTACTTAAGACCTTCAACAATCCTTTTACATGAAATACCGGCATCAATAAGTATATGGCACTCGCCTGCTCCGACACAGATTGAATTGCCATCACTGCTCGATGCAATAGAGAACATCTCCATATTACAATTCCTTCCAATAGATATCTATCTTATCGCCAACCTTGAGTCTGTCGGAATATCCGCATCTCTCACCATTAATAAGTGTTACAATTGCGCGACCCCTTGAATCTCTTGTATCAAAATCAATTGCATCAAATACATCAACAAATACATACTTGTCCTTGCCCTTAAGCACTACAGGTTGTCCATTGACTACCACACTAAGCGGAATAGATACGGAATCATCACCGAACTTATCCTTGTATTCGTCCTCGCTCATGGGCTCTAAGCCGGAATCCTTCGAATTACCATCATCCTCAGCATTAGCTGATTCTTCGTAAACTTCATCGGATATTTCTTCACCGGAAGCCTCTTCAATGATATCATCTACTAGATTATCTATCTCCGGCTCGGGAACATCAAGCATGTCGGTATCATCATCAGTATTATCAGCATTATCTGTATCATCAGTGTCATCAGTGTCATCAATATCATCAGTGTCATCAATATCATCAGTGTCATCAACATCATCAACATCATCGACATCTTCTGTATCGACATCCTCTGTGCTCTCTGATATTTCTATATAATCCTTCTTAACTTCAACATCATCAGTACCGACTGTAGCTTCATCATTGTCACCGGTAGCTTCTACTTCTGCTTCGGCCTTCTCATCACCATTTTCAATCATGGACTCAACAATGGTCTCGCCTTCCTTGCCCTCAGTTGCTCCGTAGCCGGTAAGCGTCCAATCCACATTGAAATTCTCATATACGAGAGTATCCTTATCAGCATTACGATTATTGACAAGAATGCTGTAATTATCATCAATCTCGACATCCATGAATTCGGCAATCTGCGCAACCGTATAATAGCTTCTTGTATCAATTGCATCGCCTTCTTTAATCTCATAGTTGCCGGGCTCAAGCGCACCGTTAACCTCTACAAATTTAGGACAAGTAACGCGCTTACCCGTTACCACAAAGCTTACTGTATCAGAAGAAAATTCATCAAGCTGTTCAATAGTAAGACTCGCCTTGCTTCCCTCTGTTGAAGCTTCAATCGTCACATATGAGTTAGGCTCAAGAGGAGTATTAAGACCTACTATCGTGTCATTCATCTTAACAACAGCCGACTCTCCTTCGCCACCTCTTGTCATACGTGCGGTACCGTTAACCGTATAGTGAATCTCCTTGCCACGTTTAGGAAACAATTCATCAGTATCCCATCCGGCTTGCATAGCTGCATCAACAACTGTAAGATGACCGTTGTCATATAGCTTCATCATCTCGCCGTTAAAGTGAATCATGATAAAGTTATTCTTCTGCTCATAATAATTAAGACAAATACCAATAGGCGTAACGATAAGCGAATCCTTCGTAAGGTCATTGGATTCAAATATAATATTCTTCATGACCTCTTCACCACGAACCGCAACACGCTCCTTGACAATATCAAGTCTCTTCGCAAGTGCATCCGTATAGCCGTGAATTCTTCCGCCACCACCTACAACAAATGCGGCTGACACAGGCTTATCACCATTAAGCTCAATAATCTTATCAGCTACTGCATCAGCCATCTTCGCGATTATCGGCTCAACCAGCTTCCATACATCCTTCGCGGGAATTGTATGCGATAGCCCCATGATATCCTCATAAGTAACTTCCTTTTCTTCGGAAGAGGTCTTCTTAATATGCTCTGCCATATCAAAGTCAACAAGATATTCATGAACAATAGCTTCGGTAAGTTCATCTCCGGCATACGGAATCATACCATATGCAATAATACTTCCGTCTCTTGTGATACAGATATCACTTGTACCTGCGCCGACATCTATCAGTGCAATGTTAAGCATCCTATAGTTCTCGGGAATAGCCACATTAATAGCTGCGATAGGCTCGAGTGTAAGATTGGCAACCTTAAGTCCTGCCTTCTCAACAGCAGAATACAGTCCATCAACAACATCCTCGGGAAGAAATGTTACTATAATAACTTCCTCTATCTTATTAGCCTTATGACCTTCCAATGAAGTAAATATCTCACCATTAAGATAATACTTCATAACAGAATACCCTACGCAATAATACTTATATCTGTTATCATCATCCTCTTGGAGCATCTTCTGCGCTTTATCAACACCTAAGAGATCAAGTGTATGTAAATCCTCACCACTGACAACAGTTTCTTCCGGGTAATCGTACTCTACCCTCGTTGTAATTGTACGAAGCACACGACCTGCGGCAGCAATACAGACATCCTCCAATTGCATCTTGAGCTTATCCTCTAAAGCCTTCTTAACACTCTCAACTGTCTTGGCCACTCTTGCAATATCATGAATCTGACCGTCAATCATAGAACGTGAATCATGCTCTTCGCTATACTGACCCGAAACATGAAATCCATTATCATCATTATAGCCGACTGTTCCGACTACATTACGAGTACCTATATCTAATCCGAATACGTAATCCTTATCATTAGCCACTGTATCTTCCTCCCAATTGGAAATGTGTAACCTTGTACACCATTTACCAGGTTCATGGTGTACTAGTGAGTCGTCTTCCAAACAAATGAAAACTCACTAGGCTATTATACCACTACATCTTGTTATTCGCAATGTATAATAACACAAAAACAAGGACGGCATTATCAAGACTCTGTCCGGGAATAATAATAATAATAATAACTACAGTTTTGACACCAATCGTGACACCAATTCTACACCAATTTGCTGTTAAACTATATCCTTCCCACTGTCGGGCGGATTCGGGACTTACACCCACAACATATAATTATTTGATTTATTTTAGAAGCAATTTCATATATTTCTCATCAAATTTGTTAATAATCGCCTGCCTCTCTTCTTCACTAAGTGTTCTATCTACTGCACCCAGTCCTATGTCTTCGTAGTAATTAATCATAGCCTCAACTACCATATCGCAATAATCTACGAATTGCTCCTCAGCGTAGCAGATATCTCCAAATAGTTTTCCCCAGGAATATTTTCTTCCCGTCTCGTGCAGTCTTTTGACATGCTTCTTCTTGACAACATCTGCCATCTCCATTATCTCTTCACGATATATATGAACCGTACCGCATAACTTAATATCTTTTTTGATAAATGAATCCGTTGTGATTGTAATTATCTCCATTATCGCTTCGCCAAATAACCGGCTCTCTCTCCTGTCTTTTTCATCTATTTTGTCGCCTGCCGAAATTATTTGCTTAACTATCTCTAACACTTTATTGGATGTGTCACCAATCTTGGAAAATGCCAGATTAGTATTCGATAGATATGTCACATACGCTATATTTTTCTTATCTTCCGTCTTCTGAGAGATTTTCCTGATATAAGAATCAATCTGTCTATTATAGTTAGCTATTCTATTACATATTCTCTCTGCCTTGTCTTTATTCTCTTCTGACTGTCCAAGGTGCATAACAATATCAAACGATTCTCTTGCCGCTTTGGCAAGTACCCCAACTGCCTTATCAGTCTGATTAAGTGCAATCTCAGGTGTGCCAAGCAGATACTCATCAAGCATTGTGAGCTTGCCAGCCTGCTCTTCCTTCTCAGCCGCATTATATGGAATTGTCTTATTTGCGAGCCATACAATTACATTTGCAAGGGGCAGCCATATAACAGAAGCTACTACATTAATAAGGGTATGGAACATAGGGATTCCCACACCACCTACATTTTCATCCATGAATCCGAAGCCAAATACACTATT
>CAJOIL010000054.1 GCA_905234525.1 uncultured Lachnospiraceae bacterium | reverse complement strand
ATGGTAAGGTCTGCGCCTGCATTACGGCTTGTAGCACCCTTATTAATTAGAACAAGATGCTTACCCTTAAAGTAGTTAATTAGCCCTGCAGCAGGGTATACAGTAAGCGAAGTTCCTCCTATTATAAGCATGTCAGCGTTAGATATAGCATTTATCGAACCGCTAACCTGATAATCGTCGAGCCCTTCTTCATATAATACAACGTCAGGCTTAATTATACCTCCACACTTCTCGCACTTAGGCACTCCGTCAAAATCAGGCTTGTTATTACAAGCAAGAATATAATCACCATCATAGAATTCGTTGCAGCTCATGCAATAGTTACGAAGTGTTGAGCCGTGCAGCTCAAATACGGTCTTTGAGCCGGCCTTCTGATGTAACCCATCGATATTCTGTGTAACAACAGCATCAAGCTTTCCTGCCTTCTCCAGCTCGGCTAATTTATAATGCGCTTTATTAGGCTCAATTCCCGTAATCATTATTTTGTCATAATAGAAACGATAGAATTCCTCAACCTTACGCATAAAAAATGTGTGTGAAAGTATTTGTTCCGGCGGATAGTCGTATTTTTGGTTATATAGTCCGTCAACACTACGAAAATCGGGGATTCCACTCTCCGTAGATACTCCGGCACCCCCAAAGAAAACAATGTGATTGGACTCGTCAATGAACTCTTGTAGCTTTGCAACCTTCTCTGTATCCATAAAAAAACACCTCCTTTTAATTAAGTATAATTGTACAATAAAACACGATAAAATGGAATTATTTTTGTTAATTATCCGTTGAACAAAAACAGATTTTATAGTAAGATTATGTGGTAAAAAAATATTATGAAAGGAGAAAAAGTTATGGCACATGAAAACGCACGTAATGGTATAGGTAAAGTCTTTACAGCTCAGATTCTTCAGATTATTACAGTTGTATGTACTTTAATTGCCGGTATTGCAGCAGCAGTTGTTCTTGCAGCAGCAGTTAGTAGTGTACAATCTTCAGGTGGGGTATCTGCAGGTGCAGCTGTCGGAGGCGGAATTGCTGTTATTCTTGCCGGATTATTTGGTATCGCAGCAGCAGTTATAAGCATTATCGCTTTTATCTTACAACTTGTAGGTCTTAACAAAGCAGGTCAAGACAACGAGAAGCTTCACAGTGCTTTTACATTATCAATCGTTGCTATTATCGTAGCATTTGTTGGTGGTATCGTAAGCTCACTGTTTTCTACAGAAGCTAGCTGGGTCAAGTCAATAGTTGACATTGTTGCACTCGTTATCGGCCTTGTTATTACCAATAAGATTTTAATGGGTTGTGGCGAGCTTAACAGTTCATTACAAGAGAAGGCTGACAAGACATGGAAGATGTACATGTGTGTAATTATCCTTGACATCGTAGTTGCACTTGTAACTATTATTATGGGTGCTATGGGTATTACAGCTGTATCAGCAATAGCATACATCATCCTTATTGTAGTTGACGGTGTACTTGATTTTATTTCTTATATCATGTTCTTAACATTCTTAGCTAAGGCGAGAAAAGAAGTTTAATAAGAACGATAATATGATAATAAAGGCGCCTTTGCGTAATAATCGCAGAGGTGTCTTTTTTTGGTTTTATTCAATAATAAATAGATTGAAATATATTTTCAAAAAAAGTATAATATAATTCGACTCATTATTGATAAGAATAACTTTTATCGGTTGGGAGGATGACGAATGGACTTAAAGCAATTAAGGAATAAGTTTACAGAGGCTTACGGTGACGGTGGCGACATCAGAGAATATTTTTCACCGGGACGTGTCAATTTAATCGGAGAGCACACAGATTATAACGGTGGTCACGTATTTCCGTGTGCATTGACACTTGGTACATACGGCATCATGCGCCGAAGAGATGACTCGACCCTTAACTTCTCGTCTGCAAATGTCAGGCTTGGACAAGTGGTAAGCGTTGACCTATCTGATATTAGTTATAAGCAAGAATACAATTGGGCTAATTATCCTCTTGGCATTGTATGGGCCATGAAGGAGAAGGGCATCACGTTAGAGAACGGCTTTGATATGATGATATGGGGTAATATCCCTAACGGATCGGGCCTTTCCAGCTCAGCCAGTATAGAAGTGCTGATGGCTAAGATGATTCAAGATCAATATAACATCAAGAGTCTGAGTATGCTTGATCTTGCGCTCATAGGTCAGTATTCGGAGAATAATTTTAACGGCTGTAACTGTGGTATTATGGATCAATTCGCAGTAGCCATGGGCAAGGAAGACAATGCAATGTTTCTTGACACAAGTAACTTGTCTTATCAATATGCCCCCATCAACCTACCGGATGAGAAGATTGTTATAGTTAACAGCAAGGTAAAGCATTCCCTGGTGGATTCAGCCTATAATGAGAGACGTGAACAGTGCGCAACAGCACTTAAGGAGCTGCAAAAGGAGCTTGATATTAAGACACTTGGAGATCTTGATATTGAGACATTTGAAGCGCATAAGTCACTTATCAGCTCCGATGTTGTCAGAAAGCGCGCTAAGCATGCGGTATACGAGAACCAGCGCACGATAGAAGCGGTTGATGCTTTAAAACGTAATGATGTAGGGCGCTTTGGAGAGTTAATGAATGAGTCGCATATTTCCCTTAGAGATGATTATGAAGTTAGCTGCGATGAGATTGATATACTTGTTGAGCTTGCGTGGGAGACAGAAGGCGTAATCGGCTCGCGTATTACCGGTGGCGGATTTGGTGGTTGCACCGTTAGTATTGTTAAGAATTATGCGGTTGATAAGTTAAAAGAGCATATCGAGGAAGAATATCTCGTTAAGACCGGACTTAAGGCAGAAGTCTATATCGTGGATATTGGCGATGGCGCCAAGCGAATTAATTAATCGCTAATCCCATTGAAGAGGCATATATATGAGAAATGTTAAGCATAGCGAAGCGTTCAAGCATTACGTTAGACTTCCGTTATATCTAATACCTTTATTTGCATTGGTAGTGGTGTTGCTTTTTCAATACGATCATTATCGTATGGGTAATTTTGCAATACTTTTCTTGTTAAGTTATTCCGTAATTGTAGTAACCTTATACATATATAATCAGCGATCGATTAACAGGTCGCTGGTTAATTTTGCGGTAGGATATGCTACTGTGCAGAAGTCAATTTTGGAGAATCTTGATTTACCGTACGCTCTGGTGACAAGTGACGCTTCATTTTTATGGATGAATAAAGCTTTTGAGGAAATGACCGGTAAGACTAATAAGTATAAAAAGTCGGTCACATCACTCATACCGGAGATCACTAAGGAGAAGATTTCTTCTTGCGCAGTCGGCGAAGCAGTCACATTTTCCATTGTTTATGAGGAAATGTATTATCAGGTTACAATACATGCTTATGAGGCAGAGATAATGCAGAAGGGAGATATGATTGGCTTCAAGGAAGGCTCTAATCTTGTATATGCCATTGTCTTCTACGATAAGACACGCGAGCATACACTTGAGCTGGAGCAAAAGGAACGTGAGATGGTTGCAATCTTGGTATACGTAGATAATTATGAGGAGATTGTGGATGCAGTTGACTCAGTTAAATTATCGGTTATTCGGGCTGTAATCGAGCGAAAGGTTTATAAGTATTTCCAAGGCAAGAAAGCACTCGTTCGAAGAACAGACAGAGATAAATACGTAGTAGTTACCGATCGCCAAGGCTTATCTAAGATGGAGAAGGACAACTTCGCTATATTAGAGCAGATTAAGACAACGAATGTTTCTAAGGATGTTGAGGCAACTCTTAGTATAGGTATAGGAACTTCCGCTGAGGACTATATGCAGAATCTCGAGTTTGCTAAGGCGGCTATTGATATGGCCTTAGGTCGCGGCGGTTCGCAGGCCGTTATTAAAGAGGGCGATGAGATATCATATTACGGAGTTTACGGTAAAGAGAAGGAGAAGACCACTCGTGTTAAGGCCAGGGTTAAGGCGCAAGCTCTTCGCGAATTGATGCAGACAAGGGATGACATTATTATTATGGGTCATTCCATTTCCGATATAGATGCATTCGGTGCGGCAATCGGTATATACTGTGCTGCACACTCGCTCGGAAAACAGGCGCATATCGTACTTAATGATGTGACAAGCTCGCTTCGTCCCATTGTAGACACATTTTCCAAAGAGAATGGCTATCCCGATAATTTGTTCATAGACAGTCCGGAGGCGCTTGTAATTCAGGATGCCAATACGCTTGTAGTTGTTGTTGATACGAACAGACCGAGCTATACGGAGTGCCCCGAGTTACTTCTAAGAAGCGAATCGGTAGTGGTATTCGATCACCACCGCAACAGGAAAGAAACTATTGATAATACGCTTCTATCATATATTGAGCCTTACGCTTCTTCAACCTGTGAAATGGTTACGGAGATGTTCCCATACTTTAATGATAAGATTGAGCTCACAACACAGGAAGCGGATGCGCTCTATGCCGGTATCCTTATTGACACCAATAACTTCATGACCAAGACGGGTGTAAGGACATTTGAGGCAGCAGCATACCTTAAGCGTAACGGTGCAGAGGTTACAAGAGTGCGTAAGCTGTTAAGAGAAGATATGAACGCTTACAAGGCAAAGGCTGAAATTGTCAGACATGCTACCGTATACAAAGACGCATTTGCCATATCAGAGTTCACGGGCGAGAAGACAGAGAGTCCCACCATTGTAGGAGCGCAGGCTGCCAATGAGCTTCTTAATATTGTAGGTATTAAGGCATCCTTCGTGTTAACGGAGTATAACAATAAGGTGTATATCAGCTCCCGCTCCATTGATGAGATAAATGTGCAGCAGATAATGGAGTCTCTCGGCGGTGGCGGACATCTTAATGTGGCCGGTGCTCAGATTAAGGACGCAACGCTTGAGGAAGTAAAGCAGATGATTATAGAAGCTATAGACAAAGCTATTGAAAAGGACAGTAAATCATGAAAGTAATATTAACAGAGGATGTAAAAGGTCAAGGAAAGAAGGGCGATGTTATTGACGTAAGTGACGGTTACGCTCGTAATATGATAATTAAGAAAAATCTTGGTGTTGAAGCGACACCCAAGGCGCTTAATGACCTTAAATTACGTCAGCAAAATGATGCCAAGGTTGCAGCGGAAAATCTTGAGCAGGCCAAAGCGTTTGCTAAGGAAATTGAGAATTGGAAGGTTGAGCTTCAGATTAAGACGGGAGAGGGCGGCAGAACATTTGGCTCTATCTCATCTAAGGAAATAGCTGAAGCTGTTAAAAAGCAATACGATAAGACAATCGATAAGAAGAAGATTGTACTTGATGAGCCAATTAAGGCATTAGGTACGTATGATGTTAAGCTTAAGCTTCATTCGAAGGTTACGGCAACCATGAGTGTGCATGTATCGGAAATGTAAATAGTATTTCGGAGTATAGATATGGATACAATGACAGGGGACACACAAGTTAGTCGTATGATGCCGCACAGCGATGAATCGGAGCTTGCAGTCATAGGTTCAATGATTCTTAGCAGAGATGCAATAGAGCAGGCTTCTGAGATTATTACGGCGAAGGATTTCTATAACAAGCATTATGCATATATGTTTCAGGCGCTCGTTGACATGATGGACGAGGGTGAGGCAATAGACGAGGTTACTCTTCAGAATAGGCTAAAGGCTACCGATCTTCCGCCAAATGTTACTTCTATGGAGTATATTCTTGATATTATGAAGGCAACGCCTACGTCTGTTAAGATCAAGGAATATGCGACAATAGTCAGAGATAAGTCACTGTTGAGGCGCATTATTAATATTAATCAGGATATCGAGAATGATTGCTATGCCGGCAAAGAAAGCGTTGAATATATCCTTGATAAGAATGAACGAGAGGTATTTTCGCTTATTAAGGATAGGAATGCCGATGATTTTGTAAGCATTAGCGAGATTGTATTCAGTGCTCTTCGCAAGATAGAAGCTGCGAGCAAGGTTATGGGTCCGGTTACCGGAATTCCGACGGGATTTATTGATTTAGATTATCAAACTGCGGGCTTGCAACCGACGGATCTTATACTTATCGGTGCGAGACCGTCAATGGGTAAGACGGCGTTTGTGCTTAATATTGCACAGCATACTGCGATTCGTAATAAGATACCTACGTTGTTTTTCTCGTTAGAGATGTCTAATGAGCAGCTGGCTAACAGAATATTGTCATTGGAGACATCGATTGATGCGCAGAAGATTCGAACAGGAGACCTTAACAATGACGAATGGATGCGGATTGCGGAGGCAGCATCAGATATAGGAACAAGTAATCTTATATTCCAATACGATCCGAGCTTAACCATTAATAAGCTAAGGAGTAAATGCAGGAAGTATAAGATAGATTACGATATTAAGCTGGTAATAATCGATTATTTACAGCTGATGGATACAGGCAGTAAGAATGAATCGCACCAGCTAGCCATTGCTGAGATATCTCGTTCTCTTAAGGCGCTTGCCGGTGAGTTAAATGTACCTATAATAGCGTTATCGCAGTTATCCCGTAAGGTTGAGAGTCGTGAAGACAAGCGACCTATGATGTCAGACCTTAGAGATTCCGGTGCCATTGAGCAGGATGCTGACGTTGTAATGTTCCTTCACAGAGAAGACTACCAGGGTAGGGAGACAGAAAAGAAGAATATCGCAGAGGTCATTGTTGCGAAGCAAAGGAATGGTCCTATCGGAACAGTGGAGCTGGCGTGGATTCCTGAGCTAACCAAGTTCGCTAACAAAGAGCATAGGGAGCATGTGGAGTAGTATATAAAAAAGAGTTACTAAGATATATATCTTGGTAACTCTTCGTCTAGTACTATGTGTATAATATTACGACGCTTGACTCTCAAGGTAGTTATTTATGTCGTCTACCAGGCCATCGGCGTCGACACCGTGCACTGCTGCAGCCTCTTCTATTGTCTCCATCTGGCTTGCAGGGCAACCGATGCAGTGCATACCGATATTCATCAAAATTGGAGCTACATTCTCATCAATCATAAGAAGCTCCCCGATTCTTGTATCTTTAGTAACTTTACTCATTGTTCTATCCTCCTATTGTTAATTGCAATGTCTATTCATTATACCTTCAACGCAGGAAATTTACAAGACCATAGCGATAAGCGGTATGGTTACAACAGTTGCAAGCGTTGTAATAAATGTTATCTGCGCCATAAATTTCTCGTCACCGCCGTATTCTACGCAAAGCATAGTGCCGGCAGTAGCAACAGGCATAGCAGAGATAACTACGGTCTCGCCGAGGAGCAGATAATCGTCGCCACAGATTGGTCTGTAAATGAGATACATGATAAGAGGTGTAATTACAACCTGTATAAGAGCAAAGATATACGCCTTTGCATTGGTGAACATTTCCGTAAAAGGCATTTCTGCTAAGGAAGCCCCGATTATGATGAGTGCTCCCGGCGTTGTAATGCCGCCCACAATCTCAAAGGTATCAGCTAAAAATTCCGGTCCTTGGAATTTGGTTATTCCCATAATCACGCATAATAAACCGGCGATTAGGGCGGGTGATAAGAGAATTTTTTTAAGCATTTTACTTCGCGACAGGGGGACGGGTTCCTTGTCGCGGTTTTTATTATGTGATGAATACATGTTATCAGAATCCGCGACAAGGAACCCGTCCCCCTGTCGCGTATTCTGTTTTAGGAAGTAGCCTGACACCATCGCTATACCGAGCGAATAGCATAGTAGGTTGAAGGGCATATTGAATACACTCGTGTAAAATGTACTTGCCTCTCCGAATACAGCCTCCGTAACAGGGAAGCCAATGAAGCCGACATTGGCAAACATTATTCCGAATTCAACCGCACCTTTTTGCAATCCTTTTGCACGAAGTACGAATGAGGTGAGCTTAGCAATAACAAAAAGGACAATGTAAGTAGAGAACGCAACAACAAGTAACATCAAAATATCTGAAGTAGAGGGTAGATTTTCTGTGTTCATAACGGATGAAAGAATTGTACACGGCATCGATATATTAATGATTATTTTAGACAGCGCAACTTTTGTGTTCTTACTGATTACACGTAGCTTGGTTGCGATATATCCTATTATTATTATCAAAAATAGCTCTGCCATCTTGATAAAAACAGGCATAAAATCCATAGGTAACCTCCGAATATAAGCACATTTCCTATAGTAAAACCACCGTACTATTATACAGTGTACGACAAAATATACAAGTGTTCGCTTGTAAAAGTTAGTCTAATGCGCTAAAATGTGAATACAATGTTAATGGGTATATTAATAAAGGAGGTATATAGTTATGGCTTATGTAATTTCTGACGAGTGTGTATCTTGTGGTACATGTGCACCGGAGTGTCCTGTAGAGGCAATCTCTGAGGGCGACGGTAAGTATGAAATCGCTGAAGATGCTTGCATCGAGTGCGGTACATGCGCAGGAGCTTGTCCTACAGGCGCAATCGAGGCCCCATAGGTTGCGAGGAGGGGCCCGCACGAAGTGTGGGAAGAGTCCTTGCTACACGTCGAGCCCCACGCCGTAGGCGTATATAGTGGGCGAGACTCCTTATAATAGTTAGAGCACTGACTTAAGGTCAGTGCTTTTTTTATGGGAAATGTACATTCACTATTGAAAAAAATAAACGCTTGTGATAAATTAATTAAAGCGTTTAATTAATTATGAAAAGGAATGGAAAATGAGTGTCAAGAAGAGAATTATTAATCTAATTATTGGTTTTGTGCTTTATCTTGGAATAGCATATGGCTTGGGAAGCACAGGAGTTATTGATGCCACAGCCGCAAAGGGAATCGGTGTGGCTGTATGGATGATATACTGGTGGGTTACAAGGCCTGTTGATATTACGGTAACGGCACTTTTACCGGCGGCGGTTAATGCGATATTTAATATCGTTCCGATGGATGATATTATCAGTCAATATTCATCAAGCAGTATCATTTTGATATTTGGATCCTGCCTGCTTACGGCTCCTTGGTCGTCAATCGGTCTTGATAAGCGTATTTCTCTTAAGGCACTTTCACTTATAGGTCCTTCAATGAAGTCGCAGATAGCGGTATGGCTGTTAGCGGCAATTGTTCTATCCAATATGATGCCCAATGTCGTGGTAGTTGCAATATTTACACCGATTGCGGTGGCAATGCTTAAGGCAGCAGGCTACGAGGATATTAAGAAATGTGAGCCGGCGCTTCCGATACTTACGGCAATAGCTTGGGGTGCTCAGCTTGGCGGAGCGGGAACACCGCTTGGCGGCGCCATGAACATTACCGCGATTGATTTTATTGAGAAATATACAGGCGAAGAGTTTATGTATGTGGATTGGATTATCAGAATGCTTCCATATACAATCGTTGCCGCAATTGTTGTTCTTTTAATGATGATGTTTAAGAAGCGTAAGGTTAACAGACTTGAAGGAACAAAGGAATACTTTAAGGAAAGCTATGCGGCGCTTGGTCCTATGAAGCGAGAAGAGAAGATAAGCCTTGTTCTATTTATTGTAGCAATGCTTGGTTCGTTCTTAAGACCGCTTTATGCCGATTTGATTCCGGGACTTGTACCGGCGTATCTCTTCTTAGTTACCGGTCTTATCAACTTCATCATAGTAGCGGCAGATCGTAAGTCAATGCTTTTGGAATGGGAGCCGGCACAAAAAGAGGTTATGTGGGGTATGCTCCTGCTTTTTGCGGGTGGTCTGGCGCTTGGACAGATTCTTACAGGCTCGGGTGCTAATGATGTAATTGCTGAAGTAATTGCTAAGATGAATTTATCGGGTGGAATAGGAACGATAGCGATTTTTGCGGTATTCGCATGCTTGATATCAGAGATGACGAATTCGACGGTATCTGCGGCTGTTACGATACCGATTGTCATAGGAGTTACGACCAAGATAGGTCTTAACCCGATACCGTACATTTTCACAACAGCAATGGCAATGAACTTTGAATCATTATTGCCGGTTTCTGTAAGAGCGATTACTGTAAGCCACGGTAT
>CAJOIL010000053.1 GCA_905234525.1 uncultured Lachnospiraceae bacterium | reverse complement strand
GCTGCGAAACGCTCGCGTTGATCTATCGGGTCGTTAAGCTCTGAGTATGCATTACACATTTCCCATGTATTGATGAATAGCTCGAATCTCTCTACCTTGGTTGGGTCGTCCGGCTTCTTCTTGGTAAGCGGACTAATCTCAATCGGATGATCCATGATAAATGTTGGTTGAATCAAATGCTCCTCTACATATTCCTCGAAGAAGAGATTAAGGATATCGCCCTTCTTATGAAAGTCCTCGTATTCTATGTCGCGCTCATCTGCAAGAGCCTTAGCTACTGCATCATCGGCAACTACATCAAAGTCAACTCCCGAATACTTCTTAACAGCCTCCGTCATAGTCATTCTTGCAAATGGCTTTCCGAGGTCAATCTCTGTACCCTGGTACGTAATTGTTGTAGAGCCGCAAACAGTCTCAGCGAGATAACGAAACATTGATTCCGTAAGCTCCATCATACCATTATAATCGGTATACGCCTGGTACAATTCCATTAGCGTAAACTCGGGGTTATGGCGAGTATCTACACCTTCATTACGAAATACTCGGCCAATCTCATATACTCTCTCAAGACCACCAACGATAAGTCTCTTGAGATATAATTCAAGCGATATACGAAGCTTAACATCCTCATCAAGTGCATTATAGTGTGTTTCAAATGGTCTTGCTGCCGCACCGCCTGCATTGCTTACAAGCATCGGCGTCTCAACCTCCATAAAGTCACGTTCCGATAAGAAGTTCCTTATCTCCTTAAGTATCTTAGATCTCTTAACAAATACATCACAAGACTCACGGTTCATAATAAGGTCTACGTATCTCTGACGATAACGCATATCTGTATCTGTAAGCCCGTGGTACTTCTCCGGGAGTATCTGAAGTGACTTAGACATAAGTATCATTTCTTCAGCATGTATACTTATCTCGCCTGTCATTGTGCGAAACACAAAGCCCTTAACACCCCAGATATCTCCGATATCCGACTTCTTGAAGACAGCATACAATTCATCTCCGAGTGCGTCCCTGGACGCATAAATTTGAATATCACCCTTAAGGTCTCGAATATTTGCAAAGCTTGCCTTACCCATTACACGCTTAAACATCATACGTCCGGCAATTGATACATGCGGCGCATTCTTGTCTAATATCTCACGCTTAGCATTATATGCGTCCTTCTTAGCCTTACGATATGCGGCAACAACCTCATTATCGGCTCCCTCTTCAGGCTCATCCGGCAAAGTAGGCTCCACATAATCCTTAAGTGTCTCAGCCTCATATTCCTCATATATAGCCTTAACCTCATCACTATGATGTGTCTGGTCATAGCGTGTAATAGCAAACGGGTCTTGTCCCTTTTCTTGCAAGTCTGCCAGCTTATCACGACGCACCTTAAGTAATTGTCCTATATCCTGCGTCTGATTATTCTGATTATTCTTAGCCATAATTATCTCTCTATCTCTAATATCTTATACTTAAGTACTCCGGAAGGTGTCTCAACCTTAACTGTCTGTCCAACCTTGGCACCTATAATTGCCTTACCGATTGGTGACTCGTTACTAATCTTATTCTTAAGAGAATTAGCCTCAGTTGAGCCGACTATACGATATGTCTCATCTTCCTTATACTCCATATCTCTAATCTTAACCTTGCATCCGATGTTGACTGTGTCTTCATCGCCACCTTCATCATCATGTACCTCTACATCCTTAAGAAGCAATTGAATCTGCTCAATTCTTGCCTCAGTCTTTGCTTGCTCATCTCTTGCTGCATCATACTCAGCATTCTCCGATAAGTCTCCTTGCTCTCTTGCTTCTTTGATGATTCTTGATAATTCCTTACGTTTAACAACTCTAAGGTATTCTAATTCTTCCTCTAATTCTTTAAGTCCTT
This sequence comes from uncultured Lachnospiraceae bacterium, assembly GCA_905234525.1. Lineage (GTDB taxonomy): Bacteria > Bacillota > Clostridia > Lachnospirales > Lachnospiraceae > RUG191. The sequence goes on along the minus strand of CAJOIL010000053.1, from coordinate 11,732 downwards.
CTTTAGTTAAGATTTTCTTATCTTCCATAATACTTTAAGACCTCTCTTCTTATTATCATGTTACCTGTATTTGCAACCTAGACATTATATCAAGATTTCTGCATAATATCAAGGATAATCGCACGTTACATCCCTATATACTACCCAGCAATTCAGCCAACTCCTCTAACGATTCCACCTCATTAACCTTACCGCGAAATGTTGCTGAATGAGGAAAGCCTGCTGTATACCATGCAGTATGCTTACGCATCTCTCTGATACCTATGTATTCTCCCTTATAATCAACAAGCATCTTGGCATGTGTAAGTATCATTTCCTTAATGCTTGACCATGTCGGTTTATAGTCATTACCGTTCGTGACCATGTCCGATTTATCGGACACCTCCTCGGCTTCTCTTAACACGCCTTCGAATATCCAAGGATTGCCTCTTGCCGCACGCCCAATCATATATCCATCAACTTTCGTTTGATTATACATTTCACATATGTCCGAAAAACATGTCAAATCACCGTTACCTATTATCGGAATCGTTGTGTGCGCCTTAACATCTGCAATCACATCCCAATTAGCTTCTCCGGAATAATACTGCTCCCTCGTCCTGCCGTGAACGGCAATTGCACTCGCGCCCGACTCCTCCAAAACATGCGCCATCTCTACAGCATTAATATGCTCATCATCAAACCCTATCCGAATCTTAACGGTTACCGGTCTATTTGTCTTAGATACTGTTTCTTCCACAATTCGACCCGCAAGCAAAGGATTTTTCATAAGCGCAGAGCCTTCTTCGTTGTTAACAACCTTTGGAACGGGACACCCCATATTAATATCTAAAATGTCATAATTAATCTCTTCCTCAATGCGTGTCGCCATATCCGCCATCAGCTCGGGCTCATGTCCGAATAATTGGACACTTATTATAGGCTCCTCTTCACTGAGCTTAAGCAGCTCATACGTCTTCTTATTGTTATAATAGATAGCCTTGGCGCTAACCATTTCCGTACAAGTCATGCCCGCTCCAGAGCGAGCGCACAATGTACGAAATGGCAGGTCTGTTACGCCTGCCATTGGTGCTAATATTACATTATTATCTAATTGAACATCGCCTATCTTAAGCGAATGAATGGGCTCCATTATCCTACCTTCTCTTCTTCTGCCTCTCAAATATTATTCTCATTCCGTGAAGTGTCAGCTCTTGATCATATACCTCCAAAATATCCGTTTCGGGATAAATAATTCTGCCAAGTCCACCGGTAGCAACAACCTTAACATTCTTAAGACCGGACTCCTTAATCATATTCCTAACGATGTATTCCGTCTGACCGATTTGTCCGAACACAAGTCCCGCCTGCATAGAAGAAACCGTCTCATTAGCGAGTATGCCGGCCGGCTTCTTAATCTCTATCTCAGGTAGCTTGGCTGCGCCGTTCCACAATGCATTGGCTGATAGCTTAATGCCCGGTGCCGTAACTGCAGCTATATAAGTTCCTTTATCATCTACGAGATCATATGTGGTTGCCGTACCATAATCGACAACAAGTACTGCATGTCCTTCGCCATATAATTCACGTGCGCCAACCGCATCAACGATTCTGTCTGCACCGATTTGCTCGGGAAAAGGCATGTCAATTCTCATACCCGTCTTCGTACCCGGTCCGATTATTATAGGCGTTATTCCAAAATATTTAATAAGACCGCTTGTAAGCGAATACATTCCCTTAGGAACAACCGAAGCAATAATTGCATTATTAATATCATCCGAATTAATGTCGTTATAATCAAATATCTGTTTCATTATAACGCCATATTCATCAGATGTTCGCTCAATCTTAGTTGTAAGACGAAATGTACCAAGCATTTTCTTACCATCAAATACACCCAGTGTTGTGTTGGTATTGCCCACGTCGATACAAAGTAACATATTAACTCCTTATATTCTCACAATATGGTGTCCGATTATTGGGACATATTACATCATAACCTGATAGAAATTCTCGAGCGATTCAAAGAGCTCTTTCTTATCTCTCTGCAGCTGCTTGACCTTAAGAACACTGCCTATCTCATCATACAGGATGTCATCCTCTTCTTTGTCAGTCACAATCTCTAGATTGCCATCCTCATCATACACAAGCTGTATCGTGCCTCCGACATCTTCCGTAAACAGCACGCACATTATCTTAAGCTCTTCCTTAACCTTAATGGGAATAACATCAAAGTCCTCATTGAAATAGAATTTCTTGGTATATGAGCTTGCTCCGCAAAGCACTATATCATCCTCGTAATACATTGTCGCTCCTTATAGGTATCCGTATAGACCGCGGACACTCACTTCGCCCGCAGACACACATTTACGACCATCCATAGTAGAGATACACAGCGCACCCTCTTCATCGATGCCAAGCGCCACGCCCTTAATCTCTCCCATTACATCATCGGCCTTAACAACTCTTCCGATATTAATCAGGTTGTTATTGTATTCATCCACAAGTCCGGCCATGTTGCCTGTCTTGATAAATATGTCATAATACTCATTGAACCTATCCCATATCAGATACATAAGTTCAGTTGTTGCATCACCCTCAAGCTTATCCACGACATCATTATTGTAATTCTTATCGCTTTCATCCTTAAGAACGGCGTTCATCTCATCCTTCTCAGCCAACACTTCCTTCAACACCGAGGTCGCTATATCTTCCAACCCCTCCGGGAAATGTGTATTCTTAACATTAACACCTATTCCTACGATTACCGCATTCTTACCGTCAACAATAATCCTCTCCGTAAGAATTCCGCACAGCTTCTTGTTATTGCAAACAATATCATTAGGCCATTTGATTACGCAATCAAGTCCGCTGAAACGCTTAATAGCAGAGCGCACACTAAGCGCCGCAACCAGCGTAATATTGGGAATTGCCTCCTGCGGAAGAGTCGGATATAACACAAGCGAGGTCGCAATCGACTCGCCCTTGTTAGACTTCCAGCTACGGCCCGACCTGCCCTTGCCGTCGGTCTGCTCATCAGTATAAAGCACTGTACCTTCGGGGCAATAATCATTAATCAATTGTTTCGCCTCGTCGTTAGTTGACGGGGTGCTTTCGTAATGCTTGTATATGTAGTCTAGCATAGTTCATCCTTATTAATAGCCTTCGCCGGAATATAATCTGCCAAGACCTCTGTGGAAACTTGCTCAGTTGGAACAGAGGTACTTGGAGATTATATTCAAGCATTAGACTTAATTGCTCTTCAATGTAGTATACATAATCGCCTTGATAGAGTGCATGCGATTCTCAGCCTCATCGAAGACCACCGACTGCGGCCCCTCAAAGACCTCCTCAGTTACTTCTAATTCATCAAAACCGAACTTCTCGTACACTTCCTTACCAACCTCTGTCTCAAGATTATGATAAGCCGGCAGACAATGCATGAATATACATGTGTCCTTAGCATATGACATCGCCTTGGCATTAACCTGATACGGCATAAGGTCGTTAAGCCTTGCCTTCCACACATTGGTCGGCTCGCCCATTGATACCCACACATCGGTATAGATGACATCCGCATCCTTGCAGCCTTCTTCGACTGATTCGGTAAATGTTAATGTGGCGCCGCTTGTCTTGGCAACACCTTCAGCATACTTGATAAGCTCATCATCCGGATAATATCTCTTGTTCGTACATGCCACAAAATCAATGCCAAGCTTGGCGCATGTTACCATCAAGGAATTACCCATATTATATCTGGCATCGCCCATATATACGAACTTAAGTCCCTTGAAATCTCCGAACTTCTCCCTGATAGTCAGCATATCCGCTATCATCTGTGTGGGATGAAAATCATTGGTAAGTCCGTTCCACACAACCACGCCCGAATATTCTGCAAGCTGTTCAACTCTCTCCTGCTCATATCCGCGATACTCAATACCATCGAACATCCTGCCCAAAACTCTTGCAGTATCTCGCATAGATTCTTTCTTGCCAATCTGCGAACTTTCAGGATCCAAATACGTAGTATGCATACCAAGGTCATGAGCTGCCACCTCAAACGAGCACCTTGTCCTCGTAGAAGTCTTCTCAAATATAAGCGCAATATTCTTGCCCTTAAGACAATCATCGTGCGCTATACCTTTCTTCTTCTCTTCCTTTAACTTAGCTGCCGTATCTATTAAATAGAGAATCTCCTCCGGCTCAAAGTCCATTAATTTAAGGAAATTCCTGCCTGATAAGTTCATAATATCGCCTCCTGCACATTATCAGATTTGCGAAAACGCCCTTCTATAATACCATATTTTATAGTGGGTGGCACGATTTTTTTACTTTATATGGCTATAACATTTTATAAAAAAATCCCCCGACATTCATGTCGGGGAAAAACACTTTATACTCATTCACACACAAGCTTCTTAGAAGAATACGTTGTCTCCGATAACTGTTCCCGAATGACCGGTAGATGAACTTCTGAAGCTTACCTTGCCACCTACAATATCTTCACCTGCAAGAGCTGCCTCAGCCGCACGAATTGCTGTCGAGCTTGGTCCTCTTGATATAATACCGGATAAACCTGATATACCACCGGTAAATTGTCCCTTCTGACCTATAACACCTTCTATGGTATTAGGATAAGAAGAAGAACGAACTCTATTCATAACTACAGATCCAACTGCGAGCATACCTTCATATCCGCTTCCACCTGCTTCTTTCTCAATTATTGCAGCCAGAAGTGTTACTTCATCGGTAGTTGCTCCGTAACTTTCTCTCTGTGTAGAAGAGCTTGATGAGCCTGACGATGAGCTTGAAGCCTTAGCAGCCGCTTCCTTCTTAGCCGCTTCTTCCGCAGCCGCAGCAAAGGCTGCTGCCTGTGCTTCCTCTTCAGCAGTTGTTATACCAACGCTTCCGTTGTATCCGAGAGCCATTGCAAAATCCTTACAAGCTTGACCTGTTAAGCTGACGTCTGCCTTAATGTATCCTGTAAGATTACCTGAGGAAATCTGATACCAACCATTGTTTGTAAGAGACTCAACTCTTGCCATATCGCCGCGTCTCAGCTTGCCGGCTATCTCTGCATTGTCATCCGGTGCCGTTCTTACATAGGCGAAGTCTTCTACGTTAGCCATAAGAGATAAAATCCACTGTGCTGATTCTGAATCCAAGCCTACGCTTGTAACATTCGCGTCTGCTACAGTAAGTGATGAATTATCATCTCCCATCAATGTTGCGATAATTCCTGACGTTCCTGTTGTAGTTCCGTCACTGTTGTTACTGCTTGTCGCAAATGATGCAGTACCTACCATTGCCGCAAATGCTAATGTAACGGCGCCCGCCTGTATAAATCTCTTCTTAGGTATATTCACATTATCCTTTTTTGTTAACTTTTTGTTAAGATTCATTGTTTAACCCCCGTGTGGTTTTTCTAAATTGTTTCAAAATTATTACGTCTTTATTACAGTGGTTATCTTACCATCTGCGCTTGCCAAAGTCAAGTTTTGTGCAACTTTTCCCTTTTTTATATCAATTCTTTCGCCCAAAAGCACATTTCCTGTACAATATATACAAAAAAGACCGCCGAAGCGGTCTTCATAAATTCGTAAAGAATTAAATATACTAATGAAAAAATCATCTGCTAACTTCCTGTATCAGCTCAACTATCGTAGCTATCGGGTCACTCATAGGGCTTTCGTTCATTTTGCTTATGTAGTTCTCGCGATTAGAATACACATTTACCACATTACTTACAAGCGTATCACTCGTCATATCCTCCTCTTCAAGCACTTCAGAAAAGCCCTGCTTCTTGAAGGAATTGGCATTGAGAATCTGGTCTCCCCGACTTGCCGAAGCACTAAGCGGTATAAGAAGATGCGGCTTCTTGAGCGCAAGCAATTCACATATGGCATTGGCTCCCGCACGACTTATCACCATATCGGCGCAAGCAAAAACATCATTAAGCTCGTCAGATACATACTCGTATTGCTTGTAGCTTGGATTATCTGAATAACTATCATCAAGCTTGCCCTTGCCACACAAATGAACAATATCAAATGTCGCTGTCAGCTTATCGAGACTCGCTCTTACGCATTCATTAATTGCCTGTGCACCGGTACTTCCGCCGATAATCATAAGGATTGGCTTAGAGCCATCATAGCCAAGGAACTTAAGACCGGCTTCTCTGTCGCCCTCAAACAGCTCTTGCCTAATCGGACAGCCCGTAAGTCTTGACTTACCTTCAGGCAAATGCTCTGCAGTCTCCGGAAAATTGTGACACACATATGTTGCCTTCGGAATCGCGAGCTTATTGGCAAGTCCCGGCGTCAAATCCGACTCATGAATTATTACGGGAATGTTCATATTCTTAGCAGCAAAAACAACCGGCACCGTAACATAGCCACCTTTGGAAAAAATTACGTCAGGCTGCTCCTTCTTAAGAACCCTGCGCGCTTCCTTATATCCCTTAAGCACTCTTGCGGGGTCTGTAAAATTCTTAACATCAAAATAACGCCTAAGCTTCCCGGAAGAAATCCCATAATAATCAATTCCTTCCTTCTCGATTAGCTCCTTCTCGATTCCGTTATATGAACCGATGTAGGAAATCTCATATCCGGCTTCCTTAAGCGCCGGCATCAAAGCTATATTAGGTGTAACGTGACCTGCAGTGCCACCACCGGTCATTATTATCTTACTCATAAAACCTCCCGGGCGAAATATTACTCGCTTAATGTATCACATATCTTGGCCATCTCTTCATCACTAAACTCTTCATGACCCCATGTCAAGATGCTTGCCCCATCTGCATATCTTGGGATAAGATGCATATGAAAATGGAACACCGTCTGACCCGCAACCTCACGATTGTTCTGTAAAATGTTAAATCCGTCGCAGCCTAATTTGTCGGTCATTGACATTGTAAGCTTCTTGGCAAGACGCATAGCCTTAGCAGCAACATTTTCATCTATCTCATACATATCCTTATAATGTTGCTTGGGGATTATCAACGAATGACCCTTTGTAGCCGGCGCCGCATCAAGTATTACCTTGAAATCGTCGTCTTCATAAATCGAATTAGTCGGAATCTCGCCGTTAGCTAATTTACAAAAAATACAATCCTTATCTACCATAATATCCTCCCAATAATAAATAATTAATCAAACACAAATACCTTATCTAGCAATATCAGATTATCTGTCCTTCCCTTTACGCTCATATTGCCTCGCGAGAATGCACCCTGAAATGTCTTGCGCCCCGAAACAATCTGATCTAAATCATTAATACTTATCTTCGCTACCATATCAGCGGACTCATTACCGTAATGACAATCCATATCACGACCGTTAACATTAATATACAACGGCTTATCTATTCCATCTATAATGAAGGAACAATTAACCTTCGCATCGCTTGGCTTAAAATGTGACTCAAAATCACTAATATATTCTTCCGTATCATCGCCGTCAATTGTCGCTCCCATCTGTTTGGAAAAAAGTGACGCAAGCTCCATAACATCTTCTCTCTGCTTCTTAACAAAGATGTCATCGGATACGTACTCAGATAACTGCTCACCCTCTTCAGGCGTAAGATTAAGCTGCTGTGGTCTGGCAACAGCTCTCGATACAGCTTGATTACTGCTGGGTAAACCTTTCATCTTATGTGATATTGTACGATAAAGATTCTCTGATGCCTTCTCTATAATATGAGAATATTCACTATTGCCTTCAAAGGCACTCATGTCTTCAACATATCCGCAAATACCATCACACGGAATGCCGCCTAATACTTCCCATGCCTTCTTCAGTTCAAGAGCACCTTCTCTCTCACCATATGTGGTAGACATAACAATCGGTTGCATATAGATAGAGCTGAATTTCTCCTTATCACCATACAACCAACACGCATCAAGGAATTGTGTCATGTATCCACCGATTCCAAGCCACTCAACAGTCGTTGCAAGAATTACACCATCCACGCTCTTAAGCGTCTGTGGCAGTGTAGATATCTGATTCTTCTGTTCGTATATATTATATCTATGAAGCTCAACCTTTAGGTCATCCGCCAATACTCTCTCAACCCTCTTAAGCACATATAATGTCGGATCGTCAAGATTGCCTCGGCCTCCGTAATATATATTAATTCTCATTGTATGCTACTCCTTTGCACGGCACGAGGCTGTCCTAAAACTGCTTGTAGAGGGAGGCGATGTGGAACATCGTTGACTGAATTAGGCAAGATTATCGGGCAAAGTGGGGATTAATTTTCGCTGCAATGAGTTTTCGGACAGTCTCGCACATCATCAAAAGTATTATATCATATATTCACATATTGAAAAATAAAAATCGAGTGGGCGAACCCACTCGACTAATTATAGGTGTTATGAAATACGAATTACTGCGGGGCCCCATCTTCCGGCGCATCATTAATAGCTCCCCCGGAATCTACCTTGAATTCAGCAATAATTCTTTCAAGGTCTTCAGCTGAGCGACTAACAGAACCACCGTTCTCAGTCAACTGATCAACATTCTCATTAACTCGATCTGTCGTTGCATTAAGCTGCTGAGCTGTAGCGGCATTCTGTTCCGATACCTCAGCAAGCTTTTGGATAAGTTCTGATATATTAGCAACACCTTGTCCAAGTCCTTCGTTATTGGCATGTAACTCATCAACAGATTCATTAATTGTCTGAATACCCTCTGCGATATTGGTAAAGCTTTGTGATGTGTCTTCAACGGCTTGCTTCTGACGATTAACGTATTCTCGTACATTATCACTCTGCTTAGCGGCATCATCAGTATTATGCTGTAAGTCTGCAAGCATCTCATTGATACTGTTAACAGATTCTGCTGACTGCTCTGACAGGTTACGAATCTCATCCGCAACAACCGCGAATCCCTTACCGGCTTCACCGGCTCTTGCAGCCTCAATTGAAGCATTAAGCGAAAGTAGATTGGTCTGATCTGCTATAGAAGAAATCATCTCAGATGCTTCTGAAATCTTATTGGTTGACTTCTCAATACCATTGATAACATCAAATATCTTCTCAAATGCTTCAAAGCTTTGTTCTGTAATATCCTTAAGTCCGTCGACTCTCCTTAGACCGTCATCGGTAACCTGTCTGATCTCTTCGTTCGCATTAGCAAGTGCAGTTGTATTCTCTGTACTGTTCTTCATCATCTCATCTACCTTAGCCATGTAGTTAGAGATATCATCGATATCTGCCGCCTGACCGGTAGCTGAAGCAGCAAGCTCTGATGCCGCACCGTTAATCTGCTGAATAGAGCCTGATGTATCTCTTGTAGATGTATCCATCTCTTTACTGCTCTCAGCAAGCAATACAGATGAACCCTGAAGAGATGTAACAACCTCTCTTAAGTGCGCCTGCATATCACGAGCCGCCTTATTGAGTGCTCCTATCTCATCCTTACTATCAAGAGGCTTAATCTCATCCGTCAAATCATTATGCGCAATAGAATCAAATGCCTTAGCGGCATAGCTTAAATTATTCCTAATGTATCTGACAACGAATACTGTATATATAATAGTAACAACCATTATTACACCTACAATAACAAGGATAATAATGAGATTCGTCATTGTATGTGAGCTAATGGCAACTCTCTCTTGATCCACGTATGCCTTAACTATTGTACACATCTGATTAATGGGGTCGCTAACTGTATTAAATGTATCTCTGGCTTTGTCAGAGTTAACAACTACATTGGCCTTAGATGGATCGGCAAGTGCCTTCCACGTAGCAAAATTAGTCTCAAAATCGTCTATACACTTGTCAATGGTAGTTCCGTCAACCTCAAACTTCGCAAGCTCGGGATAGTTAACCATAACCTTCTCTATAGACTTAACAGCAGAGTATGCTTCGCCTGTTGCAGTCGAAAAAGCATCAGACTTCTCTTTTGCGAAATCCTTGCCGGGCTTAGCAATTCGAGCCTCATCTACATATTCCTTATTAGCAATTGATGCCTTGAGTAAATCTCTATCAGCCGTTAGTGCATAATCATTAACAGAGTATAATTCATCATAATATACTGAAGTAACTTCATTGATTGAATTAACCATATTAACGGTAAGTAAGATAATACCGATTATTCCGGCAAAAATTATTGAAAAAGCTGCAGTTAAGAGCTTAACTAAAATACTCGCATTCTTCATAATCTCTTACCTCCTAGTACGTACCTTTATAGTAATTAGGATTACAATAGTCTGCTATATCATAAGCCTTCTCGAGCTTGCCTATCTTAACGAGGAATTTAATTGTATCGTTAAGCGAATCAATGTCCTCTTGCGTAACCTCTACCGAGAAATTGTACTTCGGAAGCATTGACTTAACCTGTGACACATCAAGTCCGAGATACTTGGCAACATATTGCCATGTCTCATCCGATGTCGAATCTATCTCATCTGCAGCTCTCTTATACTGCTTAAGAACTGTCTCAACCACCTTAGGATTAGCTTGACAGTACTCCTTACGTCCGATAATTGTGTTAGTGCCGGCAAGACCACAATCAGAACCCTGAGCAAGAATTCTGCAGTCACCTGCGTCTATAAGCTTAGTTATGCTGGGCTCCCAAAGTGAAATTGCATCTACTTGATGGTTGCGAAGCATATATGGCATATCTGCCGGTGTAGCTGCAACAAGCTCAACGTCATTAAGTGTAAGTCCACCTGAAGTCATGTACTTATCTACCATATTATGACCTGTACTTCCGGCATTGTTACCGACCTTCTTCCCTTTCAAATCAGCAGGTGAATTAATTGGTGAGTCCTTAAGTACAACAATCGCATATGAATCTGCCGCCTGCGCTGTGATACCAACTACTTCTCTCTCACATCCTTGAGTAATAGCTGATACTGTAGGCACATCACCATACAAGCAAAGGTCTGTCTCGCCCTTACCTATTGAAGTATTCATAGGCGGTCCCGACTCAAAATCATACCAGATAACGCTTACTCCCTGATCCTTAAGAGCTTCTTCAAGATATCCTTGCTTTCTTGCAATCATCATTGGAATAAATGCGGCTGAAGGCTGTATCGCAATACATACCATGTTAGACTTACCGCTGTCGTTAGACGAGCCGCAACCGGTCAGAAGACCTACGGCCATTACCGTGGCTAATAATAGCGCTATAACTCGTTTCTTCATAAAACCCTCCTCAACATTATTTACGCACGAAACAAGGGGCACTTATAGAAAGTGCCACAACTTATTAACAATTATATATTATTATCTATACATTATCAACAAAAAACTTCATATTTTAATATACAGTTTCCATTACACAAATCTATAGCTCTCGTTTGCGAACATAATTTCATCATTGGGATTAAGCTTAACTTTGTCTCTATAACCCAATAGCTTACCATTAACACTGGTGCCGTTCGTGGAGTTAAGATCCTGCAAATAATAATCCGTTCCTTCTTTTGTAATCTTGGCATGAAATCTGCTTATTACGGGAGAGTCTATTATAGTATCGGTTCCTTCTTTGGCCGAACCTAATGTTAATTCATCCTTTAACAATCTGATATTGTCTTGTTTATTACTACCTGTATATTGAAGCTCGTAATCTTTTTTCTCTTGTTCTATTGATTTTAGAAGAACCGTTGGTTCATATATCTCCTGATCCGGCTCAAATACAAAATCTTCTAAAGCCTCTTCATTTTTCTTCTTATGTCCTTTCGTATGATTGTGTCCTTTTGTATAATTTAGAATTCCTTTTTTATCTGCAAAATATTTCTTAAAA
>CAJOIL010000052.1 GCA_905234525.1 uncultured Lachnospiraceae bacterium | reverse complement strand
GTGTAAGTGCAGTAATGTATTCAGCTGACAAGTACTAATCGATCGATGGCTTTTTTAAGGCTGTTAATGTCTAATCTTTGCTATATGAAGTTTTGAAGGCTCATACCTTATGATGTGACTCGTGCCATTAATCGGCTTTGTCATTAAGGGGTCCCCGGAAAGCGAAGCTTTTTGGGGGAGAGGAGACATGACGAAGCGGGGCGACTGACCACACTTGTGTGGTCGGAGCATAGCGAAGTCCATGTCGACGTGGCCCAATGGCTCAGTTGGTTAGAGCGCCGCCCTGTCACGGCGGAGGTCGCGGGTTCGAGTCCCGCTTGGGTCGTTTCGGGATCATAGCTCAGCTGGGAGAGCACCTGCCTTACAAGCAGGGGGTCACAGGTTCGAGCCCTGTTGGTCCCATTTTGCCGATGTAGCTTTGTTATCAATGCTACGCATTGATAACCATCGCTACATCTATTACAATCGTCACTTCGTTCCGATAGGCATATTGGACGAGGTTCAATATGCCGATGTAGCTCAATTGGCAGAGCAGCTGATTTGTAATCAGCAGGTTAACGGTTCAAGTCCGTTCATCGGCTTGAGTTTTACTCACAAGGAGACTCGCCTCATTATAGTTCGAGCTAAAGCTCGAAGAGGCTCGTCGTGCAGTCACTCGCTTCGCGAGTAACAGCATATTATGGGTGGCTTCCCGAGTGGCCAAAGGGGGCAGACTGTAAATCTGTTGCACATTGCTTCGGTGGTTCGAATCCACCGCCACCCACTTATCTCAACGACAGTTGAGAGGGGGTCCCGGAAAGCGAAGCTTTTTGGGGAAGAATAAGGAGAGTCGCGCCGTTTTGGTTCGAGCTTCGCTCGAAGGCGCTCCTCGTGTAGTCACTCGCTTCGCGAGTAACAACATAGCGCGGGATAGAGCAGTCTGGAAGCTCGTCGGGCTCATAACCCGGAGGTCGCAGGTTCAAATCCTGCTCCCGCAATTATATTGAGCCCTGGCTCATTATTACAATTTAATAACAGAAAAGGCTTACTGCGCCCATTAATCAATCATAGATTGATTAATGACCACCCACACATTAATAAGTCGAAGATTGATTAACAGCCATCTGCGCCCATTAATCAATCACAGATTGATTAATGAGCGTTGATTATCAAATGATAATCAACGCTCCCATATCAACTCATAAATTTTTATGAATGCAAGCATTCAACAAATTTATTCATTGATATTTGTGCGCAGAGTTCACTTTCTAATTTATGCGCCCAGATAGCTCAGTTGGTAGAGCAGAGGACTGAAAATCCTCGTGTCCTTGGTTCGATTCCGAGTCTGGGCACTTTTTTTATGCAAAATTATAGATTTACTATATGCGAGACTGTCCGAAAACTCATTGTAGCGAAAATTAATCCCCACTTTGCCCCAGTCAACGATGTTCCACATCGCCTCCCTCATTAGGCTTTATTCTCGGACAAATTGGGAATCACTTTTCACTACAAGCAGTTTTAGGACAGCCTCATGCTCTTGCAAAGTTTCGCAATGTTTAGTAATGTTAGGTGGAGACATTGCAATAGAGGGATATGATATGAGAAAATATAATTCACTTAATGAAGCAATTCATGAATGCTTTGGTCAAGATATTAGTATAGCTAAGTCTACACGTATGTCCGGCGGGGACATTAATTCTATGACAAGGCTTACTTTGTCTAATGGTGGAAATGTACTTCTTAAAACCAATTCCTATGACAACATTGATTTCTTTCGTACGGAGGTAATCGGACTTACGGCGATTAAAGCAAGTAATACGATTGCCACACCTAAGCTGTACGGTTATGGAAGTGACAGTGATAAGCGAATCGCATTTCTCATAATGGAAGAGATTCATACAACACGCGCTACCGGTGGTGCAATGTCCGACTTGGGATATGCATTTGCCAAAATGCATCTTGCAGATACAGCTAAGATAACTGTTGATGGGAAATGTATAACAGATAAGAAATATGGATTTATTACGGATAACTATATTGGTGCAACCAAGCAGATAAATACGCCTAAAGACAGTTGGATAGATTTCTTCAGAGAGTGCAGATTGGAGCCGCAGATTAAAATGGCTGAGCACGGTATGGGCAATGGCTTAATTAAGAAGTCATTAGCACTGCTTGACAGATTAGATAGTATTATGATTGAGCCTGACAAGCCTTCACTTTTACATGGTGATATGTGGGGCGGCAACCATTTGATTAGAGATGATGGAGTGCCGGTGCTTATAGATCCGGCTACATATGTTGGTCATGCGGAGGCTGATATTGCGATGACTGAAATGTTCTCTCCGTTTCCGAGAGATTTCTATAAAGCATATTATGAGATTAATCCAATGGTGTCCGATTATTCGGACAGGAGAGATATTTATAATCTCTATCATTATCTTAATCATTATAACTTATTTGGCGGAGGTTATTTGAGCTCTGCAGGTCATATTATTTCGAGGTATGTCTAATGTATCTTATAACAGCATATTTTGATAACAATACTAATATTAAGCTACAGCATTTAATAGATGAAGTAGCCATGACAACAGGTAATGACTTCATGATAAAAAATGATGTTGTTCCACATATGACAATAAGCGCTTTCGAACAAAGAAGTGATGAGAGGGCCATTCAATTATTTGATGAAGTTGCAGATACGTTTAAGTATGACGATATAATGATTCCTTCGATTGGTGTGTTTTTGCCTTATGTGATATATGCGGAGGCGGTGCTTAACGAATATCTGCAAACGACGGTAAGTGAAGTCTATGATGTATTAAGCCAAGATGGTGAGATAAGGATTAACAAGTATTATTACACATTTAATTGGATACCACATATAACGATTGGTAAGACACTTGATAAGGTTCAGTTGCAGGAGGCATTCAAGGTGTTGCAGGATAAATTTCAACCGATGAAAGCAACCATCGTTTCCTTCGGATTGTCAAAGCCTAATCCTATGCGTAATTTGAGAATGTGTGGGAGGACTTAAGATATAAAATGTAATGTATGTAGTCACAGCTGTAATCTGAGCGAGGGCAAGGTAGGGCTGTGCAGGGTTAGGACTGTAAATGATGATGGCACATTTCCAAGTAATTACGGACGTGTTACAAGCATTAGTTTGATGCATGAATTTGAGCAGATGGCAAGAGAGCAGTTAGATTATGTGTTCCTTGGAAATGTGTAGCTTTCATTTTTGGAGAAGCATTGATAATCTCTACGATCCCGAGAGGCCGCTTGAGCATTTTGAGGAGAATGTCCGTGCCTGCTTGACATATACACGAGTAACATGTATAATGATTCTATGATAAAGACTTTTAGAGATAAGGAAACCGAAAAGATATACAACCAAGTGTATTCTACAAAAATACCTGCTGACATTCAGAGAATAGCACTTAGAAAATGATTATGATTGACAATGCCTCGTCAATTAATGATTTAAGAATGCCACCGGGAAACCGCCTTGAGAGATTATCCGGTGACAGAGAAGGGCAACACAGCATAAGGATAAATGATAAATATCGAATATGCTTTGTTGAAGAAAATGGAGACTACTATAATGTAGAGGTAACAGATTATCATTAAATTGTAAAGGAGTTCAGCCATGGATAGAATAATAGAGACGCCAACAATGGGCGAGATATTGTTAGAGGAGTTTATGAGACCAAATGGACTATCTGCGTATAAGTTGGCACAAGAGATACATGTTCCGACATCAAGGATACAAGATATTATTCATGACAGAAGAAAAGTAACGGCTGACACATCTCTTAGATTGGCTAAATTCTTTGGCGTGTCCGACAAATACTTTCTCGATATTCAGAATGATATAGAACTTAGAGAATTGAAGATTACAATGGCAACAGATATTGATTCTATTGAGACCTATAAATGTGCAAGTGTGTAGTTAGAAGACTATTGTTTTTCTTGAGGATATGGTTGAATACCCCGGCAGTGTCAGCTTTGCGATAGTCAGCATAGCGCTGTCTTACAACACATAATACAATTTACTTAACTCATTAATAACAAGCTTCTTGTTGGCTGACCATTTTGGCGCAACAAGGAGCTTTTTGTCGCCGTCGCCGGTCATTCTGTGGATGACCATATTCCTTGGGAGAATTAAAAGCGATTGACGGACGATATCAACATATTCTTCGAGTGTTAAGGTGTTGAAGAGTCCGCCTAAATAATCTTTTTCCAAGTCGGTTCCCTTTAATACGTGGAGAAGCTGAAGCTTTATTCCGTGAGTAATATTATTATATTTCTCAGACATTTTCCCTACATAATCAACGCTCTTAAGCGTCATGTCAACGCTTTCGCCCGGAAGTCCGAGAATGACATGTGTAATAACATTAATTCCCCGCTCGCTTAGCTTTCGCATGGCATTATCATATACATCCAACGTATATCCTCTTCTGATATATTCTGCAGAAGACTCATGGATGGTCTGAAGTCCCAGTTCAACCCATACAGGGTGTGTCCGATTAATGGTACATATTATGTTAAGGATTTCGTAGCTGAGGCAGTCCGGTCTTGTGGCAATAGACAGTCCTACAATATCCGGATGGTTAACGGCTTCGAGATATTTTTCCTGTAGCATTTTCGCATTTCCATATGTGTTGGTAAATGCTTGGAGATAGGCGATGTACTTGTTATTTGATATATTATGTGAATTACTTCCGGAGTCTTCGAGTTCAACGGACTTCGAAGTATTTGGCATTTTTGACTCTACAAGTCTTATCGCATCATTTATCTGCTCAGTAACGGATTTATCCCTGTCACTTGCAAATTCTCCCGAGCCTCCCACACTGCAGAATATGCATCCGCCGGTTCCGAGAGTACCGTCTCTGTTTGGACATGTGCAGCCTATATCAAGGCTTATTTTATATACCTTCCGGCCAAAGAGCTTTCGGTAGTAGCTGTTTGCGGTTGTAATGGGGATGCGTTTTTCTTCACTCATAATGAAGGATTATAGCATAATTATTACACTATTTGTTTACTATGTGATAATATAAGGATTATGAAAGCAAGACAGCAGTGCAGACAGTTAAGGGATTCTTAGAGGAGCATCCGAACGAGATTGATATGGTTGAGTGGGTGCTGTTTGATGATAGGACATGGGGCGTGTATGAGAAAGAGATAGAGAATTATGAATAATAACGACGAATTACGGATGCAGGTATCACCCATATGTGTGAGAGACGGAGAGAAAATAGCATATGTAACCTTTTCTGATGCGACACGACAAGCGGAAGGGGAGATACCAAAGTGCACTATTATTTCAAGTGTGGGTTATACAGATGATGAGGTTAAAGCATTAGAGCTGTATATGAAGCAGAACCTGGAGATGCTTAAGGATTTGGCTAAGGATCTTAATCCGATTAAGGCAATGCTTGATAAGCAGGAACCTACTTAAGGGAGACTGTCCGAAAACTCATTGCAGCGAAAATTAATCCCCACTTTGCCCGATAACAGTCAACGATGTTCCACATCGCCTCCCTCATTAGGCTTTATTCTCGGACAAATTGGGAATCACTTTTCACTACAAGCAGTTTTAGGACAGCCTCAAGGGGGAGTATACAATTAAGGAAAAATTATTATAAAAAGAGAGTGCAAATGAAGATAGTTAATCTAATCGAAGATACAAAAGGAAGAGATGGATGCACATATGCACATGGTCTGTCTTTTTATGTTGAGACAACAAATCATAAGCTACTTGTAGATCTTGGGCCGTCTGATGAAACACTTAAGAATGCTGAGAGACTGAGAGTTAATCTTACGCAGGTTGATACTGTGATATTAAGTCATGGTCACTATGATCATTCCGGCGGGATAATGTCATTTTCAAAGATTAATTCGAATGCGACAATTTATATGCAGGAGTCTGCATCGCGTGAATATTATGCTGATGATGGCGAGGACAACAAAGATCAGCGATACAGATATATTGGAATAGATAAAAGAATAGTTGCATTACCGCAAGTTAAAGCAATTAGCGGTGAATGCAGAATCGATGACGTGCTGGAGCTGTTTACTGTTAAGAAAAAGAAATATGAGGCACCTTTTACAAATAAAAGAATATTGGTTAAAGAAAACGGGGAGTATATTAGGGACGACTTTAGTCATGAACAATACCTTGTAATAAGAGATGGAGGGAAATGTGTTCTTATGTCCGGATGTGCTCATAATGGTATACCTAACATACTTGATACTTACAAAGACAAGTATGGTTCTTTTCCGGATGCGGTTGTCAGCGGATTTCATCTGATGAAGAAGGAAGGATACACAGAGGAAGAGCGTTCTACAGTAGAAGATATTGGCAATAAACTAAAGAACTATCCAACCATATTCTATACATGTCACTGCACCGGTGAGCCGGCGTATAGGATAATGAAGAGCGCTATGGGTAGGCAATTAAACTATGTCCATTGTGGAGAAGAAATATATTTCTAAAATAAGTGGGGTTTCTACTTGACAATTTTATCGTAGCTACGATAAAATCAGAGTTAGATAAATACATTGTGGGGTAAAAAAGTGAGAGATACAGTAGTATTATCAGGCAAGCTGAAGAATAAAGGCCTTAATCTTCATACGCTAAGTGAAAAGTCGGGTGTGTCCTATTCGACTGTTTATAATCTTTTCAAGGGCGAAAAGAGTGTAAAAGACGCAAAGGCTGAATCGGTATATAAGATAGCATCAGAGCTGGGTGTTAGTATGGATTATCTATATAATCAATTTGTTCAGTCGGAGTCAGATAGAGGGAGTATTATGCCTGATTTTACTTTGATGTGGCAAGATGAAGAAATGGGAGAGGTCCATATTGGAGAATCCAATGTACATATTGATAAATATGTGAGACACCCGGTGAAGCAGATATTTTACAAGGATGAGATAACTAGATTTGAATTTGGTGAAATTATGAGAAGCAGGTGTTGGGATGAGAATAGGCAAGATATAAAAGAGCTTCTTAGTAGTATAGGACTAATGGAATATAATCCGTTTCAAATTTGTATCAAGACGCATGGAAGAATGGTTCAAGATATGACATGGTTCCGATTTGAGGGGGAAGATCTTAGGTATGAAGATTTTAAGAGGTGAGATGACTTGGAAGAGATAATTATTCCTTCGGAATACATGGTGCAAGAAGAAGGAACCAGTGATGGAACGCAAATTAAATATTTTTATAAAGATAAATGGTATAAGGTTGATCGGTATGGCGGTGAAGGGGAAGTAGAGGAACTCACATCGCAATTGTTACAAGTGTGCGGTTTGCCCGAAAAAGAGTATGTGTCTTATGATCAAATACTGATCAATGGAGAAAAGGGATGCGTAAGTGATAATTTTTTGCAAGAGGGCGAATCGTTTATTACATTTTATAGATTATATCATAATATCTATGGTAAGGATTTGGCGGCAGTAACATCTAAGATGGATTATGATGATGCAATTGAATATGTACTTGCTTTTGTTAAGAAGGAGACCGGACTGGATATTAAGAAGTATTTAGCGAATACATTGTTGCTTGATAGTATAATTCTTAATGAAGATCGTCATTTCAACAATTTGGGGGTGGTTTTTGATGGCGTAAAGTATCATGAAGCACCGATTTTTGATAATGGCAAAAGTCTATTTGTCGGAAATGGTAAATATAATCCTGACAAGAGTATTGCCGACAACAAAAAGAATGCATTTGCAAAAGCATTTGGCGGAAGCTTTAAATTGAACGAATCATACTTAAAAGAGTATCAGACATTTGAGGCGGATAAAGAAAAAATTATAGACGAATTGTCGCTATCTGAAGGTGTTGATGGTCCAAGGACGAGACTATATAGATTATTGTGTGATTAAACTTTCCCCACAACTGTCCGACATATTATATAGAACACTCACAAGGATGTGAATAATAGCAAAGGAATGCTGCATGGTCTATACAGTCAGGAGATAACTATGCAGATTAATAATATTAATAATCTTGAAGTCGGTGGCAATGACAATAATAAGTCGCAAGGTCTTGATGCGGCTTTATTTAAGGATAAGGTTATTACCGGCGGTTCACATAAGGACGGAGATGCCTCTAAGATCGGTCGTGACGATTTAGGCGTCATCAAGGCATCTAATCTAACATACAATCACCCCGATAATTCAATAATGGATGAGATAGATAAGGTAAGCGGTGACGATGGTCGTATATCGACTATTGATACGATTAATCAGCGTAACTTTAATGCCATTGAGGAGCTTGGCTTTGATGCTAAGGACCTTGATGATAAGGAGTTTGTTGACATCGCCGATAAGATTCGTATTGCCATGGCTAAGGGTGGCGCTGACATCTCTATGATGGGTGACATTTCTGATGCAGCCATTGAGCAGAGTGGTGCATATGTTGAGCTTAACAAAAAGGCACTCGAGGATGCACAGCTTCCTGCAGATGATAAGACACTTGATGATATTAAAATTGCCATGCGCAAGGTGGATGAGATTAAGTCGCAGATGGTAAGCCCATCGCAGCAGTCTGACGCAGGCGGCAATATGAGTGATGGTAATAATCAAGATAGGCTGTCTGATGAGACTATTAAGTATATGCTTAAGGGTGAGATGGAGCCTACTATTGATAATTTATATAAGGCAAGTACACACAGTAATGACATGGCGATTGAGACTCCTGTTGATGTTAAGGGTCGTACAGATAGCTTAGAGGCGCAGTTTGCACAGGTTATCAAAGAGGCAGGTCTTGAGGTTAATGATGATAATATCAAGGATTGCTATTATCTGCTTAACAATAGGATTGGAGTGACATCCGATTCTCTGCAAGAGCTTAATATACTGCGTGACCTTACTGTTGATGATATGGGAAATGTGTTATCTAAGATTGTAGATTCACTCGCTGAAGGCAAGGCTGCCGGTGACGCGTATCTTGCACCCGGCTTTTCATTGATGGCCAATGCTTCTGCGATTAATGAAGGAATCAGCGCAGCTACAGAGGAAACTATAGATGAATTGATTTCTGATAATAAGCCACTTACATTAAGCAATATTGCATCACTTGCACTTGATAATAATGTTGAATCAGACGTAACATCAACTAAGCAGGAGATTGAGGCATATGATAATTTATCTAAGATGTATGAACTTAATCCTGCCGGTTTAAAAACGGCAGATAATGAGCAATTAACGTCTATTACATATAAGAAACAGCTTGTACAAGTACAGCTTATGATGAGTACTGAGGCTAACTACGCTATGCTTAAGAGAGGCATGGCGATTGATACGATGCAGCTTAATGATTATGTAGATGCTATCGAAGAATTAGAGAAGCAATTCATGGAGACAATGCTAGGTGACAAGGCATCCCCTGAGATAATTAAGAATCTTGAGGATACCATGGATGCGGTAAATGTGTCTAAGAAGCTTCCCGATTATGCCATGCCGGTTGATGCAATGAGCATGTCTTTAAGAAGCTATGCAAGCATTAGCATTTCTTATGAGGAGACAACTTCAACCATAGGCGAAGATAGTATGACTGAAACTATTGAGTCTAAGTCTATGTCGCTTCAGGCAAGCTTCTCAGCTAAGTTTAATCAAGCAAGAGATTACTATGATGCCGCTGCAACGGAAGTGCGTCGTGACTTAGGTGATAGTCTTAATAAAGCATTTCGCAATGTAGATAATCTTATAAGTGAGCTTAATATGGAGCTTACGGAGGAGAATAGAAGAGCTGTCAGAATATTGGGCTACAATCAGATGGAGATAACTGAGCAGTCTGTTAAGGAGGTTAAAGCGACCGATCTTAACGTGACGCGTACTCTTAATAATCTAACGCCCGGCGTGGTAACTGAGATGATTAAGACAGGCATTAATCCACTTGATATGACAATGGAAGAGCTGCTTTCTACTTCAGAGGAGATTATGTCGTCTAACGAAGCTACGAGCGAAGAAGAGAAGTTCTCGGAATTCTTGTGGCGCTTAGAGCAGGAAAACGGTATCACAGAAGAAGAGCGCGAAGGCTTTATCGGAGTATTCAGACTTATTCATCAAGTAAATGAGACAGATGGAGCCGCTATAGGACTACTTCTTAAGCAGAATACGGAAGTTACAATGCGTAATCTTTTAATGGCAGTACGCAGTGCAAGACATACTAACAAAGACTATACAATAGATGATGATTTTGGTGGTATCGAAGGCTTTAATAAGGACAGTCTTAACATTGAGCAGCAGATTGAGATGTCGCTTCAGGCTGCATCAATGAGAAATGTTGAACAGCAGATTACACCTTATAAGATGATGCAGTTTGAATCAGAAGAGCAGTATATGTCACTGACTCCCGAGCAACTTAATAATCGTCTTACCAATATGGAGACAGATGAAGCAATTGTCGCACATGAAGAAGAGCTTGATGATGCGTATAGCAAGATGAGACGCGATGAAGTGACAGGCGCATATAGGGCTGAGAGACAGGTGATTGAGTATCTTAAGGCTAACGATATGCCACTTACATCTAATAATATCAATGCTATTACAACGCTTATGTCGGACCGCAATAACATCAGCACACTTCTTAATAAATATGCAAGACGCCAAGTCGGACTTGACAGAGCCGGTTCATATGCAAGTGAAGTAGGTATGGAGACAGTTGATGATTCAGAGAATCTTCATGATGAGATAGAAGATATAATTGCCAATCTGATTCATGAATACGGTGAGTCGGTTAAGACACCGGATGACATGGCTGAGGCAGAGCAGCGTCTTGAAGAGCTTGCTGAAAATGTTATGAAGAATATGTTAGTTGAAGAGGATGTCAGAAGTATTGATATAAGAGGAATGCATTTAATTCAGACGCAAATTCATACACAGGGTGAGATTTCCAAGCGTTCAGAGAATTATACAATACCGATTATGGTTGCTGATGAGGTGGGTAACCTTAATCTTAAGATTGTTCGCGGCAAGGAAGAAAAGGGGCTTGTGGATATCGCATTTAATATGGAGAAGACAGGAACGGTTACTGCAAGCTTCCGCTACGAAGCAGGCACGTTTGTCGGTAGTGTTAATTGCGATAAAGAAGCAACGAGAGAAATGCTTGAGCGTCATGAAGAGAACCTGCTTAATGCGATAGCGGCTAATACTGAATCTAATGCAACTATTTCATTTAATTGGAATAGAAGAATTGATATTAATGAGGCTGTGCTTACACCGCCTAATACTGACTTTACAACCGTTACTAAGCAGGAAGCACTTGAAGCCGGTGATGAGACGCAGGCTGTGCTTACTACTAATTTGTATGGTATGGCGCGAGCATTTATTGAAGAGTTGGGCCGTATGTAATGCTTTTATTTTCCCTGTAAATGTGCTATTATGTCTTGTGGCTTTTGCTACAAGACTTTTTTGTTAGGAGATGATATATTATGAAGGATTTTATAATAGCAACAGCATCAACAGCAGATCTTACCAGAGAGTATTTAGAAGAGCACAATGTTCCGTTTATTAGCTATTCATATACAATCGGTGATAAATTATATGAGGATGATTGTAGGGAAGAGACGAGACAGAAGACATATGAGGATATGAGGAATGGCTCAATCCTTACTACATCTGCTATTAATACATATACATATAAAGAGTTCTTTGAGCCATTTGTTAAGGATGGTAAGAGTGTAATCTTCTTAGATATGAGTCGACCATTGTCATCGTCATATAGATTTTGCGATGAAGCAATCGAGGAGCTTAAGGAAGAGTACCCTGATGTAATGATTGTTAATGTTGATACATGCTGTGTGTCCGGTGGGCTTGGAATGCTCGTTAAGCATGTAGTTGACCTATATGAGAAGGATACGAGCTATGATGATATACTTAAGTGGATAGAGGATAATAAGCTTCGCATAGCACATAGATTTACGGTAGATGATCTTAATTGGCTTAAGCGTGGTGGTAGAGTTAGTAATGCATCGGCGCTTGTCGGAACACTTCTCTCAATTAAGCCGGTATTATATGTGCCGGATGCAGGCACGCTTGACGTGGTTGCTAAGATCAGAGGTCGTAAAGCGGCGCTTAATTCTATAATAGAGGCCATTAAGAAGGATGTGCCGGCAGGCTCTGAGATAGAATTTAACATTAATCATGCTGATTGTATGGCTGATGCTGAGTATGTACGAGATGAACTACTTAAGGTATATCCCGATGCTGAGATAACTATAACGGGACTTGGTGTTGTAATAGGGGCGCATTGTGGTCCCGGACTCTTTACCATCTTCTATATGACTGATAAGCGAACACCCGCATAGGGTTATTGTTCGAGACCTCGGACAAAGTACCTCTCTTTCGACGGGAATGTCTTCAGAGAGGTCTTGTACACATATGTTAAGGAGTATAAGATGTTAGAAGAATCCAGGAACAAGATTAATAAGATAGATGAACAGATGGCATCGCTTTTTGAGGAGAGGATGCAGACTGTTGAAGATATAGCGGCAGTAAAGATGGAACATGATATGCCCATCTATGATGCGACCAGAGAGCAAGAGATAATAGACAGTAAAAGTAAGCTTATCTCTAATGATGCTTACAGACCATATTACAAGGAATTCATTCAGGATATAATGAACATTTCCAAGGAATATCAACAGCATATAATGGATGACAATAGGAGAGTGGACCAATGATGGATACAAAATTTGAGAGACAAATAGCCGTGCCGATGGAAGTTAAGGAGATGTATCCCTTAACAGGCACTATGTCTGAGGTGGTTGATAATACCGTGCAGGAGCTTAAGAATATTTTCAGTGGTAAGTCAGATAAGATTATCATGGTAATAGGTCCCTGCTCTGCAGATAATGAGGACAGTGTTATCGATTATATCAGTAGGCTTCGACCTATACAGGATGATATTAAGGATAAGATATTAATTGTGCCTCGCATATATACTAATAAGCCGAGGACAACGGGCGAGGGTTACAAGGGTATATTGCATCAGCCTGACCCGACTAAGAAGCCTGACCTTTTTAAGGGTATTATTGCAACAAGAGAGTTGCATATGCGTGCAGTTAAGGAGACGGGATTTGCGTGTGCCGATGAAATGCTTTATCCTGAGAATCACAAGTACTTAGACGATCTTCTTGCATACGTTGCGGTTGGCGCACGTTCTGTAGAGAATCAACAGCATCGTCTTGTGGCATCGGGTGTAGGAATTCCGTGCGGAATGAAGAATCCGACGAGTGGTGATAACGGAGTAATGCTTAATGCTATAATTGCGGCTCAGCATGGTCACTCATTTATCTATAGGGGATGGGAAGTGCACACTGCGGGTAATCCTTATGCACATGTTATTCTCAGAGGTTATACGAATAAGCATGGTGAGAATCTTCCTAATTATCATTACGAAGAGCTCATACATGTTTGCGACAGATATGATGAGACAGGGCTTGAGAATCGTGGCATTATTGTTGACACCAATCATTCTAACTCTAATAAGCAGCCGTTAGAACAACCGCGAATCATTAAGGAGGTGCTTCATAGTTGCCGTCACAGCGATGTCGTTAAGAAGCATATCAAGGGATTTATGGTTGAAAGCTATATCGAAGACGGCAGACAGGATGTAGATGGTGGTGTATACGGCAAGTCAATCACCGATCCATGTCTCGGTATAGATAAGACTAAGGAAATGCTATACGAAGTGGCGGAACTGTTATAAAGGTTCTGAATAAACACTAAATAATTGTCAAAATCAGCCGATATAATAAGTACAAAAACAAATTACTACCACCTAAAAGGATTTAGGATGGCAGATCACCAAGGAAGGGTTAAGGATAACCTGATTGGAAAGTATTGAAGTGCAAGGAAGCGCAGATATAATGATAGTTTTATTGTTGTACCTCCACTTGCACTTTTTGCTATGTCACCTTATGTAATGAGGTAATCGGGCGACATTTTGCGATACGTCGTAAGAAGGAGACTTATATGAAAATCAACAGTAACATTTCCGCACTTGTAACTAACAGACAATTACTTCGCAATGAGAATTCATTGGCTGACTCTATGGAGAGATTGGCGTCAGGTCTTAAGATTAATCATGCAGCAGACAACCCATCAGGCATGGCAATCGCCGGTAAGATGAGAGCACAGATCAGAGGACTTGATCGTGCTTCACAGAATGCGTCTGATGGTATCAGTGTAATACAGACAGCAGATGGAGCTCTTAATGAAGTTACCAGTATGATTCAACGTATGAGCGAGTTGTCTGTTCAGGCTGCTAATGGGATTACGGGTCAAGAAGACAAAGAAGCTATCCAAAGTGAGATCGAATCATTAAAGAAAGAAATAGATAGAATTTCAACTTCTACTGAGTTTAATACCAAGAATCTGCTGGATGGATCGCTTAGTACGAGGGTATATGCGGATCATGTGACTAGGCAGATGGCTTCGAAGGAAGTTAGTGTAGGAAAGTATGACCTTACAATTACGAAGGCAGCTACGCCGGCAAATATTGCTTTTAATAACAAGGCATGGGATGAATTGGCTAATCCACCTCACGCATCCGGAACAGTTGAGATTAATGGTGCGGTTGCAACAATTGGAGAGAATATGACTGCACAAGAGATATATGAGGAGCTTCGTAATGCGGCTGAGATAGGTGAGGCTAATATTTCTGAATTTGGAACCAGTGGTGAGCATGTAATTGTATTTGAATCGACAGCTTATGGTACAAATGCAGAGCTTAAGATTACATTTTCTGACGATAATTTGGCTTCCTTTTTTGGATTGTCTGACAAAGATAATAGTGCTCAGGGTGAGGATGCACAGATTACACTTGATAGATCTTCTGCATTTTCTAACCAGGCAACCTATTCTACTGATGGCAATAAGGTCACTATTACCGATTCGGGAGGGTTCGAGATATCATTTCTTGTTGAGGCAGGATATCAAAAGGATGATTCTGCAACACCTAAAGTGGATGGCATAATTAGCTTGAATGTTACTGATGTAGGTCCGATGGATTTGCAAATAGGTGCTAATGAAGGTCAGTATATGACAGTGCAGATTCCTGCTATTGATACTAAGCATATGTATATTGATGATCTTGATGTTACAACAGTTAACGGAGCGAAGAGGGCCTTAAATAAATTAACAAATGCTCTTAATTATATTAATATGGCACGTGCAGACCTTGGTGCTTATCAGAATAGACTTGAGAGCTCTGTGGCAAGTCTGGATGAGACTAATGAGAATATGGAGTCAGCTATGTCTCGTATCGAGGATGCGGATATGGCATATGAGATGACAGAGTATACTAAGTATAATGTACTTTCTCAATCAGCGACAAGTGCTTTAAGCCAAGCTAATGAATTGCCACAGTTAGCGCTTCAGTTATTACAATAGTAGAGTTATACTGAATAATTGTTCAATGTAAATGATATATACCTTATATTGTGATATTTATAATCTTCGTCACAATATAGGGTATATTTTTTCTTGTAAATGTGATAAGATAATGAAGAATTTTAGTTAAGGTGTAATATGATTATAGGGGGTATTTATGGATCAGGAGCATATTGCTACATTTACCAGGAGAATAACTAACGGTAATAAGAGCGAGATAATCGTTGTGTTATATGACATGATTATAGTGGATCTTGATGATGCGCTTGAAGGCATTAATAACGGCGATCAGCAAGAATACATGGAAGCGCTT
>CAJOIL010000051.1 GCA_905234525.1 uncultured Lachnospiraceae bacterium | reverse complement strand
CCCATACCTATCTCGATATGCAAGGGATTATCATTATGGAAAATGTTATTGCACCAATTACCCTTATTCTCCGAAGTTTCATCTACTGTAAATTCTGACTCTGCTATGTATTCAACCGCCCCGGGTATATTTCTAAGTCTCATCGTAATCTCCTCTAATAACTACACGTCCACAATTATAACATATAATGTATTGAGGTACGCTATAAATTATTGACCGCTGCACCGGGCATGTATGAGTATTTTGTAATTATTATCTTATATAAAGGTAGATTGCCGGTAACACTAGTTTCAGCCCGGAACATCTTCGCTGAGTATATGTAAGATATTGTATCATACACGCCAACCTTCTACGTTGAAAAAATACTTGTGCTAAACGAGACACTATATTACAATAATAGACAAATTAAAATGTCATTATTATAGAAAACGACACTATAATAAAAATTTACGACCAAAAATTAAATTTACGACATGAAGAAAAACAACAACATTATAGGTAAAGACTATATAATCGGAGGCAAATCATGGCAACCCTTAAGAAAAATCCATCAAGAAAAGAATGCGAAGAGGCAATCAAGAGAATTATCATGACGGATGTGTTAGAGAATGGCAAGAATACACATTTTAAATCGGCAAAGGATTTTATGAATTATTTTGAGTCGCTGTACCCGCCGGGTGATAGTCTTAATAAGCAAGTCCAGCGTGCCGTGAAGTCACTTGGCATGCCTAAGGACGAAGACGGATTCTTCATCATTAATAAAACAAATGCGCAGATTGATGAGGACAAAGAAATATCAAGAATGATGCAATTAACAAGGGCAAAGACTGTCAGTATAGAAGATTGCGATACGTTGTTTCTTCGAGTTGATAAGAAGTATAAGAGTTATTTACTTACATTGATAGAGGAATCTATGACATTTAAGAATAAATATGTCACCATAGTGGACTCTACGGAGGGATTAATATTCTATACACTTAATAAATCAAATCTTGAAACATTAATTGACAGTCTTATGCAATAATTACTGTAATTAATGAGTAACATTTGCTATAATTATTTTGCCACTTGTTAATCAATAAGTAGGTAGATATTAATTGTAAGGATAAGGTAATGAATAGGAATAAATACACTAAAAAAAGTATTAAGAAACTAATGGCATTGCTGTTTATTACGGTATTTAGCATATCTGCAATGCTTGCACCGACATCTTATGCCATATCGGCATGGCCGAGCAATGTTGATATAGTAAGTTCATCAGCCATTGTAATGGATGTAGATTCCGGTGCTGTATTATATGAGAAGGATGCGGATGCGCAATACTATCCGGCCAGTATCACTAAGGTGTTGACAGCACTTGTTGCTTTAGAGAACAGTAAGCTTAATGAGGTAGTAACTTATTCCGCTGATTGTGTATATAAGAATGAAGGCAATTCATCGCATATCGGTCGTGACCTTGGCGAGCAGATGACGATGGAAGAAAGCCTATATGGTATGATGCTTGAGTCAGCCAATGAATGTGCGTATGCGATTGCAGAGCATGTCGGTGATGGTGATGTTAACAAATTTATACAGATGATGAACGACAAAGCAAAAGAGCTTGGCTGTACGAATTCACATTTTAGTAATCCGAATGGACTACCTGACCCTACTCATTATGTATCAGCGAGGGATATGGCGATAATCAGTCGCGCAGCATATCAGAATAAGCAATTTGTTAAGATATGCGGAACTAAGTCATACACGATAGCGCCTACCAATAAGCATGCGGAGCCCACGCTTCTTAATAATCATCATGCAATGTATAACTATTATCAGACTAATCGGTATCTGTACGACCCGTGTCTTGGCGGTAAGACGGGATATACTGTTGATGCCGGCGCAACACTTGTTACTTATGCTAAGAAGAATGGTATGACGCTTGTCGCCGTAACACTTCATGGCGATACAGCGACTTATTATACGGACAACATTAATCTATTTAATTATTGCTTTGATAATTTTGTTGCGCATGACTTATCGTCTCAAAGTGCAACGAATTCAGATAATCTGATTGGTAAATTAGGAGCCTTAAACAGTGATAACAAGTATATCATGAGAGGCGAGAGCTCTAAGGTGATTCTTCCGGCTTCGGCAAGTCTTGCAGATACTACCAATAAGTTAGTGCCATCAACGAGGGAGGATGTTGCGGCAGAAATGCAATATTACTATGGAGACAGATATGTTGGTTCTGCTGATTTGATATTTAAGAAGGCGGAAAATGTACCGTATCCGTTCCACAATATTGATGCAGAAAAGGGTGGAACAGAGGTTAAATTTTTCAGAATAGATATTATGCTGATACTTATAATACTTGCAGTTTTAGCGGTATTATATGTGTCTTACAGATTGTTGAGACGTAAATCGGGCGAGATACTTCTCAAGAGAAAGAGACGTACGGACACAAGACCCAGACGAAGCGGTTATCGAAAGAAACAGACAAAGAAATCGTAGAAGAAGACGCAGATAAAACCAAGGTGGAGGTTTTCTATGGAAGCACCATTTCCAATGAATAGAAGCGAGAAAAAAGAATTCGAATTTGAGATGATTGAAAAGCTCATAGAAGAGAATAACGGAATCGTCAGAACAAAGCAGATAACTGAGCTTGGAATAGATTACCGAAGAATTATTTCTTATGTGGATGAGGGGCGACTTCTTAGGGTTAAGAGTGGTTATTATGCAATTAATTTGCAGGAGCAGAATGAAGAAGAGTTAATTGCCGGGATGTTTCCTGATGGAATATTAACTATGGAGTCAGCACTGTTTTATTACGGATATCTTACAACACGCCCATTTGTATGGAAAATTGCCGTTAGTAAGAACACATCGAAATCACGATTCAAGATGGATTATCCGGCGCTCGAGCCTTACTACTGTGAGAAAGAGGTGCTTGAATTGGGCGTAACCGAGACTAAGCTTGGTAATTTATCAATGCACATTTACACGAAGGACCGCCTGATATGTGATGTATTGAAATACGAAGATAAGATGAAACGCCCTGATTTCAAGAAAGCTGCATGGGCATATATTCAGGATGAGGATAAGGATGTGTCTTCATTGATGGAATGTGCCAGGAAGCGCAAGGTGTTAAAGAAGGTTCAAAATATGATAGGTGTGTGGTTATAGATGTTAAATCCTAATTTGATTAAGCTTAAATCAAAAGAATTAGATATACCCTTCGACAATCTGTTGGTTGGTTGTTGCTTGGAGGATCTGGTTGTATTTATATCAGAACACTACTTTAAAGAGCTCTGGATTATTAATGATAAGACACTGGGACTTTCGAATTATAAGCGAGGTATAAGTGATACATTAATAACGGCATACAGTGGTGATGAGACCTTAGAGGACTTTGCGCGTAAGCTGTCGCTGTCTGTGGTTTCGTATTATATGGGGTTTGGCGTTAAGGTCACTACACAGTTTATTTTAGATAATAATATTGGCTTTAGCCTTCATATTAATAAGATGGTAATACCGATTTTCTTAATTATTCAGAAGGTTGGTAATTTAGAGACATTTCCACGTGAAAAGTCGCTTATGCTGTCGTTGGAGAATGCCAAGACAGTTCACTACATGGAATATCCGCTTGAGGAGAAGATTGCTGAATTGTCATTTGACATATTAGATAAGCTTGAGCTTATCGGAGATCTTAGAGAATATATTGACTTGTATGATATTCTTCGAACCGAGACAGTGGAAGGTCGTAAGGTTATTAAGGTTTTATCCGGTAAATGTGCTAATAAGAACGGCTTTGATTCATCGCGCTTAGAGCAGCTGGCTTCTTATGGTGATTATACACACATGAGAAAGCGCTGGAAGAAGGTGCGTCGTGCAACAAAGCGAACGGAGCTTGAATGGGATGAAGTTCATTCTCTTATCATGAAATTTTTAGAGCCGATATATAAAGCAATGCTCAGCGGTGAACTGTTCTTTGGTGATTGGATACCGGATATTGCGAGGTTTTTGGATTAAATATGGATAGCCTTAGTAATAAATTAAGAGAATATGCGAATAGCGGCGCATATCCGTTTCACATGCCGGGTCACAAAAGGCAGCTTGACGGTGCATACCGCTATGATATTACGGAGATTGATGGCTTCGATAATCTTAACGACCCAAGCGGAATCATTAAGGAAATGAATGAAGAGATAGCTGCTGAGTACGGCTCCAAGGCGAGTTTTTTTACGGTGGGCGGCTCTACCTGCGGCAATTTATCAGCCATTTCGACTGTGGCGGATATGGGCGATACGATTATTGTTGCTCGCAACTGCCATAAAAGCGTATTTAATGCGATATATCTCAGAAAACTGAATGCGGAATATGTTCTGCCCTCGATGTATAACAGTCTTTTGATTGGTGAGGTGACGCTTCAATCAGTCAAAGCCAAGGTCGAAGAATTGTTGTCAAATAGCATAAGACCTAAGGCTGTTATTATCACAAGTCCAACGTATGAGGGTGTGGTATCGGACATTAAGAGCATAAGCGAGTACTTGCACTCTGAGGAAATTGTGCTGATAGTTGATTCGGCACATGGAGCGCACCTGCACCTTGATGGCACATTTCCAAGGGACCAGGTCGGCTATGCCGATATCTGCGTTATGAGTGCGCATAAGACCTTGCCGGTGTTGACGGGTGGAGCAATAGTGCATGTTAACTCTGAACTTATTGATGAGAAAAATGTGTTTCGATACATTAGTATGTATCAGACAAGCTCGCCCAGCTATGTGATAATGGAAAGCATGAGTTGTGCGCTAGAGTTAATGCATGAGAAGGCGAGAATCGAGGGCTATATAGCTAATCTTCGTCGATTTTATGCCGCTTGTAAGGATTTGAGCCATTTGTCAATTGAGCCGATATCAGATAAAAGAGATATGGGTAAGATAGTTATTTATACCAATGGATATATGAGCGGAGATGAGCTCGGTCGTATCTTAAGAGAACAATACAAGCTTGAGACAGAGATGTGTATGTCGAATTATGTGTTAGCGATGACAAGCCTTATGGATACGGGCTCTGCTTTCGATAGATTGAGTAATGCCATTATTAAGATTGACGGTTCGATTAACATTTCCTCGATTGAGGAGATGGAAGCCATTCCGATCAGTGAGCATACTAAGAAGTGTGAGCCGTATCAGGTTACGGGTAAATGTGTTAATAAACCGATAGATGATTGTATCGGCGAGGTTGCATTTGAGGCGGTTGTTCCGTATCCACCGGGGATACCACTTGTTATGCCCGGGGAAGTGATAACTAAGGAAGATATAGAATACATTAAGAAGGTAGATAATCTAAAGGAGTTGGGATGTTATATTGTATAATGGGTAAGAGCTCAACCGGCAAGGATACAATATTTAAGCGATTGTTAAAGGATGAGTCGCTTCAATTAAATAATCTTGTTAGCTACACCACTCGGCCCATTAGGGAAAATGAGACTGATGGGGTGGAGTATCATTTCGTAGATGATAAGAAAAGAGATGAGCTTAAGGCAGCCGGTAAGATAATAGAGCTTAGACGATATGATACTTGCTACGGACCATGGGATTATTTCACTGTTGACGATAATGTGTTCATTGACGAGAAGGATTATATCATCATAGGTACACTTGAATCATACGAAAAAATGTGTGAGTACTACGGAAATACGAGGATTATGCCGATATATATAGAAGTAGAGGATGGTGTTCGTTTACAAAGAGCTCTTAATAGGGAGCGCAAGCAGAATAGTCCCAGATATGATGAGATGTGCAGAAGATTTTTGACGGACACAGAGGATTTTTCCAAGGATAAGCTTGAGAAAGCCGGTGTTAAAAGGGTCTTCGTTAATAATAATATTAATCGTGTTATTAATGAGATAGGTAAGTATATTATCGATAACAGAGCTTAGTTGTGAGGTACTGTAATACATATCTTAATAGAGGTAAATTATGGACATAAAAGTTAATAACGTAGCACCCGTTAATCAGACTACGGAAGTAAAGCAAACTGAACAAACTGACGACAAGTTCAAGTTCACACTTGTGTCCAAGATAGATGATGCTAATCTTAAGGAGAAGCTTTCTTCTTTGATGGAGCAGATTGATGAGCAGGGCAATCGTATTGCCAAGCATATGGATATCAATGATATGAAGAAATACCGTTCGCTCGTTAAGGATTTTCTTAATGAAGTTGTTAATCGCTCCCATGAATTTACAAGAGAGAACTTCTTAGACCGTAAGGGTCGTCACAGGGTTTATGGTATGATTCGTCAGGTGGATGATAATCTTGATGGATTAGCTAAGGAGCTTGTTAAGGATGAGAAGGATCATCTGGCAATCCTTGGGCATATTGATGAGATACGCGGGTTGCTATTAGATATTTCTACATAAATAATATTATATATAGTATATATATATTTTATTCAATTATGAGAAGAATAGTATTTATAGTATTAACAATAATATGGATGGTAGTAATCTTCGCCTTCTCTGCGAAGGATGCAGATCAGTCGACTAAGGCAAGCAATACGGTTGGCTTTGCAATATGTAAGATATTCGTGGCTGATTTTGACAGCTTATCCGAAGAAGAACAGATGGAGATGGCAGAGAATATCGACCATCCGATTCGTAAGACAGCGCATGTTTTGGAATATGCAATCTTAGGATTATTAGTTGTCGGAGCTGTTTATAGTTCATCGATGCGTTGGTATATAAATGGAATCATATCATGGCTTATAGCCACTGTTTATGCGGCCGGAGACGAATTTCACCAGCTTTTCGTCCCCGGAAGAAGCGGCGAATTCAAGGATGTGTGTATTGATAGTGCCGGAGCATTAATAGGTGTCCTTATCGGACTTTTTATTTTTTCTGTTGCGAATTCACGCAAGCAATTGCGCAAGGAAAAGTAATTGTGATATAATATCACAAGTGATTGTGGTCATAGATGATTGAGGTTATAGATGCAATTTCAGAATGTCTTAGGACAGGAGGCGCTTATTAATCATTTCAGGAGTGCCATCCGTCTTAATAAAGTGAGTCATGCTTATATAATTAACGGGGAAGCGGGTCTTGGTAAGATGAAGCTTGCTGAGGCGTTTGCGCAGGCATTGCTATGTGAGAAGCTACAGGCAGAACATGATGATAATCAGATAGCATTTCCCGGTCTGGAGCCGGTAGCGCCCAGGCTACCTGAGGTAATTGAACCGTGCGAGGAATGTATAAGCTGTAAGAAGGCTTCACATCATAACCATCCGGATATAATCTATATTTCCCATGAGAAGACAGATATCATCAAGGTAGACGAGATACGTGAGCAGTTCGTTAACACGGTTGATATTAAACCATACGAAAGTAAGCGTAAAATTTACATAATTGACGACGCAGAGTTAATTAATGAGCAGGGACAGAACATTCTTCTTAAGACAATAGAGGAACCCCCGCAGTATGTAAATATCATAATGCTTACTACCAATAAGGATAAGCTGCTTCCTACGGTATTATCGCGGTGCGTAGTGCTTAACATGACGGCAGTAAGTGATGCTAAGATTAAGACATACCTAATGTCAAAGGGCGTAGTTGAATATCAGGCGGATATGGCAATTAATTTTGCATCCGGTAATCCCGGTAAGGCGTTACTGATAGCAAGGGATACGGAATTTCAGGAACGTATTGATACCGTAACCGGTATCATGAAGAAATTTACAGATTATCATTCTAAGCAGATGGCGGATATAGGCTATAATCTGAGTGAAGATGAAGGAAATATAGGAATATACTTGGATATGATAACTTCCTTTTTAAGAGATGTAATCGTATATAAGACAACATTAGATGAGTCGCGTGTGCATTTTGCAAGTGAGATGGTGACAATACGTGAATTATCGAATATGCCGGGAAGTGCAATTAACAGAATTATCAATGTAGTTTACGAAGCTAAGGAGAAAATCCGCAGTAAAGTAACTGCTGATCTTACAATAGAAATGATGCTGCACAGAATGCAGGATATAGCAAAGGAGTATATATAAATGGTTACAGTAATAGGTGTAAGATTTCGTAATGTCGGTAAGATATATTATTTTGACCCAACAGGCTTTGAGATTAATGTGGGTGACAAGGTAATAGTTGAGACAGCAAGAGGTGTGGAGCTCGGAACAGTTCTGTTGGGAGAACGGGAGGTTTCCGAGGAAAGTATTGTAAGTCCGCTCAAAAAGGTTGAGCGTGTGGCATCCGAAGAGGATGTGGAGCATGCTGAGGAGAATCGCAAGAAGGAAAAGGAAGCGTGCAAGATATGTAAGGAGAAAATTGCAAATCACGGGCTGGAAATGAAGCTGGTGGGCGCGGAATACACATTTGACAATAAGAAGCTGCTCTTCTACTTCACAGCAGACGGACGTGTTGATTTTAGGGAGCTTGTTAAGGATTTGGCGAGTGTATTCAGAACGAGGATTGAACTCAGACAAATAGGTGTCAGAGATGAAGCTAAGATTCTCGGCGGTCTCGGAATATGCGGTAGAGAGCTTTGCTGCTCATCATATCTTTCGGACTTCGTTCCCGTATCAATTAAGATGGCGAAAGAACAGGGACTTCCGCTTAATCCGATGAAGATTTCGGGTAATTGCGGACGACTTATGTGTTGCCTTAAGAATGAAAATGAGACATATAAATACCTTAATGAAAATCTGCCAAGCAAGGGAGATATAATTATTACACCTACCGGCAGAGAAGCGAAGGTAGAGGATCTTAACGTATTGCGCCAGCAGGTGATTGTGGTTGTAGAGACAGAAGATGATATTAAGGAGCGTCAGATATACAATATTGATGAAGTAACCGTTAAGAATCGTCGAGGAAGAGTAATAGAGGTCACTGATGAGGAGGAAGCAGAGCTTCGTGAACTCGAGGATGACAGCGCAAGCAGCCTAAATGATGACGGTAGTGATGAGCGCGATAATAATGATAACAGTAACGAGCGCGACAAAAAAGGTCAAAGCGACGTAGGCGACAAAAAAGGTCAAAGCGACATACGCGACAACAATAATAGCAAAGACAAACGTAACAAGCGCGGACGGAACAAGAGAGGACATAATAAGAAGCGCTTTAATAAGAACAGGGACAAAGGTGAATAATAAAGATACACTTATTAAATCAGATG
Organism: uncultured Lachnospiraceae bacterium; assembly: GCA_905234525.1. Taxonomy (GTDB): domain Bacteria; phylum Bacillota; class Clostridia; order Lachnospirales; family Lachnospiraceae; genus RUG191. The sequence continues at coordinate 3,531 of CAJOIL010000051.1, read as the reverse complement.
AGCGATTAGATGAGCTTAATAGACGTGGTTATAAGATAATTCAGCATCCAAAGAAGTTTTGCTTTGGAATAGATGCAGTGCTTTTATCAGCATTTGCAAGTGTCAGAGAAGGTGAGAAGGTTCTTGATATCGGTACCGGAACAGGCGTAATTCCGATTCTTATGGAAGCCAGGTACGGTGGCAACTATACCGGCATTGAGATACAAGAGGATGTCGCTGATATGGCAAGACGTTCTGTTAAATACAATGATTTGCAGGAAAAGATTACGATAGATAATGCAGATATCAAGGATGGCATTAGTTTATACGGGTCAAACACCATTGACGTAATTACAACTAATCCCCCATATATGACGGTTAACAGTGGAATCGTTAACGATAATGATACGAAGGCGATTTCAAGGCATGAGGTAAGCGTGACACTTAATGACATTATTCGAGTCAGCTCTTCGCTTCTTCGTGAAAAAGGTCGATTTTACATGGTTCATCGCCCACACCGTCTTATGGAGATAATGAGCGTGATGAGTGAGTATAATATGCAGGTGAAGCGACTTAGAATGGTTCATGCCTTTGTCGATAAGGATGCCAATATGGTGCTCATTGAGGCATCGCAGAACGGAGGAGCCTTCCTGAAGGTTGAAAAGCCTCTTATTGTATACGACAAGACCGGAGAGTATACCAAGGAGGTCGCGGATATTTATTTGGAGTAGCGTATGGCAGGAACACTTTATTTATGTGCCACACCGATTGGCAATATGGAAGATATTACGTATAGAGCGGTGCGCCTACTTTCTGAGGTTGATTTGATTGCCGCAGAGGACACGCGCACATCAAAAAAGCTGCTCGATAGGTACAAAATCGACACACCCATGACCTCTTATCACGAACATAATAAGCTTGATAAAGCGAAAACGCTTATTGATAAGCTGCTTGACGGTCAGGATATCGCGCTTATTACTGATGCGGGTACACCGGGGATATCCGATCCCGGTGAGGAACTGGTGGCTATGTGCTATGATAATGATATTGATGTAATGTCGATTCCCGGGCCGGCTGCGTTTGTTACTGCGGTGACATCATCCGGTTTGACTTGCAGACGTATTGCGTTCGAGGCGTTTCTGCCCAAGGATAAGAAGTATAGGGTTCACGTTCTTGAAGAGATTAGTAAGGAGAGCCGCACAATTGTTATATATGAGAGCCCACATCATCTCAAGGCTACCCTTAAGGAACTGGGAAATGTGTTAGAGTACGAGCGTCCCCTTACCGTTACGAGAGAGCTGACGAAGCTTCACGAAGAAAAGGTGCGAACCACAATCGGCGAAGCTATTGCCTACTATGAGACGCACGAGCCTAAGGGCGAATATGTGCTTGTAATTGCCGGTAAATCTAAGGAGGCACAGATTGAAGAGGCGCGTCGTAAGTGGGATGGGGTGTCACTTAATGAACATATGCAAATCTACCTGGATAAGGGAATGGATAAGAAGGATGCGATGAAATTAGTCGCCAAAGACTTAGGTGTAAGTAAGCGTGAGATATATAGAGAATTATTAGATAATTAATGATGCTTCCGGCGGTAAAAGACCTATTTTAAGTCTTATTGCTGTAATCTCGGACCAAGTACCTCTTCTCCAACCGGACATTCGTCCAATGTTTTCGAAGAGGTCTTGGCGCCTCGATTACATATCCGGTTCAATGAGAGGTCTTTTACCTCCTAGAAGCTTAGGGTAATAAAGGAGTTCGCCATGGAGATTAAAGCCGTATTAATAGATTTAGACGGAACAATTACAGATACGGAGCGTATATATCAGCGTCGTTGGGTTGAAGCAGCACATGAACTCGGCTATAACTCATTTACGAGAGAAGACGCATTAATGCTAAGAAGCGCATGGTACCCATATGCAGTTAAACTAATGCGCATAAGATTCGGCGAAGAGATGAATTTCGAGGAGCTTAAGAAATTGTGTGCCGATAAGACTTTAAATGAGCTTAAAGAGACGGGAACACCACTTAAGCCATACGCTAAAGAATTCTTAGAGGAGCTTAAAAAACGCGATAAAAGAATTGTGCTTGTATCAGCAACAAGACCGGAGATTATTAAGAATCGTCTTGAGGCAGTTGGACTTACAGAGTTCTTTGATGAGGTGATTTCGGCGCATGGGACAAAGCGAGGGAAGCCTTATCCGGAGCCATATCTCTATGCGTGCGAAGTAATAGGTGTGTCACCCGAAGAAACCATCGCTATAGAAGATTCGCCTAATGGTGTAGACTCCGCCACCTCAGCCGGCTGTAACACTATTATGGTACCGGATTTAACCGAAGCGACCGACGAGATGCGAGCCAAGTTATATGGTTATGCCCACAATTTAATGGAAGTATTGAAGTATATTTAGTAAGTGGTTGAGAAGCCAAGACCCCTTCGATATTGTATAAATAAAAAAGGCCCTTTTCGATAAAGAAAAGAGCCTTTTTATTAGTATAACGTACAATTATTACTCCTGTACATATGGCATAAGTGCTACATGACGCGCTCTCTTAATAGCTAATGTAAGAGCTCTCTGGTGCTTAGCACAATTACCTGTTATACGACGAGGAAGAATTTTGCCTCGCTCTGAAATGTACTTCTTAAGAGTATTAGTATCTTTGTAGTTAATAGTATTATCTTTGCCACAGAAGACACATACCTTCTTTCTTCTGTGCATCTGGCGTCTTCTTCCACCGCCATCATTCTTATTATAAGCCATGATTATTCCTCCAATTATTCTTATACGAACGGAAGATTATCCTCTGTTGCATCATCAATTGCATTGAAACCATCACCGGCGTCTGCAGTTGGTGCATTACCACCTGTTGGTGCGTTAGAGTAGTCTCCGCCACCACCTTGGGCATTCTTACTTTCTGCGAATTCTACGGAGTTTGCAACAATCTGATCTTGGTATACTGTTTTACCATCCTTTTCATAATTATTGTTACGAATCTCTCCGTCGATTACAATCTTAGTACCCTTTCTAAGGTAACGTTCAACGAATTCAGCTGTCTTGCCGAATGAAGTAAGATTGAAGAAATCAGTCGGATAATTGCCGTTCTGATCCTTATATCTTCTGTCAACTGCTATGCTATAGCGTGCAACAGGTCTGTTATCGTTGCCATATCTTATTTCAGGGTCTTTAGTCAGTCTGCCCATTAAAATTACTTTATTCATATTCTGTTCTCCTTATTATCTATGCCTCGTCATTTCTAACGCATAAGAAACGAAGAACGTTGTCCATAATGCGAACGTTTTTCTCGACCTGTGCAGGCACATCGGGTTCAGCATCAAAGTGAATGAAGAAGTAGTAACCTTCGTTCATCTTCTGGATTTCGTAAGCAAGACGCTTCTTACCTTGCTCTTCTACGTCCGTTACTGTTCCACCGAAACGTTCGATATAGCCCTTAGCCTTATCAACTACGGCTGCACGTGCATCGTCTTCGATCTTCGCATTAACAACGAGTGCTAATTCGTACTTGTTCATGCTTTTTACCTCCTTTTGGACT
>CAJOIL010000050.1 GCA_905234525.1 uncultured Lachnospiraceae bacterium | reverse complement strand
CTCTGTTGAAACCTTTGCATCCTGCATGGCTTTAAGCACCTTTAATTGATTAAGTTCAGCTACTTTATCGATATTATTAAATCTACTTTCAAGTTCCCCTAGAATTTTGTCGGTATAATCGTACACTATCTTGGATATTCCCATTTCCTGATAGATTTTTCTTAAATCACTCATCTTTAATAACTTCTATCATGTACGATAGAATCCTTTCATTATCGTAATCGTATTTGCTTATATCAATCCAATTTACATCTCTTTCTCGGCGAAACCATGTCAGTTGTCGTTTTGCAAAATGTCTTGTGTTTTTCTTAATAGTATCAATGGCTTCTTCAAGGGGCACATCTAGTGTCAGATGCTCGACTATCTCTTTATAGCCAATGCCCTGCATGGAATTTGAGTTAACATCAAGTCCGGCATCAAGTAATCCTTTAACTTCATTAACAAGGCCTTGCTCAAGCATTGTATCAACCCTGTTATTAATACGCTCGTATAGCTTATCACGTTCATCTGTTAACACAAAATAATTTGCATCAAATACAGATTTCTTTAAGCGCTCTTCCTCATTATGCTCAGATATCGGCTTATTATTTAGACGATAATATTCTATCGCTCTGATAACTCGTTTTGTATTGTTTGGATGAATCTTCTCACACGACTTCGGATCTATCTCCTTTAGAATATTATATAAAAAAACACTGCCCTTTTCTTTTAATTCCCGCTCCAGCTCATATCTCACTTTTGAATTATCTTCTTTACAAAAATCAATATCATACAGAATAGATTGTATATAGAAGCCGGTGCCTCCTACTATAATCGGGATGTGGTCATTAGCATATATTTCTTCAAGTGCAGCATTTGCCATTTCCTTGAAGATGTAGACATTGAAATCCTCATTAGGCTCTAACACATCTATTAAATGATGCTTAACGCCTTGCATTTCCTTAGTTGTAATCTTGGCACTGCCGATATCAAGTCCTTTATATACCTGTATTGAATCAGCAGAGATTACTTCTCCTCCGATTTGCTTTGCAAGCTTAATTGACAATGAGCTTTTCCCGGTACATGTCGGACCTGATATTATAATTAGCTTATTCACTGTATTCTCCCGAATTTCTTCTCTATCTCATATTTAGACATCATAATAATCGTGGGACGTCCGTGCGGACAATGAAACGGATTATCAAGCTCTAATAATTCATCAATCAATTCCTTAGCTTCCGCAACAGATATGGACATATTGCCTTTAATTGCAGCCTTACAGGACATTGATGCAATCTTTTCTAATATTACAGCTGTATCATTGCCTGATGTTATATCGGTACAGTCTGATATCATACCCATAAATAAAGTCTTTGCATCTACTCCGAATATATTATAAGGAATTCCGTTGATGGCATATTCATGACCACCGAAATTTTCTATCTCATATCCGATTTCATTGAACAATTCAATATTTTCACTAAGAAATGCTTCTTCAGCCGAATTAAGCGTTACAATTACCGGTGGCGAAATCTGTTGTGTGGACATTTCCTTATTCTTAATAAGTGATAATGTTCTCTCATACAGAACCTTTTCGTGTGCGGCATGTTGATCTATTATATACAGATTGTTATCATATTCGACAAGCCAATATGTATCAAATAATTGTCCTATTATCTTGTGTCTTACCACGGCTTCTTTTGATAAAAAGGACATTTGCTCGCCGGTATTATCCGAATTATTATTAACGGCAAGCTCATTATTAATCTCAGTTTTAATTTCCTCGCTTTTGTTAATTAGTTTCTTGTCTTCATAAGGCTCAATAATGCTATCATCATTATCGATATCATGAACAATTGAAGCTTCTTTATTTTCTTCATTTTCAATATTAGAATCAATGATACTCCTGTTATTATCAAATACTGATTTAATATTAACAGAATCATCAGGTGCATCAATAGTTTCGGAATAGTCAATCACTTCTGATTCGACTTCATGCTTCAAATCTTTGTAGCTATTTTGAGGCGCCTCGATACTTTTGATATCCTCCAAATTATTAAGTCTGTCATGAATAATGCTTTTAATTAAAGCTACAATGTCATTTTGATTATCAATTCTGACATCCATCTTCGTAGGATGCACATTTACATCTACCATATTGGTATCAATATCTATGAATAGGCAAAAGAAAGGATAAAGGTGTTGCATCAGATATCCCTCATAGCCTTCTTCAACTGCATTTGATATTACTTTACTCTTAATATAACGATTGTTAATAAAAATATTCTCGAATGAACGATTACCCTTAGACAAGGAAGAATTACCGATATAACCTTTGATTTTGAAAAACTCATTTTCTTCATCAATTTCAAGCAAATTATTGGCAACATTCTTGCCGTAAATTTGATAAATAGAATCAATAAGCTTACCGCTTCCGACTGTCGATAGCCTTGTCTTACCGTCAACACTTAATTGAAATGCTATATCGGGGTGTGATAATGCAAGCTTTTCAACAATATCGCATATATAATTACTCTCTGTCTTTTGACTTTTTAAGAATTTACGTCTGGGCAATGTATTATAGAATAAGTCTCTCACAATAAATGATGAGCCGTTAGGTGCACCTATTTCTTCAATCCTTCTCTCTATCGCACCTTCAATCTCATAATGTGTTCCAAGCATAGAATCAGCTGTCTTAGTAATTAACTCCGTCTTACTTACCGCGGCAATACTTGACAGTGCCTCTCCTCTAAAGCCGAGCGAAGCTACAATGCTAAGCTCTGATGCATCTCTTAATTTGGATGTAGAATGTCGAAGGAATGCTTTTCTAACTTGATCAAAAGGAATTCCGATACCGTTATCGGATACACGTATCTTAGATACTCCACCCTTTTCAATCTCTACGGTAATAATTGTAGCCTTTGCATCAATAGAATTCTCGATTAATTCCTTAACAACCGATGCCGGTCTTTCGACAACCTCTCCCGCAGCAATTTTATCTATTGTATCTTGATTTAATAATTCTATTTCAGCCATATTAATACCTGTTTCTAACTTTATTGCTTAACTCATCTAATTTACTTAATGCTTCAACCGGTGTCAAATTATTTACATTTAATTCTCTTAATTCATTAATGATATCTTCATCGGTTACAGTATCAAACATAGACATTTGATTTAAATCAATTTCTTCTAATTTCTTAGGCTTTTCAGCTTTAGACTTAACCGTGATTGATTTAGCTATATCGGCTATATCATTCTCAATTAATTCATTAATAATCTCCTTGGCGCGTTCAATAACCATATCAGGCACGCCGGCAAGTCGCGCAACCTGAATACCATAGCTTTTATCGGCACCGCCGGGTACAATTTTCCTGATAAATACAATATCATCGCCGTTTTCCTTAACGGCAATGCAATAATTATTTACACCGCTTAATTTACCTTCCAATTCGGTAAGCTCATGATAATGTGTGGCGAATAACGTCTTAGCTCCAATCAGCTTAGTATTGGCAATATATTCAACCACTGCCCATGCTATTGACAATCCGTCAAATGTAGACGTGCCGCGACCGATTTCATCTAGAATAATAAGCGATTTGGAGGTGGCATTTCTTAAAATATTAGCGACTTCGTTCATCTCAACCATAAATGTTGACTGCCCGCTTGCAAGGTCGTCCGATGCACCGACTCTTGTAAATATTCTGTCAACAATACTGATATTGGCAGAGTCTGCCGGAACAAAGCATCCTATCTGAGCCATTAGCGTAATCAGTGCAACCTGTCTCATGTATGTTGATTTACCGGCCATATTCGGACCGGTAATAATCGATACCCTATTCTTCTTAAGGTCAAGATAAGTATCATTGTCAACAAACGCTTTATCCTTAAGCATTGTCTCAACTACAGGATGACGACCGCCTTTAATATCAATATAACCGTTAAGGTTAATCGCAGGTCTTACATAATGATTCTTCTCAGATACAAAAGACAATGATGTAAACACATCAATTAAAGCCAATACTTTAGCTGACTTCTGAATTCTTACTATATTATCATTGATTGTATCTAATATGCCTTTATAAATATCATATTCCAGCGAAGATAATTTATCTTGCGAGTTAAGAATTGTATTCTCTAAGTCCTTAAGCTCTTCCGTATAGAATCGTTCGCAATTTGTTAATGTTTGTTTCCTGATAAAATAGTCGGGAACAAGCTCAAGATAAGAATTGGTTACTTCAATATAATATCCGAACACCTTATTGAATTTAACCTTAAGGTTTTTGATGTTAGTCTTCTCTCGTTCTCTGTCAGCCAATGAAGCAAGCCAAGACTTACCATCCGTCTTTGCTTTTCTCAGCATATCAACTTCATTATTATATCCTAACTTAATTATATCGCCATCATAGACGGATACAGATGCTTCATCATCAATTGCATCATCAATAAGCTTATATATATCGCTAAGATCATCTATTTCTTCGTTCATCTCAGTAAAGAGCTGTGATTTATAATCCTTGATTAATGAGATGATATCCGGTATAACACCTATTGTATTTTTCAAAGCAATTAAGTCTCTGGGATTAGCCGTCTCATAGGATACCCTTGTCATTAATCGTTCTAAGTCATATACTCCGGATAAATATTCTCTGATTTCCTCGCGATTAATTATATCATGATTCAATTCGTCAATTACATCTAGTCTGTTATTGATATCTCTGGGGTTAATTAATGGCTGTTCTATGAAGCCTCTAAGTGTTCTGGCGCCCATTGCCGTCTTGGTTTTATCAAGCACACCGAGAAGCGAACCCTTCTTTTCCTTTTCACGAATAGTCATTACAAGCTCAAGATTTCTTCTTGTAGAAGAATCAAGAAGCATATATTCGCCTGCCAGATACGGTTTTATGGTGTTAAGATGCTTAAGCGATGATTTTTGCGTCTCAATCAAATATGTAAGTAGACCTCCGGCACTTATTGTCCCTAAAGGGAAATCATCAAGGCCCAATGCACTTAAGCTCTCAACATGAAAATGCTCTTTTAATATTTGAGTGGCATTATGCTCTTCAAAATATTGATTTTGAAGTGGCGTAATCGCTGTATTAAAGTGATATCTTATTGATTCCAAATCAATTCCGCTTAGCATAAATGACTCATTGCAAACTATCTCACTAGGTGCAAATTTATTAATTTCATCCATAAGACTACTGCTACTTTTAATCTCACTAACAAGAAAATCACCTGTTGATACATCACAAAGAGCCATACCGAAATCATCATCAAGAACAACAATACTCATTATATAATTATGCTGTGACTCATCTAATGCGGTTGCATCTATATTGGTTCCGGGGGTAACAATTCTTACAACCTCCCTTTTAACCATACCCTTAGCCTGCTTAGGATCTTCAACCTGCTCGCAGATTGCAACCTTATAGCCCTTTTTAACAAGCCTTGTAAGATGAGTATCCAATGCATGATAAGGCACACCACACATTGGTGCGCGCTCCTCTAACCCACATGATTTCTTGGTAAGAGTGAGCTCTAATTCCTTTGATACAAGAATTGCATCATCAAAGAACATTTCATAGAAATCACCTAATCTGTAAAATATAATACAATCCTTATATTCTTCTTTTGTATCGAGATAATGCCGCATCATCGGCGTTAATTCACCCATTTTAGTCCTCTTTGTTAATTTTACTGATTACTGCTTCCGCTACCTTCATACCATCCATTGCCGCAGACATTATTCCGCCTGCATAGCCTGCGCCCTCTCCGCAAGGAAATATGTTATCAATATTGCTGATATAATTATCATCACGAATAATTCTGACCGGAGACGATGTTCGGCTCTCAACTCCGCTAAGAAGTGCATCAAAGTCGTTAAAGCCTTTTATCTTTGTTCCGAATTCTTCAATTCCTTCAATAATCGATTCATTTATTGAATCGGAAAATAGTTTGCGAAGATTGGCAAACTCGGTCGTACATATTCCTGTAGGCTTAATTCTGCCAAGCTTAGTAGATGCTCTATCCTCTTTATAATCGCCATATAATTGAATAGGTATGTTGCCTTGACCTAATTCATAAGCTTTTTTCTCAAGACTGCGCTGATACTCAATGGCCGAAAGCGGTTCATCCATGTCGTATTCATTCTCACCAACGGTCACAACAATTGCAGAATTGGCATTAACACTGTCTCTATTCAAATTCGACATGCCGTTTACGGCAAGCAAGCCGGATTCTGATGAAGCGTTAATAACATGACCACCGGGACACATACAAAACGAATATACACCGCGTCTATCAAGCTTAGCCGTTACCTTATACGGCGAAGGCTCGATATTTTCGTATGTCTTTGCATAATCATCCCCGTATTGCGACTTATTAATATCCTCTTGTAAATGCTCTATCCTTAGCCCCACTGCAAATTGCTTGGCCTTCATGGTAAGACCGCTGTCTATAAGCATCTTAAATGTATCTCTGGCCGAGTGTCCTATAGCTAAAACGAGATAATCTATATCATATTCGCCTTCATTTGCACCGGATAGAGAAACACTTTTCAATTTATTATCTTTAGAATTAATTTGCTCCAGCTTTGTATCAAAATAGAACGAACCACCATATTTAATAATCTCTTTTCTCAAATTGCAAACAACATTTGTAAGTGTATCCGTTCCCATATGAGGCTTAGCATCATATAGTATTTTATCATCTGCTCCGTTTCTTACAAATGTATTAAGCACATAGTCCTTGCGTCCGTCTTTGTCTTTAACGCCTGTATTAAGCTTGCCGTCTGAAAATGTGCCGGCACCGCCCTCGCCGAATTGGACATTAGAGTCTATCTTAAGTGTTTTCTTCCTCCAAAAATCCTGCACATCACTCAGACGCTTATCAACTGTACTGCCACGCTCAACAATAATTGGTTTAAGACCTGCCTTGGCAAGAATTAACCCACAGAATAAACCTGCGGGTCCCGCTCCGATTACCATACATTTTGATTTGGTATCGCACTTTATGGTAGGCTCTTTATATACTACCTTAACATACTTACTAACTTTAGGATTTTTATGCCTGCTAAGTATTTTATCTTCATTATCAACATTTAATGCAATGTGATAATTATAGAATAAATCAGGCTTTTTTCTTGCATCAATAGAGCATTTTACTATTATATAATCCTTAATAATCTCGGGTTTAACCTTTATAATCCTTGAACATTTATTAATAATATCCCGATTAATATCCTTATTATTTAATTTGCATTTAACATCACGAATCAGTATCATAATTATCTTAATAAATGTAGCTTCTCAGCCAACGTCACTAATATCTCACCCTTAGGAATTCGCTCAAGATCATGTCTTGTTATTCCACGCATAAGAAGCATAATTACAGCATAGCATATAGCTCCCAACATAATCGAAATAATACAGCTTATCAGATTAGATGCACTAATCAGCATTATCAGATTATATGAGCCATATACCACAACACCCATTATAACAGATGCTATACCCGGAATAAGATAAGTCGATTTAATATTTTGTCTTGCATGCGTACTCTTACGCAAGGGTATCGCATTAAGAATGCACATTAATGCCGCATAAAACGCATTTGCAATAATAACCGCATATATATTCAGATAGAAGAATTCCATCAGAACAAGCAATACAACAAGATGTATTACTAACGCTATAATTGCATTGATAACAGGGATTCGTAATTTGTTAATGCCCTGCAATAACCCGTTAGATAAGCTTGAAATCGAATAGAATATAACTGCAATAGAGCCTATTATAAGCATCATGGCTGAGGTATCATCGGCATCGGCAAATAACAGCTCCATAATGGGTCCGGCAAGTACCATAAGTCCGACTGTACATGGAAATGCAAATATCATAATAAATCTATACGCAGAATGAATTTGCGACCTAAGCGTCTTCCTATCACGCCTTTCATATGCCATAGTCAGCGCAGGTACAGCCGATGCCGCAATTGATGAAGCAATTGATATCGGAACATTAATTAAAACCTTGTATTGTCCCGAAAATACACCCCACCATTCTGATATCTGACTAGCACTATAGCCTTGTGCATTGGCAATGTTCTTAAATACACCTTGATCTATAATAGCACTTATATTAAATAATGTCGTGCTGAGTAGTACGGGAACAATAGTAAGAACAAGTATTTTAATAATTGAACGATATGTCTCATTATGGCGTGTCCTGTCTTTAGCTACCTTACGACGAAATCTCTTTTCATAGATAAAGAACACAAAGCACATGAACAAAAGAGCAACAATCGCTCCGCTAAGAGTTCCCAATGTACCGCCGGCAGCACCGTATGCCGCCCTATAGGCTTCCTCATCACCAAGAACCTTACCAACCTTAACACCATAGCCTACAAGTGCAAATGCAGCAACAATACTGACTATCGCATTAACAATCTGTTCAGCCACCTGCGACAAGGCAGACGGAACTGTCGTATTAAGTCCCTGGAAAAAGCCTCTTAGCACACCGACAATAGCCACAACAAAAAGCGTTGGCGCCAAAACCTTAAGCGCTATCACTGATTGAGGCGTCTTGAGTAATGTACCCGTGAAGAAATCAGCAAAGAAGTAAACAATAAAAGCCGCTATACCACCTGAAACAGCAGAAAAAGCCAAAGAGCCTATCAAGACTTTTTTGGCATTTCTTGCTTCACCTTTAGCTATCCTTGCCGCCACTAATTTAGAGACGGCAAGTGGAATGCTAAATGATGATATAATAAGTATTATGTTGTAGACTTCAAAAGCCGTGCCATAGTAATCGTTTCCTCGTTTGCCGATAATAGCCGTAAGCGGAATTCTATATATAAGACCTACTATCTTACTGACTATTTGAGCAATTGCAAGAATTGAACCCTGCAAAAGAAAGCTATGGTCGCTTCTTCGAGCATTACTCATTGATACTTCCTTATTAATAGTTACTTCTTGGTTGCGTTATATTCATCAATAGTTGCAAAATATTGATTCTTATTCTTATATTGATTCTCGATTGTACATACCCAAGTTCTTCCTTGATTAATTACAATCTCATTACCGGCCATATCATAATATTTTGTAACATCATTTTCTGTAGGACGTGACCAAGTGATGTCAATCATCTTACCCTTTGTAAAGTACTTTCCTGTTCCCTTACCTTCAACATCAATCCAGATATATGGGCTGTTGGCTGTATCATGCTCAGGTAAATCATGACTGTTAACATCCTGGAAAATAATGTTATCACAAACAATCTGTGAATTATCCAATCCATCGATTTGCTCTTTGCCGAATTGGAATCTCTTGTATTGTCCTGTAGCCGCATCATATTCAAACCTTGGCAAATTCACGAAGAAATATGGCTTAATAACTGCACAATCCTGTGCCCCTTCAACAGCAAGTGTATTAACCTGTCCATCCTCCGTAAATGTAAATTTCTTAGGCTTTGTTGTATCAAGCTCTTTTCTGTAGCCCTTCTGATCAACAGCCTTCATAATCATACCGCGATTAGTATATACATTACTTGGAGATGCATGGTCATTTGTTCTGTAGAATGCAACGGTATCCATTGCCGGGTCAAGTACACCACTTATATTATCGATATAATTTGTAGAAAGAATATCGATTGCCTTAACACTACCGCCCCAGTTTACATAGATAGGGTCAAATTCATGTGCAAAATAACAATAATACGGTCTGCTTGAACGAACATTTCCAATCTTCATGTCATCAGGTATATTGTTATCATAAAGTACCATGAACCTGGTAGAGCTTCCCTCTACGGGGCACTCATATATAACACCCGAAGAATTCAATCCAAATAACGGATGATTATGCTTCTCATTTTCATGCATTACGGCAATCGGACGCTGAGATGCTATCGCCTTATCCATCCATTTACCGGTTAATATTGATTGTCCCTGATTAGCATGCGGATCAACCTTTTCTTCCTCAACCACCGGTTGTTCTTTGTTTTGCAATAGGAAATAAGCGGTAACGCCGCCTCCTACCAAAACAACAGCAGCAATAATTATTGCAATTACAGCTTTTTTACTCATATTACTCCCTCCTTGTAATATTTATGTAACTAATCTCTTGTAATACCCAAATCATCAAGTATAGCATTCTGCTTATCTTCCATTACGCTGCGTTCATTATCATCAATATGATCGTAACCCAATAAATGAGCTATAAGAAATGCATATTCTCTTACAACGGAATGATTATATGCCTGTGCTTGCTCATATAACTTAGGCACACATAATACAATGTCACCTAATTCTACTTCATTATTATCCGGATTAATAAGCCCTACCTTTTCGCCCACAGAATCATATCTTGAGCAAGTGTCTGCTATCGAATCAGTATCATCATATTCAATCATAGGAAATGATAATACATCGGTTACCTTATCAATATTTCTATAATCAGAATTTAACTTCTTGATTGTGCCGCTGTCAACAAAAGACAATCCCACTTCTATATCATATGGAAAATGCTCCGACACAAGTGTCTTTTTAATAACATTCTCTGCACATGTCTCATAGTCAAAATCAAAATCAACATTTATCTCATCTATAAAGTTAATTGTCATAAGAAGCTTTCCTCATTAACAAGTCTTTGTCTGACCTGCAAGAATTGATTCATACTAAGTCCGGAATTATCGTAAAAGCCGGCTTGCGAATAATCGTTCAACGTCTGATATATTACCATATCTTGATTCCATGATGAAGACATTGTCTCTCTGTCTAATAACTCAATCTTAGTTACAAGTGAATCAACCATATGCACAATGGCAGATTCAGGCGTTGACGGCTTCTCGATTATACCTCCGAATTCCGATATGATAGTGATTACATCTCTCGGAAAACAGTTCTGAGAAGCCAATCTGATTGCGTTGTCTATCTCAGGTTCACCCTCCATACGACCTAATCTGTAATAGAATCCACCGCAGGCTGCACACATTTCATTTGCATTAATTACCTTAGCGCATTCCCTTGATAGATTAGACACTTTAACAGCATGTGTATATTCTGCCAATGAATAATTCTTAATGTCTTTTACAAGACTGTAATTCTTATTAAGAATTATATTATATTTGTTGGTGTAGTCTTTAATTGATCTCTCAAGCAAGAAATTAAACAGCAGTCCGAAAAATGCAGTACAAACAACACCAAGACCAACGGCAAAAAGCAATATGTACAAGCTCATATTATAATTGAGAAGATAATAGCATATCAGAGTTATCGCCACATTAGATGTAAACATAATAACAAGAACATCAAGTCGCATCTTATCTTCACTTGTCTTCATATATGATGAAGTTGCTTGAGACACCATAACAATAAGTATATAGCAAATCATTACAAGATTATTGGAATGATGTACGTAGCATAAGCATATAACCATATATAAGGATATGGAAAGTGACACCATATCAGAGCAAACACTTGTAAGAATTATAGGCAGTAGAGCAACCGGAACAAAAAATTCCGGTATAAAATTACCTGCCAAAATAATAATCCAACAATATAATACTCTAAGACACAACCTTGCATAGCTTGTATCATAATCAATAATCTCGCGCCTTAAACGATTATGCATTATTGATATAGCAACAATAATTGCAAATACGACGGTAATAAAAACAAGAGACAGGGTTTGATCGATCAGCAAACTATTATAAATAGAAATTGCAATAATGCTTATCAAACTAATAACAAAGGAAAGTAATAAAAATAAAACTCTTCTTTTGGCAATATATTCTCTTTTAATTATTTTTTGCTTTTGTACCATTTTTGTTTTCGAATTTCTCGTATGCATTAACTATTTCTTGAACAAGAGGATGACGTACAACATCAGCCCCCGTAAGATTACAAATTCCTATATTATCTATCTTAGACAAAATATTGGTAGCATTATCAAGTCCCGATGCTACACCCTTAGGCAAATCAATCTGTGTATTATCACCGGTAATTACAGCTTTAGAGCCAAAACCTATTCTTGTTAAGAACATTTTCATTTGAGAAGATGTTGTGTTCTGTGCTTCATCAAGAATAATATATGAATTATCGAGGGTTCTTCCTCTCATATAAGCTAAAGGTGCAACCTCAATAAGACCTTTTTCCATATTACGAAGGAAATTATCGGCACCCATGATCTGATATAATGCATCATAAAGCGGTCTCAGATAAGGATCTACCTTACTTTGTAAATCACCCGGCAAAAAGCCAAGCTTCTCTCCTGCTTCTATTGCAGGTCGTGTAAGAATAATCTTTCCCACCTCTTCACGCTGAAATGCCGTAATCGCCATGGCCATAGCAAGATATGTCTTGCCTGTTCCGGCCGGTCCGATACCGAATGTAATCATATTGGACTTCATTGAATCAATATATCGCTTCTGTCCGATTGTCTTAGGCTTGATGGGCTTACCGTATATGGTGTGACATATTACGTCATTAAGCTTAAGAAATGCATTATCTTTATCATTACCGAGACTTATAGCGTATTTAACTGATTGCTCATTAATCTCATTACCATCACGAAGCGAAGCCGCAAGATTATTAACAATCTTCTCGCATCGAAAGACATTATCCTTATGGCCTACAATCTTAATACAATCATCACGAGGAATAATTGCCGTATCGGTAGCCTTCTCAATCATTTTGGCATATACATCAAGCTCTCCGAATACAATCGATATTTCATTACTTGGTATATTAATTTTACTTATATATTTATCCATATAGTCTAATTCACCGTTTGTGGAGTAAGTACCTCTCTTCCAACTAAAATGTTTCCGGAGAGGTCTTACCTCCACAAACTTTGCTATAATAACCTACTTAATAATATCAAGAATCATCTTGGGGCGCTCTATCGGCTCTGCACCTATCTCATATGCATCGATTACATTGCGATAAGCAATATCAACCTTTTCTTTATCATTACCATATATAAACGCCAATATCTGACCTGTCTTAACCTGTTCAGATACCTTCTTGTTAATAACTATTCCCACACTGGGGTCGATTTCATCATCTATATTATCTCTTCCACCGCCTAATATCTTTACGCTGTCTCCGATTATACGTGCATTAATCTTATGCACGTATCCGCTTTCTTCCGACTGAACCTCTCTTATGATAGACGGTTGAACCAGGGTATCATAATTACGAACATAAGATATGTCACCGCCTTGATTGGCCACAAATTCGAGGAATTTGTTGTAAGCACTACCGTTACTGATTACTGTCTCCATAAGAATACGTGCTTCACCTGCATTATTGGCCTTGCCTGCAAGCATAATCATATAGCTTCCAAGGGTAAATACGATTTCCATAACATCAGGCATACCATATCCCTTAAGCGTTCGAACAACCTCTGCTATCTCAACTGCATTACCCACACTAAGTCCAAGGGGCTCATCCATATTGGTAATTACGGCAATTGTTTCTTTGCCGAATCTGTTACCGATGGCAACCATTTTGGTAGCAAGCTTTCTGGCGTCTTCAAGATTAGTCATAAATGCACCGCTACCGACCGTTACATCAAGAACTATCTTATCGGAACCGCTTGCAAGCTTCTTACTCATAATAGAGCTTGCAATAAGCGGTATGCTGTCAACAGTACCTGTTACATCTCTAAGTGCATATATCTTCTTATCAGCAGGCGCCAAATCAGATGTTTGTTCAGCAATTGCAACGCCTACCGAATTAACATTTTCAATAAATTCATCAATTGATAGATCAGCACGAAAGCCGGGAATACATTCAAACTTATCAATGGTTCCTCCCGTATGACCCAAGCCTCTTCCACTCATCTTGGCAATAGGTACATCAAGAGCTCCTATTACTCCAAGAAGAATAGGTGTAATCTTGTCACCTACACCACCTGAAGAGTGCTTATCCACTTTAATACCTTTAATAGCAGACAAATCAATAATATCGCCGGCATCTCGCATGGCAACGGTAAGATTATATGTCTCTTCATCACTAAAGTCAGTAAAACACACTGCCATAAGAAAAGCAGACATTTGATAATCGGGAATGTTGCCGGCAGTATACTCCTTAACAATCCAATCTATCTCTTGTTTTGTTAATTCTTGATTTGACTTCTTCTTATCAATGAGTTCTAGGATTCTCATTTATGATATTTACTCCTTATTAATTATTTATGGTATGGCTCCTTATTTATAATTCTATATGCTCTGTATATCTGCTCTAATAGTATTACCCTCATTAATTGATGGGGAAATGTCATATCAGAAAAGCTAAGCTTCATATTGCATCGACTATATACATTATCATGAAGTCCTAATGAGCCTCC
>CAJOIL010000049.1 GCA_905234525.1 uncultured Lachnospiraceae bacterium | reverse complement strand
GCGGCGGATATAGTGCTTATGGATGACGACCCACGTCATGTATCATTATCTATCAGAATTGCTAAGAAATGCATGAGAATTGTATATGAAAATATATATATTTCGATTGGGATTAAGATTGTTGTAATGGTGCTTGGATTTATTGGGATGGCTAATATGTGGTTTGCGATTTTCGCTGATGTGGGTGTCTTAATTCTTGCGATACTTAATGCTATTAGGTGCCTGCGATGTAAGTAATTTAATAAAATAAAACTGAGAATCAAGTACCGGAACGCTCATGACAAAATATCGTATGCACACCATGGAAGGGTGTGCCGGTAACTTAGCCGGTCTTGATCTCTCAGTTTTGTTATTGAAGTTTATTATAACGAGGTACGATTATGAACAAAGAATTAAACGCGCCAAGTGAAGAGCTGTTGATTGACTTGGCGGATTTGTATAAGGTATTTGGTGATTATTCGAGGATAAGGATTATGTATGTGCTGAGGCAGGAGGAGATGTGCGTGCAGGACATTGCTGATACATTGGATATGACACAATCTGCTGTATCGCACCAGCTTAAGATATTGAAGCAGAATAAGCTTGTTTCAGCTCGTCGTGATGGCAAATCCATATTTTACTCGTTGGCAGATCATCATGTTAGTAGTATACTTGATATGGGTAAAGAACATTTGGAAGAATGATATATTGCGCAACTTCTACAGCGATAATTCTTTTTCAGACCTTATTGGGTCTCGGCGCTTAGCGATTCCGTGAGGAAGAGCTTAGCGTCCGTTAGGGGTACCCAATCAGAGCGAGAGCGTGTCTGAAGAAGAATTATTCGTGTAGAAGTTATATAATTACTTGGAGTTACTATGGTTAAGACAAAGTGCGGCCTTGTAGAAGGCATAACTAAGGGTGCCCTGATGCGTGATATCTTCAGTCGCTTCGCTTATACGGGAGAGCTTAACTGGAATCAATATAACGGTAAGGATGATATATATTATATAGGTGTTAAGATATGATGGATTGCATCATAGTCGGCGGTGGCGTAAGCGGTATGTTTGCTGCTATAACAGCCGCAGGACAAGGCAAGAAGGTATTAATATTAGAGAAGAATGACTGTCTTGGTAAGAAGATTCTGATAACAGGCAATGGTCGTTGCAATTTTACCAACGAAATTGTTAATCCGCTTTACTATTCTTCAGAGGATAATGCAAAAGGGCATGCATTTGCAGACAAAGTGCTTAGTGAGTGCGGGAATGATAAGCTACTTGAAATGATGAGTGAGCTGGGCATGTCTTTTTATGTGCGTGAAGGTTATTATTATCCTAAGACTGATGAAGCGGTAACCTTTCGTGATACACTAATTAATGAGATTAACAGACTTGGCATTGAAGTAGTTTATAATTATAACCTACGTTCAATTAAGAGGACGGATAATGGCTTCGAGCTATCGGATAAGAATAACATTTACCATGGTAAAAAGGTTATACTGGCTATGGGAGGCAAGGCTGCTCCGAAGACGGGCAGTAGCGGTGATGCATATTATTACCTAGAAGGACTTGGACATAAAATTATTCCGCCACTTCCTGCATTAACAACGCTTAAGACTGATTATCCGACTTCGCTTCAAGGCGTTAATGCGCTTGCTGATATAACACTGCTTATTGATGACGAGCGTATCGCTACAGAGCACGGATTTATTAAGTATTATAAGGGGATGCTCAGCGGTATTCCGATTTATCAATTAAGCACTCGCGCCGCTAAGGCTTTTAATGGTAAATGTAAAGTAGAAATCTTAGTTGATTTTCTTGCAGATACCAATATTGATAAAGCGATAAGTCGTGGACTTGATGAGAGAAATGCGCTTTATCAATCGATTAATCCCAAGATAGTAGATGCTTATTATGAAGAAGGGAATATTCAATTGTTTTCTTCTGTTAAATATGAGATAATCGGATACGGTGATTATAACAGTGCGCAATGCACGTCGGGTGGAGTAGATATTAATGAGATTAGTCCCGATACTATGGAATCGAAGGTGTGCCCGGGACTTTATATTACAGGCGAATTAATGGATATAACAGGTCGCTGCGGTGGGTATAATATTCAGTGGGCTTTTTCGACAGGTGTAATTGCGGGAAGTAACATTTAACATATTAAGAGGCTATAGATTATGGAAGACGATATCAAGATAATAGAGCTTAAGCAGAATGTATTTAAAGAGAATGAAGTAAATGCTGACATCATAAGGGAAGAATGCAAGGCTAACGGTCAGCTTATGATTAACGTTATGTCGAGCCCGGGTAGCGGTAAGACAACAACGCTTGTCAGAACAATTAAGGAGCTTAATGAATATAACATCGGAGTTATGGAATGTGACATTGACGCGGATGTTGATGCCTATACCATAAGAGAAGCGGGAGCCAGATCAATTCAGCTTCATACCGGTGGTATGTGCCATATGGATGCAGGCATGACTAAGCAGGGTATGAATGAGATGGGCATGGATGGCCTTGATATTGTATTTATCGAGAATGTCGGTAATCTCGTTTGTCCTGCGGAATTCGACACGGGAGCATCGATTAATATGACAATACTTTCCGTGCCGGAGGGTGATGATAAGCCGGCCAAATATCCGCTTATATACGAAGTATGCGATATAGTTCTTGTTAACAAGATTGATGCGATGGCTGTGTTTGATTTTGATAAGGATTTGTGTGTGAGTCGCATTAAGGAGCTTAATCCTGACGCTAAGGTGTTTTTCGTTTCATCTAAGACGGGCGAGGGCTTCGACGAGTGGCTTAACTATTTGAGGGGTTTAGTTAATGAGGTAACATCATGAGTGAAGTTAGAACAATAGAGATTAACGAGAGCGTTTTTGCTACGAATGAGAAGGAAGCCGATGCAATTCGAAGCATGCTTTCTGACAGAGGAATATTTTTTGTAAATGTGATGTCAAGCCCGGGTAGTGGCAAGACGACATTTCTTACCGCATTAATCAATATGCTTAAAAATGAAATCAAGATAGCGGAGATGGATGTTGACATAAAGTCGGATCTTGATGCGAAGAA
Source organism: uncultured Lachnospiraceae bacterium (assembly GCA_905234525.1). Taxonomy (GTDB): domain Bacteria; phylum Bacillota; class Clostridia; order Lachnospirales; family Lachnospiraceae; genus RUG191. Next base: position 15,876 of record CAJOIL010000049.1, on the reverse strand, counting down.
GGTTGCTGATGCGACAGGCGTCAGATGTCTTCAGATACATAACGGAGGCTTGTGTCACATTGATGCTGATATGACGTCTCGTGCAATTGCTCAGTTTGGAGTAGATGATGTTGAGCTTCTTATCCTAGAGAATATCGGTAATCTTGTGTGTCCTGCGGAATTCGACACCGGCGCGCATAAGAACATTATGCTTTTTTCAATACCTGAGGGCGATGATAAGCCGCTTAAATATCCTCTTATGTATGAAGTGTCGGATGTAGTAATTATAACAAAGCTCGACACCAAGGAATTTTTTGATTTCGATATGGATTTAGCTAAAGAGCATATCAGAGAGCTTAATCCTAATGCGATAATTTTCGAAGTAAGCGCCAAGACAGGCGAAGGAATGGAAGAGGTTGCCGACTATTTCCGCGCCCATATTAATAGATAATAAGGTAGATTATTTTGCAAATCAAAAACAAAGCTATATCAGTATTAATCGATATAATAATAGTAGCGCTAATAGCAGCGTTTGGCATCATGCTTCGTCTTCCTGATTCCATGTCAGTTGGCAGTGCTCAGATTAACGATGAGTATACGGATGAAGATATATTTTATTTATCAGACCCTGACTCGTATCTCTATGCTCGCAAAGCAAGAGAGTATTCTGTTGATCTTTCTAATTTTTCTTTTGTTAATACAAGAACAGATGACTATATGATGAGTCCGGTCAGTAGTAAGGAGAATGGTCTTGTTACTAACGGTCTTCCGCTTATTGCAGCTTTAGTATATAGATTACTTAATCTGTTTTCTGATATCAGTATTGAATTGGTAGTATATTATCTTAATGCAGTAATATGTTCACTTGCTGCAATTCCTGCGTATCTATATGTGCGAAAGCAAACTAACTTCATAGGCGGTATTGTGTCTGCGTGCTTAGCGGTAATTGCTATTCCGTTCTTAGAACATAGTGTAGCCGGATATTTTGATACGGATGCTATGCTTTGCACTGTTCCCTTATGTGTTATAACCGCCTTTGCGTTAATGGTTGGAGAAGACAATAGAACCAAGAAATTTGCTTATGCGATTATTGCTGTTATAATGTTCGCACTTCTTGCGGCTACATGGGAAACCTTTTATATTTATTTTGGAATACTCGGATTTTTATGTGTTGTTACTGTTTTTGAATTAGCATTTGCAAAAGGCAATGACGGAAGGCTTAGAGGGAAACCTCTTGGGATAGAAGTGTTGTTCATGGCCGTAGCGCTTATTGTAATGGCAATAGTGGCGTTACTAATGTATAGCACAACGATAATCGATTCGATTCGTAGACTTATTACTAACATGCTTGCCACCAACAATTATCCCGACCCGACTCGTTACATTGTTGAGTTGTCTGATATATCTATTCTTGAAAATGGAATAGAAGGCGCTTTTCTTACAACAGGCTCCGGTATGATTAATAAATTAGGTGGAGCAATTGTTCTTGTTTTTGCGCTTGTAAGTATACTGATGATTGTTCTTGTAAGGCGTAAGGTAAGCAATAAATTTTTGGCTTGTAATATAGGCTTTGTTGTTGCATGGTTACTTATTACCTTGCCGCTTCTTATTGCCGGAGTCAGATTCCTGCAGCTTGTATGCCTTCCGCTTGCACTGCTTGCCGGTCTCGGCGTTGGTATCATCGCTGAGATTATTACAAGTGGTAATAGTAAGGTTATTGGTTTTATTGCATCTTTACTACTTGCGGCTCTTGTTTTGTTCGGACCGATTGCCGGAGCTTCTATAAGAAGCAACACACCTGCGCCGTTTTACAATAAGACATTTGATAAAGCATGTACCTGGATTAATAATTATGCAGGTGAAAATGCGGATATACTAACCTGGTGGGACTATGGGTATTTTATTCAATTTGCATCTGCCAGACATGTGCTTGCTGATGGGGGTACATTTGACGGACGATACTTCTATTGGTTGGCGAAGGCGTTACTTACAGATAATCCGACTATGAGTGTGGCTATATTTAATATGCTTGATTTTAGCGGAGTTGACAGTATGGATGTGGCTGAAGAGTATTTACCTGATGCTGAGACGGCAACGTATGCATTAAACGAGATACTTCCCTTATCTAAGGAGCAAGGCTACAATATCTTAATGACTAAGTATTCTCTTAGCTTCAATGAAGCGTCCGATATAATGAGCGTTGCAAAGCCGAATGTCACGGATGAACGTTATTTGATTATTTCAAGAGATTTGATTGCTAAGATTGGCGCATTAAGCTATTACGGATTCTATGATTTTGATGATGTTACACCGAGTGTTAGTCTTGGTGTATCGACTGAGCCTGCCAAGGCGAATATGTATGATGAGAAGGTAGGTATCAGAGGAATTGATGATGTAAATGTTGTGATTAGAAATGAAAATAACAATGAATATGTTACCCTTGTTGATGATAATGATAAGCAAATTGATATTTCACGTATCATTACTGTGGACAATGGAATTAAAGTCAGGGATGAGAATAAGGGCTCTAAGGGCTATACAGTGTACTCTATAAAGGATGGCGGAGAGTATTCGTTTATTGTTTGTTCCGGTAATATAGCTGATAGTATGCTTGTGTCACTTATGGCTTATAATTCTAACGCTTGCTATACAAGAGTAGAGACAAGTGTCTTAGGAGATAGTATGAGTGTTGCCAATTCAGATACGGCAAAATTCTTTGGGGATTCTAACACACCGGAGAATGCGGGAGTGTTGGTGTATAGAGTTAATTAATAAGGAATGCAGAAGATGGGACTTGAACCCACACGATGTTGCCACCACAGGCACCTGAAGCCTGCGCGTCTGCCAATTCCGCCACTTCTGCAAAACGTTGCGTTCCTGCGCAGCAGGAATGCTACACGTCGAGCCCCTTTTCGCGAAGCGAAAACTATAATGAGGTGAGACTCACTGTAAATTATAATTATTTGCCAAATATATGTCAACAAAATGTAGACTTTTTTGCATAAATGGAACAAGCATACTATATACATAGGAGAATAGTAGTGACAAAGTATAACATTTATAACAAAGGTAATGCCGAGTTATTTGAGAAGATAATCGATAATTACCACGTCAGTGAAATGATTGCGAGGCTGATGGTTAACAGAGATGTGCCGTTCGAGGAAATGGGTGACTATCTCGAGCCTGATATAAATAAGCTTGGCAATCCTTATTTGCTTACGGATGTTGAGTCTGCGGCTGAATTTACCAAGGCAACAGTAGAAGCCGGCAAGAAGATACGTGTAATCGGTGATTATGATATTGATGGAATAATGTCATCATATATATTGGTTGATGGACTAAGCAAGATAGGTGCCAACGTAGATTACCAAATCCCACATCGAATTGAGGATGGTTATGGCCTTAATGCTAATATAATAAGACGCGCAATTGATGATGGCATAGACCTTATCATTACATGTGACAACGGAGTAAGTGCCATTGATGAAATTCAGCTTGCAAGAGATAACGGAATAGATGTAATAGTGACCGACCATCATGAATTCATGCATGATAGTAGTGGCAAGGAGATTAGACCTAATGCCAACTATGTAATTAACCCTAAGAGAGAGGGTGATAAATATCTGTTCAAGAATTTATGCGGAGCGGTTGTAGCATGGAAATTCATTACAGTTCTTTTTGATAAATGTAATATCAGCACCGATACGATTGATCCGATAATGGAGTATATTCAGTATGCAGCATTTGCCACAATAGGCGATGTTATGGAGCTTATCGGTGAAAATCGTACAATTGTTAAGTTTGGTCTTGATGAGATGCGTCATACTGAGAACATAGGACTTAGATGTCTGATAGACAAAAGAATCGGAGCCGATAAAGCAATATCATCATATCATATCGGTTTCGTGTTGGGACCATGTATTAATGCAAGTGGTAGGCTGGACACAGCAGCTATGTCACTTCAACTACTCCTGGAGGAGGATGAGAAGAGAGCAAATCAATTATCCGGAGAGCTTATTGAGCTTAATGAAGAGCGTAAGTTAATGACAGATGAAGGAGTTGAGCAGGCAATAGGTGTAGCTGAGAAATCTATGAAGGATGATAAGGTGCTTGTTATATACGTGCCAAAGATTCACGAAAGTGTTGCAGGTATAGTTGCAGGTCGTATCAGGGAGAAGTACTCAAAGCCAACGATAGTGTTGTGTGATGGAGATGAGTGTGTTAAGGGCTCGGGTCGTTCCATAGAGAAGTATAATATGTATGAGGCGTTGCATGATAATAAGGAGCTTTTTATCAAGTTCGGCGGACATCCGATGGCAGCCGGAATGTCTCTTGATGAGGGAAATGTTGATGTGCTCAGAAAACGTCTTAATGAAGCCTGCGAGCTTAGTGAAGAGGACTTAACCGATACTCGAATTATTGATATGACCATGAATCCCGGCAATATTACAATTGATAGGGTTGAGGAGCTTGAATTGCTTGAGCCGTTTGGTACAGGTAATAGGAAACCTCTTTTTGCTACCAGGGATGTAAAGCTTATTCGTATTAGAAGAATCGGCGAAGGAAGATTTTTTAAATTTGATATAGCTACAGCAAATCGGATTGTTACCGGATTGTACTTTGAGGACACAAAAGAATTAGAGAATAAGATTATTGATGCTTTCGGTGAAAATGAATTTAATAAAGCACTGGGAGGTGGCTCAGACAAAATCATAGCAACAATAATGTATTATCCTCAAATTAATGAATTCAGAGGCAATCGTGAAGTGCAAATTGTTCTTTCGGATGTGGTTTTACCCACAACATCTTGAGGTTTGTATTTTAAGATGCACAAGTTTCTTTTCGTTATTAATAAATTGTTGCAAAAGTGTTGCGTTATGAGTACAATAGGGGTGATGACTTTGAATAAGTAATGAGGGGGATAGATATATGTCTAAAGAAGTCTATACATTTGAGTCTGCGGACGGAGTGTCAACAATTCATGCTGTTAAGTGGTTGCCTGATGATGGTAATATCACAGCAGTTCTTCAGATTACTCACGGTATGGTAGAATACATAGAGAGATATACAGGATTGGCAGAATTTCTTAATTCTAAGAATGTTGCAGTAATCGGACACGATCATATCGGACATGGTGATTCTGTTAAGAGCGAAGAAGAGTGGGGCATCATGCATTGTGAGTGCCCATCTGATATTATGGTTGAGGATATCTTCACTAATTATAAGAAGGGTAAGGAGATGTTCCCGGATAAGCCATACTTCATATTAGGCCATTCAATGGGTTCGTACATGCTTCGTAAGTTCTTATGCGAGAAGGCTAATGATATTGATGGAATTGATGGCGCAATCATTATGGGTACAGGTACCGAAGCAGACGGAGCAATTAAGGCAGGCTCTACTGTGGTTAAGATGATAGCTGCATTTAAGGGATATGACCACAGATCTAAGTTTGTTGCAGGTCTTATGTATGGCTCTACTTATAAGGGCTACGATACAGACGGCACAGGTGACAGAACTAAGAGCTGGCTTAACAGAGATGTTGATGAGGTTAATAAGTACTATGCCGATCCTAAGTGTACATACATGTTCTCTCTTAACGGATATAAGGCTCTCCTTGAAGCAACAGGCTATGACAATAATATGGACAATATCAATAAGATGCGTAAGGATATGCCTATAATTTTCATGTCAGGTTCTCAGGATCCTGTCGGAGCGCAAGGTGAAGGCGTTAAGGCTGCTAAGGCTAAGTTTGAAGAGGCCGGAATCCAAGATATATCTATTAAGCTATACGAGGATTACAGACATGAGATTCTTAATGAGATTGGTAAGGAAGTTGTATACCAGGATATTTATGATTGGATAATGTCGAAAGCCAATAAGTAATATTAAGCCCGGGTCATGTGACCCGGGTTTTTATTACTTCTTAACTCTACTACTTAGGAATCGTAGTAGCTTGCGGATGGGGATGAATTCGCCCTGCAGCTTCTCCACTTCAATACGATTCTCCTCGCTGAAGCCGACGAGAATGTTGTGGTTGGCTTCGGCCAAGTAGTCAATAACACCATTGATATCTGACTTTTCGTTCTTAGGGCATTTGATATAAAGACGCTTATTGGCGGTGATGTGAAGCGTATAGCTTATCTTGAAATGATGCCATAAGAACTTGTGCAGGGTTGAGTATTGATATATCCATATAATCTCATCAATAGGAACAATTGCGATTCCATAGGATGATATTTCTATGAAGAAATGTTCCGTGATATACATGTCCTCTGTAGCAAGCTGAGGCAGCATTGATAGTTCTTCCTCTGCTAAGTCAAGTAATTTATTCGAGTTGCCATACGCCTTAAGACGTAGTACGGGCGTGGATAATCTTGGCTTAAGTATGAATATACCATATAACAATACGAAGAATAGTGCTACAATTCCGGAGCCTATAGCAAGTGTTAATGACAGATACGTAAAGAATCCTGTTACGGCAGGCTCGCTTATATTGTAGCTTGATATTGTACTTGTTATTCCCTCTTCGTTCCAGTTAAGATCGCTCGCAAGCTTACTTAGAAGCTCTGTCTCTGTTTTATTGTTCTTATAAATTTTGCCTTTGATATTAACCGAATCAATCATTGGAGTGCCTTGTTTACATGTGTCAGGCGTAAGAAGTACAACGACAATATCATCCCCGATATTAGTGTAATAATAATAACCGGAGGTGCCTGTTATCCATTCCTTAGTGTATCCCGTGAAATATAAGTTGTTTATCGTACCGCTTATGTAACGATTGCTTTCGTATTGGTCCTTTATTGATTTGGAGGTGTCTATAGTTGCCGGCCATAATATTGAATATATGGGGCTAAGTAGCGACAATATAATAACAAAGCCCAGATAGATTAACGGAGCTTTAATCTTGCGCTTATAGCATGCTACAATATTATTCTTGATGTAGTCCTTATATTGTTCACTGACGTTAGTGCCGCCTTCAATGTCGGCAACCTCTACTTCTCGCTCGTAATTATCCATGAGTATATAATATAGTTTTATGATTATTAATTCAATGGGTTAAGTGATATTCGTGGATAATTAAGTGGTAAGGGTGTACTTATATTTGCATATCAGTACAAGATATGCATAAAGAAGGTATAAACTTGCACTAATTATGCGTTCTATGTATAATGCAATAAGTTATGCAATTAAAGGGAGACTGTCCGAAAACTCATTGCAGCGAAAATTAATCCCCACTTTGCCCGATAACAGTCAACGATGTTCCACATCGCCTCCCTCATTAGGCTTTATTCTCGGACAAATTGGGAATCACTTTTCACTACAAGCAGTTTTAGGACAGCCTCAAGGAAGGATATGCTTTTATGTCAGATTATATAATTAGGGCAATGGCGGGGTCAGAGCAGATCAGAGCTTTTGCCATTACAAGCAGAGACACGGTGGAATACGCGAGGGAGCATCATAATACAAGTCCGGTTGTTACAGCGGCACTTGGACGTATGCTCAGTGCGGGCGCCATGATGGGCGTTATGATGAAGGGTGATGATGACCTTTTGACATTACAGATACAGGGAAGTGGTCCGATGAAGGGTATAACCGTTACCGCTGACTCACATGGTAATGTCAAGGGCTTTCCGAATGTAGCTGATGTTATGCTACCTCCTAACAAGGATGGCAAGCTTGACGTGGGCGGTGCAATTGATGTGGGAATACTCAGAGTGATTAAGGACATGGGACTTAAGGAGCCGTATGTGGGCACGTGTGAGCTTAAGACCGGTGAGATTGCAGAGGATATTACTTATTATTTTGCAACAAGTGAGCAGATTCCGTCATCTGTAGGCCTGGGTGTTCTTATGAATAAGGATAATACCGTTAATTCAGCAGGTGGCTTTATTATTCAGCTTATGCCTTTTTGCGATGATAAGACAATAGACATCTTAGAAGAGAACATCAAGAATCTTAAGCCGGTTACCACATATTTGTCAGAAGGTAAGACGCCTGAAGATATACTTAATATCGTGCTTGAAGGCTTGGATGTTACGATAATTGATAAGGTTGATACACAGTTTAAGTGCGATTGCAGCGTGGAAAGGATTGAACGTAGTCTAAGCAGCTTGTCAATGGATGATATTAACAGTATCATTGCAGACAATAAGCCTGTTGAGGTAAAATGTCAATTCTGTAACAAGGCATATAACTTCTCCATAGAGGACATCAAGAAGCTCAGAGGCTTGTAAAATCGCACATTAAATGTATGTTTTTTAACATATTTTTATATAACCTTGATAATTGACTTATGTGTAGAAACAATTATAATCGAATATACTAGGTTTAGAGCAACATAATATATCTGTTATAAACCAAGAAGAGGAAGATTAGAAGTCATAATAAGGAAGAAGGAAATCATGAGCGATTTTGTGTCAGTCGCAAAAGGCTGGAACTGGAAGAAGATAGGAATTATTGCCGGTATTGTTGTGGGCGTACTTGCAATTATCTACGTTATATTTTCAATATACTTTATGTCACATTACTTCTTCAGAAGTACTGTTAACGGAGTTCCAAGCTCCGGTAAGAGTGCAGCGGGAATGGTTGAGGACATCAAGGAATCGGCTGCCGACTATTCTCTTGCAATAACTGATGAGGATAATTCCGTAACGAATATTGCGTCCGGTGATATTGATCTTAGTGTAGATGTAACAGAGGATAAGCTTAAGACACTTTTTGATGATCAGAATGGTTTTGCATGGATTAAATACTTATTTACCGACAAAGAATATGTGACACCATCAATTGTTAATCTTAATAGTGATAAGCTTAATGCGAAGCTTTCAGCCCTTCATTGTATGAATAGGGAAGCAAAAACTCCTACAGAGAATGCTAAGATTGTATTTAAGGACGGAGCATTTATCATACAATCCGAAGTCTTCGGTGATACAGTTGAACTTGGTGATTTGTCCAATAAAGTAACTAATACAATTTATAATTTCAAGAAGACATTTGATATTCCGACAGAAGGCTATGTTAAGCCGACTGTATTTGCAACCGATCCTACACTTGTTAAGTCACTTAATAATCTTAATAAGGTTAAGGACATACAGATTACATACGAAACAGGTACAGAACCGTTTACGATTCCGACTGAGACAATTGCAACTTTCTTTGCAACAGACGATCAGGGTGAGATTACATATAACGAAGATGCCATTGCGGAATTTGTTAAGTCTATGGCTAACAAATACAATACAGCAGGAAAGTCTAAGTCACTTCAATCTTCATACGGAGCAGTTGTAACCGTACCGGCCGGTGATTACGGATGGAGAGTCGACCAGGATGCAGAGATTGCGCAACTTGAAGAAGACTTAAAGGCCGGAACCAATGTTAAGCGTGATTTGATTTATAAGTCTAAAGCAGCCTCTCATGGTGCTAATGATTATGGCGACAGTTACATAGAAGTTAACTTAACAGCTCAACATTTATTCGTATACAAGAATGGTCAGAGAGTATTAGAGTCTGATTTCGTATCAGGTAATCCGTATCTTGGCAACGGAACACATACAGGAGCATATTCAATCAAGTCTATGCAAAGAGATGCAGTACTTCGCGGAGCGGATTACGCAACACCGGTGTCATATTGGATGCCATTTAACGGTGGCGAAGGAATACATGATGCTAACTGGAGAAGCTCTTTTGGCGGACAGATATATAAGACCAATGGTTCGCATGGTTGCCTTAATATGCCGCCTTCTGTAGCTGCTCAGATATATTCTGTGGTATCTACCGGCTATCCGGTGCTCATATATACACTTGGCGGTACAGAGTCCGTTACTCAAGAGATTCAAGCAGCCAAGGCAGTTGTGGCACTTATTAATCAGATTGGAGATGTTGATCCGTCTAAGGCCGAATACATTGCATCTGTCAGAGCACAATATGAGGCATTGCCTTACGCAGCAAAGCAAGCAGTTACCAATTACGGAACACTTGAGATGGCTGAAGCAATACTAGCTAATTGGGGTGCGGAGGCGCCGCCGGCCGAATAGGATTAAGAGTGTGATTAAACAGGCTTGGACACATTAGTTGTCTGAGCCTTTTGTATGATATAAAATGTGAATTCTTAAGGAAGATTATTATGGATAAGAACGTATCTGAATGGCGAAATTACATAAGACAGGTGACGCCGTATGCGCCCGGTGAACAGCCGGTGGGTCACAGTATTATTAAGCTTAATACTAATGAGAATCCTTACCCGCCATGTAAAGGAGTCAGGGATGTATTGTCATCATTTGACTATGAGAAGCTTCGCAAGTATCCGGACCCTACTGTATCTGAATTAAGAAGCGAGATTGCTAAGTATTATAATTTGGATATGGGAAATGTGTTTGTGGGGGTTGGCTCCGATGATGTACTGGCCATGTGCTATATGACATTTTTTAATTCCGATAAGCCAATACTGTTTCCTGATATCACGTATTCATTCTATGATGTATGGGCAGAGGAATTCAAGGTGCCATATGAGACTAAGACGTTAGATGATAGCTTTAGAATAGTTAAGTCTGATTATTATACCGATAATGGCGGAATAATAATTCCGAATCCTAATGCACCTACGGGTATCGCAGAGGATTTGGATTTCTTCAGAGATATTTTAGATCACAATAGGAACTCCGTTGTAATCATAGATGAAGCGTATGTTGACTTTGGTGCTACTTCTGCTGTAGCTCTTCTTAATGAATATGATAACTTAATTGTGGTACAGACATTTTCTAAGTCTCGCTCACTTGCGGGCTCGCGCATAGGCTTTGCGCTTTCAGGCAGTGAGATTATTAAGGCGCTACATGATGTTAAGTATTCATTCAATTCATATACGATGGACCAACTCTCAATCAAGCTTGGTATAGAAGCAATCAGAGATGAAGATTACTTTAGAGACAATATTGATAAGATAATACTTACACGTAATCGGACATATGATCAGTTTAAGTTTTTGGGCTTTGATGTATATCCGAGCAGTGCTAATTTTTTGTTTGTTAAGCCGACGGGGATTAGTGCGAAGGAATTGCACGCTAAGCTTAAGAAGAATAACATTTACGTAAGGTATTTCGACAAACCGAGAATCAGCGAATACCTTCGTATTACAATCGGAACAGATGATGAGATGGATATGTTAATTATGGCTATTGAAGAAAGTGTGTAGAGAAGGCTTTAATGTCATATGACTTTTGTGTAAATGTTCTATTGTATATTTTATGCATATATGGTTTGATTATATGGTTGATTGAATTAATGAGAGAGGTTATGTATGGACGCTATAGAGAGAGGTTATGTATGGACGCTATAGTAAGCAGTATTTCCGAGATGAATGAGGTTGTAAAATACCTGTTTTGTTTTTTTGTGTCAATGATTCCGTTAATTGAGCTTAGAGGAGCCATTCCCATATCGCAGGCGTTAATGCTGCCTGTTATTCCTTCTTTTATTGTATGCATGGTTGGAAATATGATACCCGTCCCTATTATATATTTGTTTGCACGTAAGGTACTTATCTGGGGTAAGGATAAGAAGTATATCGGTAAGTTCTTCACCTTCTGCTTAGAGAAGGGCGAGAAGGGTGGCAAGAAGCTAATGAAGAACGGTGAAGCAGGATTGTTTATCGGACTTATGTTATTTGTCGGAATCCCAATTCCCGGAACGGGTGCATGGACCGGTACACTTGCAGCATCTATTCTTGATATGGGATTTAAGAGAACAATACTTGCTGTTGTACTCGGAGTTCTTCTTGCGGGAGTTATAATGATGACAGTAAGCTTCGGTGCATGTACGGCACTTTACAGTAATGTCTAAGTAAGAGGTCTTAAATGGAATTAGATTGGATTGGCCTTATTGGTAATTTCATAGCAATTTTCTTTGGATTGTTTTTGTATATTATTATTACCCATTCTAAGTGGGGGAAGGCACATGAGAAGTATCAGTATGGTATTATGCTTGTGTGTGTTATACTTGCCTGCCTCTTCGGGTGGGGACTGAAGTATGTGATTCATTTGATTTTTTAGGAGGATAGATATGAGAAGTAACGGAGTATTAATGCATATATCGTCACTACCGTCTAACTACGGTATTGGTACACTCGGTAAGGCAGCGTACGATTTCGCCGACTATATTAGCAGGGCAAGAATGGAATATTGGCAGATACTACCTATTGGACCTACCAGCTATGGTGATTCGCCGTATCAGTCATTTTCATCATACGCAGGCAACCCATATTTTGTTGACCTTGATATGCTTATCGAACAGGATTTGCTAAATGGTGATGAGGTACGTAACACTTATTGGGGTGATAAAAACGATAAGGTAGATTATGCTAATATGTACGATAAGAGATTTCCTATCTTGCATAAAGCTTGCGATAACTTCATCAATCTTCTTGACCCCGATAATGAAAAGTATGATGCAACGATTAAGAATGAATATAACATTTTCAAGAAAGAAAACAAGGATTGGGTAGAGGACTATGCTTTATTCATGGCACTTAAGGATGCTCATGGTGGCAAGGCATGGTTTGAATGGGAAGAGGATATTAAGCATCGCAAGAAGACTGCCTTAGATGAAGCCAAGGGCAAGTATGCTAAGGAGATTGAGCATTATATTATAATTCAGTATTTCTTTGATAAGCAGTGGAATGCATTTCGTGAGTACATTAAGAGTAAGGACATCAAGCTTATCGGTGATGTGCCAATATATGTAGCATATGACAGTGTAGAGGTGTGGAAGGAGCCGCTTCTGTTTGCACTTAATTCCAAGCTTGAGCTTAAGGAGGCATCGGGATGTCCGCCTGATTATTTCAATGAAGATGGTCAGCTGTGGGGTAATCCGATTTACAATTGGAAGCGTATGGCAGAGGATAATTACGCATGGTGGATGAGAAGACTTCGTCGTGTGTTTGACATGCATGATGTTGTAAGAATCGATCATTTCAGAGGCTTTTCATCATATTATTCTATTAAGGGTGATGCAGAGAATGCGCGCGACGGCAAGTGGATAGATGGTCCCGGCATCAAGATATTTAATAGAATCAAGGAAGAATTGGGCGATGTTAAGATTATCGCTGAAGATCTGGGATTCCTTACGGATGATGTTGTTAAATTGCTCAAGGATACAGGATATCCGGGTATGAAGGTATTGCAATTTGCATTTGATAAGGGAGACGGAACAAATCCTTATATGCCACATAATTACGGAACTAACTATGTCGTATATACCGGCACTCATGATAACGAGACAACGCTTGGTTGGCTTCAGAATACATCAGACTGGATTAGGACCAATACATTTGCGTATCTTGGTATATCAGATCATGAAGGCTGGGCATGGGGAGTAATCAGAGGTGCACATTCATCGGTTGCGGATCTTAGTATTATTCAGATGCAGGACTTCTTGGAGTTTGGTAATGATTGCAGGATGAATACGCCATCTACAATTGGTGGCAACTGGGAGTGGAGGATTAGACCCGAGACACTTACAGATGATCTTAATAATAGGATTAAGGAAATGAACTATCGATTCGGCAGAGCTAATTGGAAGGAAGAGTAATATGTATTATTTTATTGTAAATGCGACTTCAAGAACAGGTAAGGCACGCCAGATTTGGTATGATATCAAGGACGAGCTTAAGAGTAGAAATGTAAAATTTAAGTATTACATGACTGCTACACAGGGTCATGCAGGTAAGCTTGCATCACAGATATGTAGTATTGACAGTGATGACATTAAACTAATCGTTGTTGGTGGTGACGGAACCGTTAATGAAGTTATTAACGGTATGAGTAACTTTGATAAGGTTAAGTTCGGTTATATTCCGACAGGCTCCGGTAATGATCTTGGTCGTGGTCTTGATATTAATAAGAGAACACCCATTGAGCAATTGCTTCATATACTTAAGAGCGATGAAGTGCTAAAGATGGATCTTGGCGAGGTTGTATGTGAAGATGGAAGCAAGAGACTTTTTGCAATCAGTGCCGGTATTGGTGTTGATGCAGCTGTTTGTAAGCAGGCACTCACTTCCAAGCTTAAGAAGTTCCTTAATAAGTTCGGAATGGGTTCTGCCACATATGGTCTTCTAACCGTTAAGAATCTTTTTTCAATGCCGCTATCTGACGGTACGGTAGAGCTTGATGATGGTGTGGTTAAGACTCCGCACAATATCATATTTTGCGCAGCAATGAATTATCCTTGGGAGGGTGGTGGAGTACCTATGGCACCACAGGCTGAAGCGACAGACGGCAAATTATCAATTTGCTGTGTAAGTGACATTCCAAGAGTGAAGTGTTTTGCTGATTTTGGATTTTTGCTTGCTGCTCGTCATGATAAGATTGATGGATTTGACATATATGATTCTTCGTCCGTTAAGATTGATTTGGAAAGAGAGATGACTGTTCATGCCGACGGAGAATATCTCGGAGAAATGAAAAGTCTGGAATTTAGGTGTAAATCTGAAGCTATATCTGTTATAATATAACCATTCAGAGCCAAGGCAATTTGATTAGCAATACTACGTTGAATGCTCTGAATAGATTTTGCTTATTTGGGAGTTGTTATGGAGAAGGGTGTAGAGAGAACTAAGCGCGTTAAATATGGGGAAATAAACGCTTTATCCAAGAAGTACATACATGATAATGTTGATGAAGTAATAATCACTAACCAAAGGATGATTATAACTTTATCGGTTTTGTATTTTCTTGTTCTTATTGCATACAATATAATTATACCCATTTTCTTCAGTGATTGGGGTGTTCACGTAATAGTACTTATCATTGCTTTTTTCAGATATCGCAAGAAGCAACGTTCGCTTCAAGAAGTCCAAGCGGTAAGCGCCATATTACAATTGTATGTTATGGCATTTCTTGTAATTGTAAGTGTAGTTCCGTTTGAGAAGGAACAGCCGGCAGTGTATTTTGCGCCCATTATGATAGGTATGCCTGTTGTATTTATATATTCATATAATGTGGCGATTATTCTTAATGCAATAGAGACAGTAGCGATAGTTGTTGTATCGTTCTTTGTTAAGTCACAAGAGATATTCAATATCAATATGTTCTCCTCAATACTTACATTTGTTGTGGCGTGGTATATTATACACATTCTGTATTCTCATCGTATTAATGAGAGTAAGCATCGCGAGAAGCTACGTAAGATGGGTATGACAGATAAGCTTACAGGCATTTACAATCGTGCCGCTACAGAATCGATGTCACAAGAATATATGCAAGAGAACAGAGATACTAACTTTGCACTTATGATTATCGATATCGACGAATTCAAGTCTGTTAATGATACATACGGTCACCAGACCGGTGATGAAGTAATCCAGCATGTAGCTAAGACAATCGAGACGGCTGCAGGCCCCGACAATATCGCAGGTCGTATGGGTGGTGATGAGTTCATGATTTTCATTAAGACTTGGGAGACTCAGGATGATATGAAGAAGATTGCCGCTGATATTCTTCGCAATGCTAAGAAGATTGAGATGCCTGATGACAGAGTTCATGTATCATGTTCAATCGGTGTCTGCGCATTAAAGGGCGATGAGTGGATGGAATATGATGATATGTTCAAATGTGCAGACAAGGCATTATATTACATCAAAGAGCACGGTAAGAGCAGTTGTGCATTCTATTCAAAAAAGTGATTGACAAGTATGGAATTTTTTGATAAAATATTTTGTGTTTTGCGGAAGTGTCGGAACTCTTGGTTATCAGCTCTGCTGATAACAGACAGACGAGCAAGACTGGAGAGTCTTGTCGGATGCCTTAAGAGTTAGACTATATGCGGAAGTGTCGGAACTGGCAGACGAGCAAGACTAAGGATCTTGTGAGCGATAAGCTCGTGTGGGTTCAAGTCCCATCTTCCGCA
>CAJOIL010000048.1 GCA_905234525.1 uncultured Lachnospiraceae bacterium | reverse complement strand
AGAGCATTTGGCTCTTCCTAACTTAGATGATGTAAAGCAAGGTATCATTGCTTCTAAGATAGCGGCACACGCCGCAGATATTGCAAAGGGTATCCCGGGCGCAAGAGACATTGATGATAAGATGGCTGATGCAAGACGTGCCCTTGATTGGGATGCACAATTTGAATGTGCGCTCGATCCCGAGACAGCCAAGAAAATCAGAGATGACAGAGCTCCCGAAGATGACCATTCCGATACATGCTCTATGTGCGGTAAATTCTGCGCTGTTCGAAGCATGAATAAGGCGCTGTCGGGAGAGTATATAGATATACTGTAATATTAATGAAGGCGCGACAGGGGGACGGGTTCCTTGTCGCGATAATTGAGCTAATCTATAACATGCGCGACAAGGAACCCGTCCCCCTGTCGCGTAAGGAATTTCAATGAGAGAACAATCAGTCACAAGAAGAACTATATATTATTTCCGGAAGATCACTGCTAAGCATTGGCCTTATTTTGTCTTGGATATATTAGCATCGATTGGTTATGTGTTCTTTTTAACATTCGGCAACCCGCTGATCATCAGCGATATTGTAGATAAGATTAGTACCGAAACGATAACAAGCGATAACGTGTTTTCTATATTCGGAACTGAAATAATACTACTGATTCTTTGTAATGTATTGGGGCAGATATGTTCTAAGCTGCAAGACTATAGCCTTTGGAAGCTACAGATTAAAGCATATTATGACTTGTCGATTCTATGCTTTGATACGCTTAGCAATCAATCCATGACATTTCATAACAATAGGTTTGGAGGTGCGCTGGTAAGTCAAACCAGCAAATTCACAAGTGCATATAATCAGCTTACTCAGACTCTTACGTATTCGGTTATACCTTCTGTTGCAACTGTTATTCTTATTATCTGCATTTTGGCACCGCTTGTACCAATCTATACATTAATTGTTATGGTATTTCTTGCGATATATGTTGTTGTTGTATATCATTTGTTTCGCAGATTACAAAAGCTTAATAATCAAGCTGCCGGTACGCAGAATCGCTTATCCGGTCAGTTGTCTGATTCTATTACTAACATCCTGGCTGTTAAGACTTCCGGCCGAGAGGAATTTGAGCGCGAGACATTCAAGCAGGTTAACAAAGAGGTATATTGTAATGAATCTAAGCGAATGAAAGGTTCTCTTTTCTCGGGATCGGTTGCTGCCGGACTTATAGTTGTTCTAATGGCGATAATGACTGTATTTATCACAGGCGGCCAGCCGTGGTTTGGAATAAGTGCAGGTACACTTATTTTGATGTTTTCTTATACCAACAACCTGACCCTTCGATTCAATATGCTTACATCCGTTATGCAGTCGGTTAATCAAGCGTTTGGTGATGCGCATGATATGACAGTTATCCTTGATGAGCCTCGTCTTGTGGATGATGTGGAAAATGCGCCTGAGCTTAAGGTAACACATGGAGATATTTCATTTAAAGATTTAAGCTTTAGCTATTCAGATGGTAATGCGCCCACAGAAGTATTCGATAATTTCAATTTGCATATTCCATCGGGACAACGAATCGGACTTGTCGGCAAATCAGGTTCAGGCAAGACGACAGTAACCAGATTACTGTTAAGACTCTCTGATATTCAAGGGGGAACTGTTAATATAGACGGACAAGACATTTCCAAGGTTAGTCAGTCGAGCTTAAGACGTCAGATTGCATATGTACCGCAAGAGCCGTTGCTATTCCACAGAACCATTGCCGAGAATATTGCATACGGCAGACCTGATGCTACTAATGAGCAGATAAGACAGGCAGCAATAGATGCTAATGCCTTAGAATTTATCGAGACGCTTCCTGATGGATTTGAAACAATAACGGGTGAACGTGGAGTTAAATTATCCGGAGGTCAGAGACAACGTATTGCAATCGCAAGGGCTATACTTACTAATGCGCCTATTCTTGTGCTGGATGAAGCAACAAGCGCACTCGACTCCGAGAGCGAACAACTAATTCAGGATGCTTTGGAAAATCTTATGCAAGGTAAGACATCAATAGTTGTAGCACACAGACTATCGACAGTTGCCAGACTTGACAGAATTGTTGTGTTAAAGGATGGTATAATTATAGAGGATGGCTCACATGAAGAATTACTTGCCAAAGGTGGCGAGTACGCCGGACTTTGGGAGCGCCAGACTCTATCTGAAGAATAAAAAGCGCGACATAGGTCGCGCTATTATTAATACTACAGTATATCTATATACTCTCCCGACAGCGCCTTATTCATGCTTCGAACGGCGCAGAATTTACCGCACATAGAGCATGTATCGGAATGGTCATCTTCGGGAGCTCTGTCATCTCTGATTTTCTTGGCCGTCTCGGGATCGAGCGCACATTCAAATTGTGCATCCCAATCAAGGGCACGTCTTGCATCCCCGGGATACCCTTTGCAATATCTGCGGCGTGTGCCGCTATCTTAGAAGCAATGATACCTTGCTTTACATCATCTAAGTTAGGAAGAGCCAAATGCTCTGCCGGCGTAACATAGCAAAGGAAAGCAGCTCCGCTCATGGCAGCCATGGCACCACCGATAGCAGAGGTGATATGATCGTAGCCCGGAGCAATATCAGTTACAAGAGGTCCGAGTACGTAGAAGGGTGCACCCATGCAGATTGTCTGTTGAACCTTCATGTTAGCGGCAATCTGGTCAAGCGGTACATGGCCGGGACCTTCAACCATAACCTGTACATTATGATCCCATGCGCGCTTTGTTAATTCTCCGAGACGAACAAGCTCTTCTATCTGACATACATCTGTTGCATCAGCAAGACATCCGGGTCTGCATGCATCGCCTAGAGATATAGTTACATCATATTCTTCACATATATCAAGAATTTCGTCGTAATATTCATAGAATGGATTCTCTTCACCGGTCATTGACATCCATGCGAATACAAGCGAACCGCCACGACTTACGATATTCATCTTACGTCCGACGTTTTTGATTTGATCAATGGTCTTACGTGTAATGCCACAGTGAAGTGTAACAAAATCAACACCGTTTTCGGCATGCAATCTTACAACATCAATGAAATCCTGTGCGGTAAGCGTAGATAAATCTCGCTGATAGTGGATAACCGAATCATATACGGGAACAGTGCCTATCAATGCAGGACATTCGCTTGTCAGCTTTTTACGAAACGGCTCCGTATCGCCGTGGCTTGATAAGTCCATAATGGCTTCAGCACCCATGTTAACGGCGCTCATAACCTTTTGCATCTCAAGGTCGTAGTCTTTACAATCTCTTGAGACGCCGAGGTTAACGTTGATTTTGGTGCGAAGCATAGAACCAATACCTTCCGGATCAAGTGAAGTATGCTTCTTGTTGGCAGGAATTGCGACCTTGCCTTCAGCGACAAGCTTTAGTAGCTTATCTACGTCCATTTGCTCCTTTGATGCCACAGTCTTAATCTGATCCGTAACAATTCCCTTTCGTGCCGCATCCATTTGTGTTGTGTACTGCATGATATGACCTCCTGTATAATTAGCGCGACAGGGCGCGCTAATTTTAGATTGGTACGATTTTCGCGACAAGGAACCCGTCCCCCTGTCGCGCTAACGCTTACTTTAGCATATCCTGCAGCCTCTTAAGCAGTCCCGTACCTGCCATGATTTCTATAATGATAATCGCTATAACCGTACCGACGCCCGTGCTAATCAGAAACGGCACAATATATGCAAATAATGTTGCTTCGCTATTGCCCATTATAAGACTTGCAATAGGGTAAGCTAAAAGCCCGCCGATTACCGATGTGCCGAATACTTCGCCGATGTAGGCACCCCATCGCTTCTTAAGCCACATATAGAGTAGCCCCGCGAGTAGTGCTCCGCACATACTTCCCGGAAATGCCATTAGCGTGCCAAGTCCCAATAGGTTACGAATTAGGCTCGATACAAACGCACATCCCAGGCCGTACCATGGACCAAGGAAGATGGCGCACATTACGTTAATAACATGCTGTATCGGTGCGCATTTTGATCCGAATATCGGAAATGAAAACAAAGAGCCGACAACTGCAATCGCTGCAAAGATTGCTGCTAATATTAATTTTTTGAGATTCTTATTCATGATAACTCCTTCTGCTTAGAAGGAATTTAGTTACTGTATATTCCAAGTGTGCATTAACGGCCCATTGCCGTGACCTAAGTTAAGCCCCGCTTCAAGTGCCCCCTGTAAATACGACTTCGCATGTGCTACCGCATTTACAAGATCAAACCCCTTGGCCAAATAAGCTGCTATAGCTGAGCTTAGCGTACATCCTGTTCCGTGTGTGTTGTCTGTGTCTACACGTGGAGACTCAAACCACTCCGAGATGCCATCGCCATACAGATAATCCCTGGCGGTATCTGCAATGCCGTGCCCGCCCTTAACAAGAACCGCGCATCCGAACTCTTCATAGATTGAACGCGCCGCCGCCTCCATATCGCTTGCCGTAGTAATCGACATGTCACACAGCACAGTAGCCTCGGGGATGTTAGGCGTAGTAACTGTTCCTTCTTTTAATAAATGTGATTTTAAAGTTGCAATTGCTTCATCTGCCATAAGCTTACTTCCGCTTGTGGAGACCATGACAGGATCTACTACAATATTCTTCGCATCATATTCATTAAGCTTGGAGCCAACCATTTTTATGATGTCGGAATTACTTAGCATTCCTATCTTAACTGCATCAGGAACGATATCTGTAAATACTGCGTCTAACTGCGCTCCTACAAAGTCCTCCTCAACCTCTTTAATTGCATTGACGCCCATGGTATTCTGCGCGGTAAGTGCGCATATACAGCACTCGGCATATACTCCCAGTGCTGTCATGGTCTTGATATCAGCCTGAATACCGGCGCCTCCACAGGAATCGGACCCTGCGATTGTTAATGCTGTGTACATAATTTCACCTCATTAATTATTTATAGAGTTATTGAGTGGTGCCCCCGGAATAACTCTTATAAATGTGTAATAAAAAAGACAACCATTGCGCAGGTCGTCTGTCATAACTAATCTAATAACAATATGTCCCTACGTTAGCATTACCTAAATCAGGTTATGGGTCTGGAAAGTATCCACTCTCAGCCTATTGAAGGCTCCCCTATTAATTACACATTTACGAGATGATTATATGCCTTACGCTAGGCCGTGTCAAGTGAGAGACTGTCCGAAAACTCATTGCAGCGAAAATTAATCCCCACTTTGCCCGATAATCTTGCCTAATTCAGTCAACGATGGAAATGCACTCTACACCAAAAGTTCACACACTTACTATTTCCAAACATTTTAATACGTGATAAAATAATTATTCGCAACACGTTATATATAGGAAGAAGACAAGTATGGATAAGAAGAAATACATCAAAATACGCGGTGCTAAGGAGCACAACCTTAACAATATATCGCTGGACATTCCAAGGGATGAATTTGTGGTGCTTACCGGTCTTTCCGGCTCCGGTAAGTCCTCTTTGGCATTTGATACAATATTTGCCGAAGGTCAGCGTCGTTATATGGAGTCGCTAAGCAGCTATGCCAGACAATTCTTGGGTCAGATGGAGAAGCCCAATGTTGATAAGATTGAAGGCCTTCCTCCGGCCATTTCCATTGACCAGAAGTCAACTAATCATAATCCAAGATCGACTGTCGGCACGGTAACGGAGGTATACGATTACTTAAGACTCTTGTATGCCCGTGTCGGAATTCCGCATTGCCCCAATTGCGGCAAGGTTATTGAAAGGCAGACGGTTGATCAGATGGTTGATGCTATTATGGGCTTGGAGGAACGAACTAAGATACAGATATTGGCACCTGTTGTCAGAGGCCGTAAAGGTCGTCAAGAGAAGCTGTTTGAGCGAGCTAAGAAGAGCGGATATGTTCGTGTTATCGTTGACGGTAATCAATACGAATTGGAAGAAGAAATAACACTTGATAAGAACATCAAGCACAACATAGAGATAGTAGTAGATCGTCTTGTGGTTAAGGAGGGTATTGAGAAGCGTCTTGCTGATTCGATTGAAAATGCGCTTCGATTAGCCAAGGGCTTATTAATTATTGATGTTATCGGCAGTGAGCCCATGAGATTTTCAGAGAGCTTTTCTTGTCCTGATTGCGGAATCAGTATTGACGAAATCGAGCCTCGAAGCTTTTCATTTAACAATCCGTTTGGCGCATGCCCCGAGTGCGATGGATTGGGCTTTAGAATGGAATTCGATGAGGATTTAATGATTCCCGATAAGAGTCTTAGCATCAATGAAGGCTGTATTCAGGTTATGGGTTGGCAGTCATCGAATAAGCCGGGAAGCTTTACGTATCAGCTTTTGGTGGCGCTTGCTGAAGCGTATGATTTTGACCTTGATACACCTTATGAGGACCTATCTGAAGAGGCAAGGCAGGTCCTTATTTACGGAACGGAAGAAAGCGTTGATGTCCATTATACGGGACAGCGTGGCAGTGGTGTCTACGATATAACATTTGAAGGACTTATTGCCAACGTTCACCGTCGTTATCGTGAGACCGGCTCCGAGTATACCAAGAAGCAGTATGAGGAATACATGGAGATTAGTCCGTGCCCTGTCTGCAAGGGCCGGCGCTTGAAGCAGGAGTCGCTTGCGGTAACTATTGATGATAAGAATATCTATGAGCTTACGACCATGCCTATCCGCGATATGGTTGATTATATGGCAAATGTTCATTTGAACAAGCAGCAGCTCAAGATAGGTGAAGGCATTATCAAAGAGATACGCGGTCGAATCGGATTTCTTAATGACGTCGGTCTTGATTATCTTAATCTTGCGCGCGCAACAAGCTCCCTTTCCGGTGGCGAAGCGCAACGTATCAGACTGGCAACGCAGATTGGCTCCGGACTTGTCGGAGTTGCTTATATACTTGATGAGCCATCTATTGGACTTCATCAGAGAGATAATGAGAAATTGCTCGCTTCACTTAAGGGACTTCGTGATTTGGGCAATACACTGCTTGTTGTAGAGCATGATGAGGAGACCATGCGTGAAGCAGATTGCATAGTTGATATCGGTCCGGGTGCGGGAAGCCACGGCGGAGATGTTGTGGCAATCGGTACGGCTGAAGAGATTATGAAATGTAAGGAGTCGATTACGGGAGAATACCTCTCCGGTAAAAAGCAAGTGGCTGTACCTGATGTGCGTCGTAAGTCTATGGACTTTCTTAAGATAGTAGGCGCGCGTGAGAACAATCTACAGAATATTGATGTAGAGATTCCGCTTGGTGTAATGACATGTGTAACCGGTGTATCGGGCTCGGGCAAGAGCTCGCTTATTAATGAAATATTATTCAAGAGCCTTGCTAAGACTCTTAACCATGCACATAAGGTGCCCGGCAAACACAAGCGTATTAACGGAGTTAACAAGCTTGATAAGGTAATTAATATCGATCAGTCTCCGATTGGTCGTACACCTCGCTCCAATCCCGCAACCTACACAGGTGTATTTGATGCAATAAGAGACCTTTTTGCATCTACGAGCGATGCAAAGGAACGCGGATATAATAAGGGACGTTTCAGCTTCAATGTTAAGGGTGGGCGATGTGAAGCATGCTCCGGAGACGGTATTGTCAAAATTGAAATGCATTTTTTGCCTGATGTCTATATTCCCTGTGAAGTGTGCGAAGGTAAGAGATATAACAGAGAGACGCTTGCCGTAGAATATAAGGGCAAGAATATCTATGATGTTCTTGATATGACAGTGGAGGAGGCGCTTGAATTCTTTAAGAATGTGCCAAGCATTTATCGTAAGATTAAGACACTCTACGACGTAGGCTTATCCTACATAAAGCTCGGTCAACCATCAACGACATTGTCGGGCGGTGAAGCACAGCGTATTAAGCTTGCAACAGAGCTTAGTAAGCGCTCAACCGGTAAGACCATCTATATCTTAGATGAGCCTACAACAGGTCTTCACTTCGAGGATGTTAACAAGCTTGTTGATATATTAAGAGAGCTTTCGGAAGGAGGCAACACCGTTGTGGTAATCGAGCACAATCTTGATGTTATTAAGACGGCGGATTACATTATCGACTTAGGACCGGAGGGCGGAGACGGTGGTGGCACCATTGTTGCAACCGGCACTCCTGAGGAAGTGGCAACGCATCCCACCTCCTATACCGGCGAGTTCTTACGTAAGATACTATAATGAAACACCCCTCGGATGTCTCCGAGGGGTGCCCCATAATAAATGTGTTATGTTCAGTAGATTGTTTAGTCTTTCTCTACTGTGAAAGAGGAGAAAAATGTTATATATAATATCTAAAAACTCATGGTAATTAGATTATTATCGGGGAGTGCACTAGAGCCGGGCTCTAGTGCTTAGTTATGAAATAATAGCCTTGTTGGCTAGTACGTTTATATAATAAAGCTTATTTATGTTAATTCTGTGAAATAAATATGAAATAAAAATGAAATAGAAATTGCTTATAAAAAGTTTTTGGCTACAAGTTACGAAAAACCTTGAAAAATCAAAGAAAATGTATATAATATGATTAGTGCATTCTCTATTAATGTAGAGTATGATTATTGTGTTTAATATGGTCCGATTAATATTGGGCTTATCTATATAGATGGAAGGAGATAATTATGGCTTCGTCAGATGTAGGAATAGATCTTGGAACTGCGAGTATTTTAGTATATGTTAAGGGTAAGGGAGTTGTGTTAAAGGAGCCCTCTGTAGTGGCTTTTGACAGAGACTCTAATAAGATTAAGGCGATTGGTGAAGAGGCACGTCTTATGATTGGTAGAACACCCGGTAATATCGTTGCAGTAAGGCCTCTTCGTCAGGGAGTTATCTCTGATTATACCGTTACTGAGAAGATGATGAAGTACTTCTTACAGAAAGCACTCGGTAAGAAGAGCTATCGTAAGCCTCTTGTCAGCGTATGTGTGCCTTCAGGAGTTACTGAGGTTGAGAGACGTGCTGTTGAGGATGCAGGCTTTGCGGCAGGAGCAAGAGACGTTAAGATTATTGAGGAGCCGATTGCGGCAGCTATCGGTGCCGGAATTGATATAACCAAGCCATGTGGTAATATGGTGGTTGATATAGGTGGTGGTACAGCGGATATTGCTGTTATCTCACTTGGCGGTTCAGTAGTAAGTACATCGATTAAGATTGCCGGAGATGACTTTGATGAAGCAATCGTAAGATATATGCGTAAGAAGCATAACCTACTTATAGGTGAGCGTACAGCTGAGGATATTAAGATTAACATCGGTACATGTTTCCCGCTTCCCGAGCCGGAGACGATGGATGTCAGAGGACGTAACCTTGTTACAGGTCTTCCCAAGACAATCAGCGTATCATCAGAAGAGACAGAGGAAGCGCTTAAGGAAGCAACGCTTCAGATAGTAGAGGCTATTCACTCGGTACTTGAGAAGACGCCACCGGAGCTTGCAGCCGACGTTGCAGACAGAGGTATCGTCCTAACAGGAGGAGGAGCTCTTCTTAGAGGATTGGAAGAACTCATCGAGGACAGAACAGGAATTAATACGATGACAGCAGAAGACCCAATGACTTGCGTTGCCATCGGAACAGGTAGATATGTAGAACTTCTTGCAGGTGATTCTTCTGCGGAGTAGTGTTTAAGACCCGATTTTTTCGGGTCTTTATCTTTTTAAGATGTAGATTATAATTGGGTTAATATTTCGGACGAAGTGTCCGATACTTAAGATATACGTGTAATATAATTTCGTATAGTTTCATGTGTAATGGAGGATTTATATGGTTAAGGGACTCTATACCGCTTTCACGGGAATGGTTAATGAGGAGAAGAGACTTGATATCTTAGCTAACAATTTGGCTAATGCTAATACAGTCGGCTATAAGAAGGAAGGCTCTACATCACAAGCATTTCGTGATATGTTGGCTTACAGGATTAAGGATGTTACGACGCCTACACATGTTGGCAGAATCGGAGCCGTTAATCTTGGTGTTAAGCTTGGTGAGACCTATACCGACTACTCGCAAGGAAGCTTTCAGGTAACTGACAAGAAATCAGACGTTGCTATTTCAGGCAATGGATTTTTTGCAATATCATTTACCAACAAACAGGGTGTAACCTCCATTAAGTATACCAGGGATGGTGCTTTTACCGTGGACAATGATGGGTATTTCAGAACAGTTGACGGCGATTACCTGCTTGATAGGGCAGGAGCCATGGGTAGTAACCCTAATAGTCGTGTTCGAATAGACCCAACACAGGACTACACTATTTCAGCTAACGGCAATGTTACTCAGAACGGTGTTGTAGTTGCGCAATTGGGCGTTGTTGATTTTGCAAATTATGATTTTCTCGCTAAGTACGGAGAGAATATGTACGAATTGGTTGACGGAGGTCAAATCATTGCAGCAACAGGAACGGTTGAGCAGGGTATACTCGAGATGAGTAATATCAATGTGGTTGATGAGATGGTAAATATGATTGCTATTCAGAGAGCTTATGAGACAGGTCAGAAGATGATTCAGACTGAAGACTCTACAATAGATAAGGCTGTTAACGAGGTTGGTAAAGTCTAAAAAAAGCTCAGGTTCAATAAGTGTACGCTCATGACGGAAGTCGTATGCGTACCCTGAAAGGGTGCGCCGGTAACTTAACACTTATTGGTCCTTCGCTGATTACGCAGTTATCCAATATGGGAGTAAAAGGAGGGCACATCTATGGTTAGATCATTATGGACCGGCGCAGTGGGCATGAAGGCTCAGCAGACCAGCGTTGATATAATCGCTAACAACCTGGCTAATGTTAATACGACCGGCTTCAAATCCCAAAGCACACAATTTAAATCATTATTATATCAGACCCTGCAGGAGCCAACGACAACGGCTAACGGTGCAACTAAGCCGACCAATGCACAGGTAGGTCTCGGCGCAAGAGTTGCATCTATTAATACAAGCTACACGCAAGGTGCTCAGCTTGCAAGTGCCAATAATATGGCTTGCTGTATTAACGGAAGTGGCTTCTTCGGTGTAAGAGGCGCGGACGGTCAGGCTTATTATACACGTAACGGTGACTTCTTATGGAGCCTTAATGCTGCAGGCGGACTTACATTATCGGATAACATGGGTAACGCAGTTCTTGATAGGAACGGTAATGCCATTACACTTCCCGATGAAGCAGGTGCGGCAGGTGTCAGTGTAGGAACGTCAGGTGAGGTTGCATACAGACTTCCTGATGGCAGAGC
The DNA here is from genome assembly GCA_905234525.1 of uncultured Lachnospiraceae bacterium. GTDB lineage: Bacteria > Bacillota > Clostridia > Lachnospirales > Lachnospiraceae > RUG191. The sequence continues at coordinate 3,075 of CAJOIL010000048.1, read as the reverse complement.
GGTTAGTACGGGACAATTTATCGGATTATTCCAGTTTAGGAATCCCGTAGGACTTGAGAAGCAGCCTAACAATTTGCTTGCGGTAACGGCGGCATCAGGCCCGGCAATGCGTGAAGACACTAATCCGGGGCTTATACCAAGTACGATAGCACAGGGATATTTGGAAGGCTCTAATGTTAATGTGGCTGATGAGATGGTTAATCTTATCGTAGCGCAGAGAGCATATGAGATGAATTCTAAGGTTATTACAACTACGGATTCAATGATGGATACAGCTAACAATCTTAAGAGATAATCGTAAGTAGACATAGTAAGAGATAATCATAAGTAGACATAATAAGAGATTATATAAGGAGAGAGCTTATGGCATCAATTGATGGAATGACGGGCTATCTTAATACAGATTACGCAACACAGAATAATAACGCCAATGCTGATAAGATATCAAATAAGCTTGGTGCGGTAAATGCGAATTCAAGCGACGAAGAATTGACTGAAGCGGTTGAGTCGTTTGAGAGCTACATGCTCGAGCAAGTAATTAAGAGTGTTAAGAAAACAATTAAGATGGATGAAGAAGAGTCTGATGCTAATTCTCAGATTAAGGATTACTATATGGATTCGACCATTCAGGATATTGCATCTATGATGGTTAAAGAATACGGTGGCAGACTTACAGAAGATCTTGTGACACAGATGAAGCGTAATTACGGCATGGATACATCAGCCGCTGCAGATGAGGCGACAGAAGCGACAGCAGCCACAGAAGCAGCAGAAGTAACAGAAGCTGCTGATAATGTTACACCGGAGCAAGCAGCTGCAGCCGCAACCGGCACTAAGGAAGAAGATGAGGAATAGGTGTACGATTAAATGGACAGCCTTCAAGATAACCAAATTCAAAAAACCACACTTCAAGGATACGTAGAATCAATTATTTTTAGTCCGGATGACAGTGAATATAAAGTAATGTCCTTCTCTACTCTAGAGGAGGACATTACTATTGTGGGTACATTTCCGGGTGTATCGGTGGGGATGTCACTTGATGTGACAGGCGAATACAAAGAGCATCCGACATACGGAATGCAGTTTAGGGTGGATAGCTTTAGGGTTATTATGCCTACGGATATAGCAGGTATTGAGCATTATTTGGCTTCCGGAACGATTAAAGGAATAGGCAAGGCAACTGCCAAGAAAATAGTATCGCGCTTTGGTGAAGATACACTCCGTATTATGGAGGAGGATCCGATTAAGCTGTCTGAGATTAAAGGCATATCCGTTAAGAAGGCAATCGGTATAGCCGATCAGGTTGTTGAGGAAAAGGAATTAAGAGACGTAATGATCTTTTTGGATCAATACGGAATAGGTTCGGTATTGGCATATAAGCTCTATGCAAGCTATGGTACAGCTATTTATCGCATTATCCGGGAGAATCCATATAAGCTGGCAGAGGATGTTGATGGAATAGGCTTTAAGACAGCGGATAATATCGCGCTTAAGATGAATATGTCTGTTGATTCTGACTATCGAATAAAGTCGGCTATTGTATATGTGCTTAATGAAGGCGCATTAGAAGGTCATACATTTCTTAAATATGACGAATTATTGGCTAAGGTATGCAGATTATTAGAGATTACAATTGATTCGCTTGATAATTATCTTATGAATCTTACAATAGAAAAGCAAATTGTTGTCAAGGATGAAAATGTGTATCTTAGTGCTTACTATTATATGGAGCTTGGCGTTGCGAGAATGATACTTGGTCTTGATGACACATTTACAATAGGTGAAGAGAGGCTGAATGAAGCGATTAACATAATAGAGAAGCGCCAAGGCATTAAGCTTGATGCTCTTCAACGTGATGCGGTGAAGACGGCTGTAACAAACGGAGTATGCGTGCTTACGGGTGGCCCCGGTACAGGTAAGACAACAACGATTAGAACGATAATTGAATTCTTCGAATTGGAAGGAATGGAGATATTTTTGGCGGCACCGACAGGTCGTGCGGCAAAGAGAATGACGGAAGCAACCGGACGAGATGCTAAGACGATACATAGACTCTTAGAGGTTAAGGGCAGTATGGAGTCGGGTAGCGTTAAGCCGTCATTTGAACGAGGCAAGGATAATCCGCTTGACTGTGATGTGGTTATTATTGATGAGATGTCTATGGTGGATATTTCGTTATGCTACCATTTACTTACTGCAATAACTGTCGGAACAAGAGTGATAATGGTAGGAGATGTCAATCAGTTGCCCTCTGTTGGTGCGGGAAATGTGTTAAGGGATATTATTGCTACCGAGAAGTTCGCGGTTGTGACACTTGATAAGGTATATCGTCAATCTGATGAGAGCGATATCATTACCAATGCGCATAAGATTAATAGAGGAGAAGAGGTTAATCTTATGAAGAAGAGTAATGATTTCTTTTATGCCGGAAGGCAGAATGCGCAGGCTATTATTGATTTGATATTAAGCTTTATAAAGGATAAGCTGCCAAACTATCTTAATGTAGCGCCCGAGGACATACAGCTTTTAACACCATCTAAGAAGGGTATGCTTGGTTCGGTGGAACTTAATAAGACATTGCAGGAGAAGCTTAATCCGAAATCATATGATAAGGCAGAGTATCAATTCGGAGCCGATAAGCTCTTTCGCGAGGGCGATAAGGTTATGCAGATTAAGAATAACTATCAATTAGAGTGGAAGATTTATTCTAATAACAATATAGTAATTGAGAGCGGAGAGGGCGTATTTAACGGTGACATGGGTGTTGTTACAATGATAGACAGGATGACCTCTACACTCAGAGTGAGATATGATGATGAAAGATATGTGGATTATCCGTTCTCGGGGCTTGGAGAATTGGAGCATGCATATGCTGTTACCGTTCATAAGTCGCAGGGTAGCGAGTATCCTGCCGTTGTAATTCCGCTTCTTAGGATGGCGGAGAATCTTATGACTCGCAATATATTATATACGGCAATAACAAGAGCCAAGCAATGTGTTGTCATTGTTGGCTCTAAAGAAATCTTCAATAATATGATTCATAATGATAAGACGGAAGATAGGAATTCTTCACTT